>NZ_BAAAQD010000021.1:0-244257 GCF_039531485.1 Dactylosporangium maewongense | reverse complement strand
ACGCGCTGTTCGCCGAGACCTCCAACGCAGCAGCCACGCCCAACGCCGTGACGCCCTCCGCGAACAGCTCCCCGGCCCGACGACGCACCAACTCCCGCCGCTCCCGCGCAGCCGAGTTCAGACCACCGCCATCGCCGTACCGCATACCCCCAGCACACCGCCGCCACAGGCCAGAGCGATCACCCACAAAGAAGGAGCAACCCAAACCCTGACCCCGAAAGGTCTCTAGTAGTCGGCGCTGCGGGGGAGACCGCCGTCTCCAATCGATGGTTGAGTGCCCGTGCCTGAGCTTGCGGTGGCGGGCACAGGTGGCCGTGTCCCGGTACAGTGCGGCGCACGGGAGGGGCACAGAATGAGTGTGGTGCTGCGGGTCGCGCGGGGCTGGCCGGGTGAGTATCCGTCGATCGCTGCGGCGATCGCGGCCGCGCCGCCAGGGGCGACGGTGCTGGTCCTACCAGGTGACTACCAGGAGTCGGTGGTGCTGACCCGAGCGGTTCGGATCCAGGCCCGTGACGGTGCCGGTTCTGTGCGGTGGCGGTCGGCGCGGGGAGCGGCCGTTCACGTCCGTGGTGGCTCGTCGGTCCTGAGCGGGCTGTCGATCGCTGGTGACGACCGGGATTTCGCCACGGTACTGGTTGACGCCGGCGAGATCCTCGTCGAGGACAGCCACTTGGAGGGCGTCGCTTCGGCTGTCTTCGTCCGGGGTGGTGCGGCCACCGTGCGTGGGTGCTCGCTGCGTTCGATTGCGGCGGACGGTATTCAGGTCCGCGACGGGAAGGGCGTCGTCGAGCGGTGCACGATCGGCCCTGTCGGGGTGAGCGGGATCATGGCCGACAACGCGGCGGTCGCGGTGTCCGCCTGCACCGTCACCGGTGCGGCCGGCAACGGTCTGTACTGGCACAACGGCGCCTCTGGTGAGTGCGTCGATGTGACCGTCACCGGAAGCAAGATGCCGGCCATCATGGTGGCGAACGGCGCCAGGCCGGTCGTGCGGCGGGCGCGGCTGCGTGAGCTCGCCGCGCAGGCGATCGTGGTCCGCGGCGCCGCCGGCACGTTCGAGGAGTGCACCGTCGAGCAGGTCGATGGAGCCAGCGCGATCGCGGTCGAAGCGGGTGCGACGCCCCGGTTCGAGCACGTCCAGCTGCGGCGCATCAACGGCCTGGGGGTACAGGTGAGCGGCGACGCGGCACCTGTGATGCAGCACGTGACCATGGAGTCGGTCGCCTCCCAGGCGTTGGGCGTGACCAACGCCAAGGGAAGGTACTCCCACTGGACGGTGCGCGACGTCGCGGACAAGAGTGTGCCGGCGGTCGGCATCCAGGGGCCGACGGCCGAGGTGTGGCTGGACACCCTGGCCTTGCGCGATGTCGGCGTCGGCGTCGTCCTTTCCCAGGGCGCCGCGACCATGTCCGGCGTGAGCATCGAGCGGGCCGAGGGGTCCGGCATCGTCGTGCAGGGTGCCCGGCTGGTCGCCAACGACGTACGGATCAACTCCGGCGGGCAGACGGGCATCGCCCTGAGCAATGCGCGCGCCACGCTGACCGGTGTCAGCGTCACCGACAGCATCGTGGGCATCTACGTCGGCGCTGGCACGAGCGGCGAGCTGATCCGGTGCGCCACCACCGGTAACCGCCGCGACGGCATCCAGTTCGACGCGTGCGGCGAGATGGAGGTGACGGACTGCACCGCCACCGGCAACGCCGAGGACGACGTCTGGCTCAGGGGCGGCGAACCGGTCACGTTCGCACGTCACGTCGGCCCATTGCCCGAGGGGGCGCGCGAGTCAGCGCCCGCAGGCCAGGGCAGGAGCGGACCGGTGAACGGCGGCGCGGGCAGGGGCGGACCGGTGAACGGCGGCGCCCACTCCAGCCCGGCGGGCGGTCAAGCCAGCAGTACAGCGGCGACACAGAACTCGGACCAGGCCGCGCCCGCGGAGCAGGGCCCCCACCTCGACACGGCACTCGCTGCGCTCGACGCGATGATCGGCCTGGGTCGGGTCAAGGAGGAGGTGCGCAAGCTGGTCGACTTCGCCGACTACCAGCGGCGCCGGGCCGAGCGTGGGCTGACGCCGGTGTCGTTGGAGCGGCACCTGATCTTCACGGGACCGCCGGGCACCGGCAAGACCGAGGTGGCGCGGCGCTATGCGGCGATCGCCTCCGCCCTCGGCCTCATCGCGCGCGACCACGTCGAAGAAGCGGATCGGGCGAAGCTGGTCGGCTCACACATCGGTGAGACGGAGAAGCGCACGCTCGCCGCGTTCGAGCGTGCTCGGGGTGGGGTCCTCTTCATCGACGAGGCCTACGCGCTCGCGCCCGCGAGCGGCAACGAGGAGAGCAACGACTTCGGCCGGCTGGCGATCGACACGCTCATCAAGCTGATGGAGGACCGCCGGGACGAGGTCATCGTGATCATGGCCGGTTACCCGAACGAGATGCGCAAGCTCCTGGACGTCAACCCTGGCCTGCGAAGCAGGTTCACCACGACGATCAACTTTCCGCACTACACGGTCGAGGAACTCGTCGAGATCGTCGAGAAGTTCGCGGTGGACGAGGACTACGTCGTGCCCGGCGAGACCCGCGCCGCGTTGACCGCGACGCTGATCCAGCTCAGCCGCGCCGCCAACTTCGGCAATGGGCGAGCGGCCCGGATGCTGTTCCAGGCGATGCGGGAGAACCTGGCTCGCCGTTCAGCCCGCAACGACGCCTATGACGTGGCGGCGTTGACGACGTTGCTGCCCGAGGACGTGACGGCGGCGCGAGCAGCCTCGGGCATCGCCGCTGGAGTGGGGGTCGCCGACCAGGAGGAGACGCAGCGGCTCCTCGCCGAACTCGACGCGATGGTCGGCCTCGGCGCGGTCAAGCGGGAAGTGGCGACGCTGGTCGCGCAGGTTGAGATGGCCCAGCACCGTGCCGCGCTCGGACTGCCTGCGCAGCCGCTGAGCCGGCACCTGATCTTCGTGGGCCCGCCGGGCACCGGCAAGACCTCGGTCGCCCGCCTGTACGGTCGGCTGCTCGCCGCGCTCGGCGTCCTCGCCGACGGCGGCATGGTGGAGGTCAGCCGGGCCGACCTGGTCGCCGGGTTCGTCGGCCAGACCGCGCTCAAGACGACCTCACGGTTTGAGGAGGCCCGCGGCGGCGTCCTCTTCATCGACGAGGCCTACACGCTCTCCGCACACCACGGTCCCGGTCACGACTTCGGCAGGGAAGCGGTCGACACGCTCGTGAAGCTGATGGAAGACCACCGGGACGAGGTCGTCGTGGTGGTCGCCGGCTATCCGGCCGAGATGGACCGCTTCCTGATCACCAACCCGGGACTGCGCAGCAGGTTCGGCCGGCGGATCGAATTCGCCCAGTACACCGTCGACGAGCTGGTCGCCATCTTCCACCGGATGGCGTCCGAACAGCATTACCAGTGCCCACCGCAGACCCTGGCAGCTGTACGGGCAGCGCTCGACGCCCGCTCGTCGGACACCAGCGAACCCGACGACTCCTTCGGCAACGCCCGCGCCGCCCGACAGCTCCTGGAGTCGATGACCGGCCGCCAGGCGATGCGCCTGCGCGGCACCGCCAACATGGACAGGGAAGCGCTGACCACCCTGCTGCCGGAGGATTTGGAGGACGCCTGAACGGCGCCGCCGCCGGCCGGAAACAATCGTCCGGTCGGCTGTGAATGGCGGTACACAACCAGGCAATGATCAACCAAAAATGCCTCAACGCCCGGTCACAGACGGTTTCAAACGCTACCCATCCGGATGATCCGAGACCGGCACAGTAGTCCCTATGTTAGGGGCCTCTGGGGCACCGTGCCTTACCAATCCCCCTGAGCCAGCGTGCTGTCCGCGTCGGCCCACGCCATTTGCTCATGTCGGCGGGGCGCAGGGCGATGCACCAGAGCGACGGCGTGCTCATGCAAGGGGGCGAAGGTTGCGCGGCTTGTTGCCCCCGAACCTCGGGTTGGCGCGCGACCTGCTGACGCAGCGAGGACCGCTCTCGCCGGAGGACCTCGCGGCCGCGCTCCGGGACAGTGGAATCGTTCTGGGGCCGCCACGACTCGCAGGTCTGCCGGAACGTTTCCCGGACGCGTTCGGCCGCGACGACATGGGTCGGCTCATCATCCCGACCCTCCGCGTC
Organism: Dactylosporangium maewongense; assembly: GCF_039531485.1. Taxonomy (NCBI): domain Bacteria; kingdom Bacillati; phylum Actinomycetota; class Actinomycetes; order Micromonosporales; family Micromonosporaceae; genus Dactylosporangium; species Dactylosporangium maewongense. Next base: position 240,127 of record NZ_BAAAQD010000021.1, on the reverse strand, counting down.
GCGCCTGAGCCTCCGACACCTCCCGATGTCCCCACCGAGGCCGAGGGCGACGGGATGCCCGCGTGGTTGACGGTCGCAGCTGCGCCGCCTATCGCGGTGAGCGACCTGGTGGTACTGGCTGCCGGGCCGCTGCGCAACGAGCACGAGACGGTCCGGGATTTTGCGGTCATCCGGCTGGACGACACCAGCAGCGCATGCCTGCCCGGCGACGGCGACCAGGCCGGCCCGTTGCGGAAACTGGCCGAGGGCGCCTCGGCCGCGGTGGGCTTCGGGCTGTCAGATCTTCCGACCAGCCCATACGCGGCTCTCACTGCTGCCCTGCCGAGCGCACTCATCGATCTCCGGCTGCTGGCGCTCCTGCACGAACCCGCCCGGCCGGCCAGTCGCCTGAGCGACCTGTGCGCCACCCTCGGCGTGACCTATGGGGATGGTCTTCTCGATCAGGCACAGGCCGCCGCGGAATGCCTGCGGGCGCTGCTGGCGAAGGTCGATCCGGCCGACGCATCCTGGCGACTGGCGCGTGCCTGCCTGGTAGCGGGTGGGTTGGATCTCGCCCGGGTTCTTCCGGACGTACCACTTCCGCAGGGCGCGACTGACGGACTGTCCTGCGCCACCGACCCGCTGTTGACCCCGCCGGCTGTGAGCTCGGCACCGTCTGGAGCACGTGACGCAGTACGCCAGGTCCTTGCTCACCTCGACAAGCTGGGATTCACCGCCCGCCGGTCGCAGGAGGAGATGGCGAGGACGATCGCCGAGGTACTGGACGATCAAGGTCTGCTCGCCATCGAGGCGCCGACGGGCACGGGAAAGTCCCTGGCCTACCTGGCACCGGCCGCCGGCCGGGCAGCACGGGCAGCGCGTCCCGTCGTGGTCGCCACCGCGACGAAGGTGCTGCAGCAGCAGTTGCGCCGGGACGTGGCCAGGATGCAGCAGCAGGGCATGTTCGCCGCGCCGTTCCGGCAGTTGTTCGGAGTGGCCAACTACCTGTGCACGCGTGAAGTCGCGGTCAACCTGGAAGCATCGGAGGCAGACGCCGGCGCCGACCATTGGCTGGCGTTGGCGGTCGCGGTCCGGGCGCTGGCGACCTCGGAGGCAGGCATCTGGGACGACGTCGCCGATGCCGACGTGGTGAGCACACGGGCCGACTATCGGGCCGCGCGGGAGGCGCTGCGCACCGACGCCCCTTCCTGCGAACGGTTCGACTGCGCATGGGCGGCGCAGTGCCCGCTAATGACCCGGCTCGCCGGCGTGCGCGAGCGACCGGGTGTCGTGGCGGTCAACCATGCGCTGATCGCGACGTGGGCGAAGCTCGCGCAGCAGGGCCACCGTCCGGGTGACCTGTTGTCACCCGCCGGCGCTGACCTCGTGTTCGACGAGGCTCATGACCTCGAGGACTCACTCACCGCCGCCTGGACCGAGGCGGTCGGATCGCCACAGCTGCATGGCCTTGCCGCCAGGCTGGACGGCCGGACGGGTCTGGATCGGCACGTGCGCCGTCTGGCCCGTGCCGGTGTGCAGCTTCCCGGAGGACGGAACCTTCGGGTCCTGGCCAACCAGCTGCGACGTGAGACAGACGAGCTGACTGCCGCGGTGACCGGCTACCTGCACGAGTACGGCGGGGCCGGGCGCTCCACGGTGCTCCGGCTGGGCGTTGTGCGCAGCCGTCCCGAGTACCGGCAGCTCGCCGAGGCGGTCCGAAAATTCGGCGACTGCCTGCACGACGTCAAGCATGAGGTGGACGCGGTCGAAAGCGCCGTCCGGGCTCTCGCTCCCAACGGCGCCCGGCAGCGGATGCTGGCGCGCGTCACAACCATCCGGACGGCCGCCACCGCTCGTGCCGTCCGGGAAGCCGGCGAGATCCTGGCTCGTCTGCGCAGCCTGCCCGATGAACACTTGTGGGTTTACCTGCTGTCCGGTGTCGACGACCTCACGGACTGGACATTTTCGTGTATCCCGATCGAGGTCGGGTCGGCGTTCGCGGGCGGCATCGTCCGGGCGGCGCGCAGTGTCACGCTCACGAGCGCGACGTTGACCGCAGGGGGCACCTTCGAATATCTCGGCACCCGGCTGGGGATCACCGTTGAGCCCGGCGCGCTCGATCCGGCCGTCTTCGAGGGGCGGCAGCTCAGCAGCCCGTTCGATCACGAACGGCAGTCGGCGGTGGTGCTCACCAATCATCTTCCGGCGCCGGTGCCGACTCAGGAGCAGGAGTTCATCGAGGAGTTCGCCCGCGACCAGGTCGGCCTGCTGTCCCTCACCGGCGGCAGAGCGCTCACGTTGTTCGCGGCCCGGCGCCGGATGGAGGCGGTCGCGGACCTGGTCCGTGAGCGGCGCGACGCGTTGGAGCAGCGCGGTGTGAGCCTGATGGTGCAGGGAGAGGCAGGATCGGCGGAGATCGCCGAACGGTTCCGCCGGGATCTCGGCACGGTCGTGTACGGCGTGCGCTCGTACTGGCAGGGCTTCGACGCACCCGGGGAAACGCTGAGCTACCTGGTCATCGAGAAGCCGCCCTATCCGCATCCGGACGATCCGGTCGTGGCGGCCCGGGTCCGCGCCATCGCCGATCGCGGCGGTGACCCATTCCTGGAGTACGTGGTCCCGAAGACGGCGATCCTGCTCGCCCAGGGTTTCGGTCGTCTGATCCGGGGTGAGGCCGATCGTGGCGTGGCGTTGATCGCCGACCGGCGGATGCAGTCCCCTGGCACCGCCAACCGGATGCTGCTGGAGACGCTCCCCGGCCCACAGGTGTACCACGCGCAGGACCGCGACGATGCGTGGCGTTTCGCGGTGCGGTTCGTCACGGGCGAAGAGCCTGATCTGGCTGAAGCGCTCGCCCTTGCCGGCAACGATGTGGATGCCGCGCTCGCGGAGTTGCGGCTACACGAGGGCGAGGACCCTGAGGCGAAACTGCGGGAGGCCGCCCGCCGCCTGTTCGGCATCGAAGAGCTGCACGACGAGCAGTTGCGGTTGATGACAGCGCAGCTCGGCGGTGCTGACACGGTGGGCATTCTGCCGACCGGCATGGGCAAGTCGCTGTGCTTCCAGCTTCCAGCGCTGCTGCGCCCGCAGGACCGGGCGACCGTCGTGGTCAGCCCATTGGTGGCACTGATCAAGGATCAGCTGGATGACCTGCGTGGTCGCCGCGGGTTGCGGGGCGTCCAGGGCATCACCCAGTCGACGCCGTCGACGGTCCGGACGGAGATCGTCCGCGATCTCGCCGCCGGCAAGGTGCGGCTGTTGTACGTCTCGCCGGAGCGTCTCGTCCGTGACCCGGTGTTACGGATCGCTTTGGAGCGCCAGGATCTTGCAGCGCTGGTGGTGGACGAGGCGCATTGCGTCAGCGACTGGGGACACGACTTCCGGCCAGAGTTTCGGCGGGTTTCGACGGCCGTCGCCCACCTCGGCCGAGCGCCGAGGATGGCGCTGACCGCGACCGCCACGCCGCTGGTCGCGCAGGACATCGGCCAGACCCTCGAGCTGGATCGACCAGTGACCGTCAGCCGGCCCGCGGACCGCCCTAACCTGCGCTTCCGTGTGGTCAAGGTGACCGGTGAGCGGGATCGGGCTCGTGAGCTGCTGCGCGTTGTCACCGCCATGGATGGTGTCCCCGGCGTCGTGTACGCGTCGCGGCGCGCGGTCACCGAAGAGGTCGCCGCGTTGCTGCGCCGTGCCGGCGTCCGCGCCCGGCATTACCACGCGGGGATGGTGCCCGAGCAGCGTGAGGCCGTCCAGGACGACTTCCTGGCCGGCACGACGCAGGTGATCGTGGCGACGAAGGCGTTCGGCATGGGGGTGAACAAGCCGGACATCGGCTGGGTGGTGCACTACGACCTGCCGGACTCGCTCGACGCGTACGTGCAGGAGTCCGGGCGTGCGGCGCGTTCACCGCAGCTGACGGGTGAGTGTGTGCTGCTGTACAGCGGCGGCGACATCGCACGGCGGAGGTCACACCTCGCCGACACCGGCGAAGCGCGACGGCTTGCCCAGGTCACGATGCTGCTCGGCCTGCTGCCCCGGCAGCAGCATCGCGGCGGCGATGTCGTCTTCGACCAGGAGGAGCTCGCCGACGCTGTCGGCGTCGAACCCGATGAACTCAACGTGCTGCTCGCCTGGCTGGAGCGCACCGGCGCGTTGGAGCAGCGGCCGGACTGCTCGGCACGTGGGACCGTCCACGTCGGGTTACGTGAACCGGAGGACATGGCAGCCCGCCGCCGCTTTCGCGAACTCTCGGTGCTGTTGAAGCTGCGTCCGCAGGTCGCCAGCCGCATCGACTTCGACGCCCTGCGCGACGCCCACGGCATCGATCCCGACGACTTGGAACGAGACCTGGTCGACTGGTCGCTGGACCGCCTGGTCACCTTCGCCTCGTCGCGCCGCTACCGCCGTGTGCGGCTGCTGTCCGAGCGGGTGGACGCGCGGATGCTGTCGCGTGAGGTTGACCGGTGGAGCCAGTGGCAGCGCGCGCAACTGCAGGCATTGCTGTCCTATGTGGAGAGCGGTACTTGTCGCCGATCGACGATGGTCGAATACTTCGGGTTCCCCTCTTACCGCTGCGGTCCCGGGCATGAGGTGTGCGACAACTGCGGCGGGGTGTCGGCAGGGCGGGACCTTCCGGCTTCGGCGGTGCCCGACCCGGAGCATCTGGTGAACGCCGAGCTGACCGTGCTGCAGGCGGTGGCGTGGGCCAGCGCGCTGCCGGTCGGCCGCTACGGCGAGAGCGGACTCAAGGCCGCGGTCCTCGGCGCAGAGACGATTGCCGGCCGCCCTCTCGGCGCCGGACTGCAGCGCTGCCCGCAATTCGGCGCGCTGCGCTACCTGCGCGCTGCCGAGCGTCGCTGGGACACCGCGGTGTCGGCGCTGCTCGAGGGCGGCCTGATCGACCGGGAGAAGGCGCAGCGCGACGAGCGGACCTACACCACATTGAGCATCACCGTTGAGGGACGGAAGCGACTCGGAGGCGGAGTTGGTTGAGCGGATGAGCGTCGAGCGGACGGTCACCGAAGCCATGCTCGACACCGGCGAGATCTCGCTCGGCCCCGCCGAGCAGCGACGACTCGATCTCGGCGACCAGTCCGCCTCGTTGACGGTGACGGTCGACGGCGAGCAGCTGCCCGTCGTATGGACCGCAGGGCGGCGCAACCTGTCCGGCGAGTCGCTTCTGGAGTACCTGCAGGACACCGCGCGGATCGGTGACCTGCTCCGGCTCGAGCGCCGTGCCGATGGCGCGATGGAGCTGGTCGTGCATGCCCCGCTGACGAACTTCTCCGGCACGTCCTCCCCCGGCTGGCCAGTCGCTGCGGCGACGCTGCCGACCGCCTCGCCTGACGTGCCGGCAGCACCCGCGCGCTCCGGACGGCGGCGACTGGCGCGTCGCGCCACCCGCGGCGGCCGGTACCGCCTGCGGCAGCCCGAGGAGTACACGTGGCACGGCAACATCGGCTTCTTCAAGGAGGCACAAAGCCATCTCCTCAAGGCGCTCCGCGAGCGGGGCTGGGATCCTGTCGACGCGGTCGAGATGCGCCTGGAGGGCGAGCGGCTGGCGACACTTGACCAGTTCGATGAGCTGCTGGCCCTCGACGCCGCTCACATCGAGCACATGCCGCATCAGGAAGCGGCCGCACGGACGGTGCTGACCCGGATGGGCGGCCGTGCCGTGCTGGCGGACGAGGTCGGCCTGGGCAAGACCGTCGAGGCCGGTCTGATCCTCAAGGAACTCCTGCTGCGAGGGCTGGCCGATCGAGTGCTCATCGTCTGCCCCGCTCCGCTGCGCGAGCAGTGGCGGCAAGAGCTGCTGGAGAAGTTCGACGAAGAGTTCGTTGCCGTCGTCAGCGGCCAGGACCCGTCGGCGTTCGAGCACGACCGGATGATCATGACGCAGCACCTCTTGGTCCGCAACGCGCACCGGCTGGGCGAGCCGTTCGACCTCATCGTGCTCGACGAGGCGCACCGCCTTGCCACCGCCGGCGCAAAACGCGGCCGCGAGGTAGTTGGAGAGCTCATCGCTCAGGCGCCTCGCACGCTCTTCCTCACCGCGACTCCGGTGCAGAACAGCCTGCTGGAGCTGTACCGGCTGATCGAACTGCTACGGCCCGGGACGTTCCTGTCCGAGCGCGACTTCACGTCACGCTTCGTGGACAACCAGGATCCGCGCCGCCCGGTCAACGCGCCCGAGTTGCGCAAGCTCATCAGCAGCGTGGTCGTGCGGACAACACGCCAGCAGGCAGGGGTCGACCGGGTCCACCGGATGCCACCGATCGATCGAGGGGTGCGGCTCACCGAGCCCGAGCGCCAGCTGTACGACCTGCTGCTGGACACCCTGCGCAACCGGATGACCGCGCCCGGGGACACGATGCGCCGGCGGCAGCTCGCACTGCGGCTCACCGCGTCGCCGCAGGCCGTCTCGCGCAGCGCACTGCGGATGGCGGAGCGGCACCCCGACCGTCAGGTCGGGAAGGTGCTCACCGAGATCGGTCACCTGGCCGGCGACATCCACCACACGGCCCGCGAACAGGCCGCGTTGCAGATCCTGCGGCCCTGGATCGATGAGCACGGCCGCGTCCTGGTCTTCACCCAGCACACCGACACGCTGCTCGGCCTGCTGCGGCTGCTTGACGCTGAGGGCATCACCGCGGTGCCGTTCCACGGCAGCATGAGTCACACCGCCCGTGCCGAATCCGTGGCACGCTTCCGCGCCGGCAAGGCCGCTGTGCTTATCTCCACCGACGCCGGCGCCGAGGGCCAGAACCTGCAGGTGAGCAACTGTGTGCTCAACTACGACCTGCCATGGAACCCGATGCGGGTCGAGCAACGGATCGGCCGGGTCCACCGGCTCACCCAGACACGCAACGTCCACATCGCCAACCTGTTCGCCTTCGACACCCTCGACGAGCAGGTCTACCGGCTGCTGCACGACAAGCTGGCGATGTTCGAGCTGCTCTTCGGTCAGGTCGTCACCGTGCTCGGCGAGCTCGACGGCGCCGACCAGGACTCCAGCATGGAGAACCGGGTGCTGGAGGCGCTGTACCAGAAGAGCGACGCCTCCATGCAGCACCGCCTCGACGAGTTGGGGCGTCAGCTGGAGCAGGCCCGGAGCCGCGCGATGCAGATGATGACCGCTGACAGCAGCCTGAGCCAGTGGCTGGCGCAGCACCGCGCGGAGCGCTCCGTCCGGGCGGCCGAGCCGCAGGCGACGGAACTGCTGCCGCAAGCGGCGGACCGGCCGCGCCGACGGCAGAAGGACCTTGAACAGTTCGTCTGCCAGTTCCTCGCCCGGGCCGGTGCTCAGCTGGAACAGCCGTCGGAAGGGTTCACCATCGTCACCCTTCCCCGGGACCTCTCCAAGGCGTTGGACGGCCGGGAACAGCTCTACCTGGCATTCACGAACGCCGCCCTGGATGCCCACCCGGACGCGGAGCTGTGCGTCGTCGGCTCTGAGGTCTTCGACGAGCTGCTGCGGGCGCTGCGCGTGCGGGGTGATCTGAGCGGCTCCGTGCCACGCATCCCCGGCGTCCACCAGCGACCCGTCGTCGCCCACACCGCCGACGTCCGCCTGGTGGAACGACGTATCGAAGCAAGCGACGACTGGTCGGCCCGGGCGACCTACCGTGTCCAGGAGGGCGCCGCAACTGGCAATCAGCAACTGGTGACCGTCGACATCGGACAGCGGCCGGCCGATGGCGCCGACCGGGATCCGCTGCCGGACGGCGCCGATCTCCCGGTCGAGCTCACCGAGCCGGAAATCCTGGCAACCATCGACCGCGCGGCGGCCAACCACCTCAACGAGGAGCTGAAGCAGGCGCGGCTCGCCGATCGCCAGCGACAGCAGGAGGCCCGTAAGCAGCTGATCGACAACCTGAGCCAGCAGTTGAAGGAGGCCAGCACCCGGCACGCCTGGGGCGGTGGCCACTACGAGCAGATGGAGCGCCGCGAACAGCTCACTCGAGCCCTCCAGGCAGCGAAGGCGTCCACCGTCACCGAGCAGCACTTCGAACTGCGGGCCGAGCTGCTCACGGTGGAGGTGCACAGCTCCGACGAGCTGTACGTGGTGGAGCAGTGGGAGCACACTGCCGGCCCCCGGCGGGAATTGCGGTACGCGTGGAGTGGCGACCCGGCCGACCACACGCCAACCTGTGAGGCCACCGGAGCTCCGGTGCAGACGCTGGCCCTGTGCGCCGACGCCCATGTCGTCGACGCCGCGGCGCTCGCAAGCTGCGAACTGTGCGCTCGGCAGCGGTGCGGTGCCTGTGGACCACGACTCGCCGTGGCCGCCTGCGCGGCATGCGGCCGCATGGCCTGCGGAAGCTGCCGCAAGAGAAGTGCGCTGTGCGAGGAGTGCCGGCGCCCGGAGCGGGCACCCGACCTCGACAGCACATGGGAACGTGGCTGGCGGCTCGGCGCAGGGGCGCAGGTCCTCGTCGGGACCGATCACGCGATCCTTGTCGCGGCCGACGGCACCCGGACCACCATGGTTCCCGATGCACACCTGGACGATCCGGCCCGGGTCCGGTTGCGTGGATTGGCGGCGCGGCTCGGCCTGCCGCCCAGCGTCGGCCTGATCGCCGAGGCGGCGCCGGACGCAGCTGAGCTCACCGAGGCGGCGGTATGGGCGCAGGTGGAGCGGTCGGTGTGGTGGACCACGGCAGAGGACCAGGGCCCGCACGTCGACATGCTCGCAGCCGAGTGCCTGCCGGATCTCGACGGTCCGCCGGTCGATGGAGAAGCCGCCGCCGGGCTCGCGGCCCTGCTGGCCAAGCTCCGCGGGCGAAAGGCGGCGCCGCAGGTGCCGGCGGTCGTCGTGATGCCGTTCGCCGCGGTACGCCGCGTCGACGTGCTCGACGGGCAGTTCGTGTATGAGGAGCTGTGGCACGACGGCACCGGCGGGCCAGCGCTTGCCGTGCACGACACCCAGCCCTTGAAGCCGAGTGAGCACGCGGTGGCGCCGAACTGCCGGCCGGTTGCCCGCACGACGGTCGGCCCGGTGACGGTCGACGTCGACGGAGTGCACCGCTCGTACCTCTGCCGCCTCACCGACGGCGCCCACACCGAGACGGTGTTCATCCCCGGGGTGGCCGGTGCGGTCGCCGCCGACGAGGAACAGCTGGCCCAGATGGTTGCCGATGCCGGCCTGCCTACCAACCGGGTGGTCGTGCGGCATCCGTGGCCAGGCGCGAGCGCCGATGAGCTCAAGTACACCCCCGCCGCCCCTGACACTCAGGTGAAGCGCCAGGTCAGCGTCTCCCGCGCCCTTGTCGACCTTGTCGACTCGCAGGAGGGCGAGCCGATCACCGGCCGAATTCCTTCCGGAAAGCGGCGTACCAGCTTGGCCCCGGCCGCCCACCTCGACGATGTCCAACTTCGTGATGCTCTGCGTGAACTGTCGCCGCTGTCGTTCGTCGCGCTGACGCCCGTCCTGAGCGTCGACGAGCAGTGGTCGTCCACGCACGGCAAGGCCACACGGCGCTATCTGGTGGCGCCCGCCGCGCCGGTCGACGCGAACCTGCTCTCAGACCGGACGCTGGTGAAGCCCGGCGAGATGCTGCAGGCATCGCCAGAGGACGACGCCGCCGCTGACGTCGCATTGTCGGTGGACTGCAGAGGGCATCTGCATGACAGCACCCGAGGCTCCTCATGCCCCGTCTGCATGCTCGCCTACGGCAGATGCTGCGGCGACGACGGAACGATCATGCCGTGCCGGACCTGCGAGCGCCCTGCGTGCGGCGTGTGCCGGGCCGGCCAGTACACCGACATCGTCGACACCGTGTGCGATCGGTGCGGCGACCACTCGTGCCGCGACTGCTCCCATCGCCTATCTCTCTCCGCGTGCGCACTGTGCGGCCGTAAGATGTGCGGCACCTGCATCGCCGGAACGATGTGCCTGACCTGCCACCGGCTCGCCCCGGCGACCGAGGACGACATGCGGCTGCTCCCCGCTGAACTGGCCGCCGAAGGCCTCAGCGTGCTCGTGGCAAACGACCCGGCCGCCACCGTGGCCCTGCTGGTCGGCAAGCACCGCACCGAGTTGGCGCTGTTCTCCGGCACGAAGGTGCTGGCATGGGAGACGCTGCGGGACGATCCGGCGCCCGTCCTGCAGGCACGTATCCAGGCGGCCCGGCTCATCGGCGCCGGCGACATCGACATCCAGCAGCTCGACGCGCAGACGCCCTCGTACGACTCGGATGAACTGGTGCTGGAGCGGCACCCAAGCAGCCAGCTGCTCTGGTTCGCTGAACATGGCGGTGAGTGGAAGGCCGGCAATTCGCCTCGCCCCTCCGGCATCCTGACCGCCGCCGCTGTAGACCCTGCCGCACTCGCCGAGGCCCAGCAGCAGTTGTCCGAGGCCACGGCCGCCGGCCCGCTGCCGACAGCGACTCCTGCCTCGCGTCGCGAGACGGTGCTGCGCCACGCCGGCAAGGCGAGACCAACCGCCGGCCAGGCGACACTCGTCATCTGCCGCCAACGTACCGAGGACGCGATCCTGCTCGACGCCCGCGGGCTCGTCCGCCGCTGGAGCGAGGGCGTCACGACCTCCGACGAGGTCGCCGCGTGGCGTGTACCGCAGGAGCCGCTGGACTGGGCGCTGCGGGGCTGGCTTCCGGCTCCGGAACTCGTCGCCGTCTCCAAGCTCGGCGCGTACACCGCCGTCGTCGCCGCGATCGGCGACCACGCCCTCCTCGGCCTCCGCCACGGCGACAAACCCCCGACCTGGCACCCGCTCAGCTGGGACCGTGACGACCTCAGGCGTGGAGCCTTGGGCGCGGCCCTGCTCGGCCGGCCCGCCCTGCTCTCGATCAGCACGATGACGGCACGCTCCGGGCTGCGCGGACCGACGGTTCTCGGCGCCCAGCCGCACACGCGCCAAGTCACCCCGGTTCTGGCACTCGACGCCGAATCCCAGACAGGTACGTCCTCGGTAGCGCCGGCAGCTGCCCTCATTGAGGTCGGTATCGCGGAGCCGTACACCCCGGCGCTCACTGGCACGCTTCCGGAGGCGCTGACGAGCTCGCTCCTCGGCGTCGTGCGGCGACGCACCATCGAACACCTGCACGGTGGCATCGGTCTGCATGTCGACGAACAGTGGCGCCTCGCCAGCGGGGAACTGGTTCCCGTCGCGTACCAGGTTCCGCCTGGGCAGCTTGACGGCTACATTCGCGACGCCGTCTCCGGCAGCCCGCTGCGCATGGTCCCGCTGTGCCGGTCGCACCACCCCACCGAGCAGCAGTCCACCTGCTCGTCCTGCCTGACCGCCACCTGCGGCGCCTGCCTGGACGCCGTCCGCCCCTGCGCCCTGTGCGGCACGAACCTGTGCGGCCGGTGCGTAGCCAGCCGCGACGGCCGGTGCCCCGCCTGCGCCGTCCTGCAGAAGGCCGGCCTGCTCGAACGTCGCAAGCTGGACGTCCCCCGCGGTGGCACCGCCTGGCACGGCCAAGCCGCCCACACCCGCGTCGTCGTGCGCCAGGTAGACGACGAGTGGTCACTGGAACGAGCCGACGCCCTGGGCCAGGTCCAGCTAATCCTCGAGGGCGAATGGCTGCAGAGGGTCCAACAGATGACCTCGTCCGCGAAGTAGAACGCCGGTTTATGCCGGTCGATGAGCCTCGCTGCACGGACCCTCAACAGCGCTTGGCTTCCTACTCTTGGCTCGGCACCCGCCGATTGAAGCGCGGTTTGAACGCCAGGATCAATGTGTCCTTCACGCCCTCCGGATTGTCCGTCTCGTACCAGCGGACCGCGCACTGCCCCAGCCAGGCCGCGATCTCGGCGGCCGATGCAGTGTGGTCGGGCGTATCGAGATCCTGGCCGACCTGGTCGTGCAGCACCGACGAGCCGCGGTTGCCGGTCAGGTGCTGCCGGAGCCGGCGCCGCAGATCGCCCGTCGACCCGACGTAGGCGACCACATTCCGCTCGAGCACCACATGCACGCCAGCCGAGCTGGGTGCGCTCGCGGCGGTTTCCGGGGTGTACGGCTGAGCGTCGGAGAAGTCAGCAAGCAGATCGCCGTACGACAAGTCAGACATCGGCCAACGATAAACAGCACCGTGCTGACCAAGCGGTTTGGTGTCGCGGTGCAGCTTCGTCGTCATCAAGCATCCGTGGCCACCCGGCTGTCCGGCCAGGGCAGGACGACGTCGGGCGTCCGGCCACCGTGACGTGTTGTGACGCCCCTATGGGGTGATTAGGACGATTGTGTCAAGGTTAACCACCATGGTGGGGCGTCTGTTGAACGGCCGGTACGAGCTGCGATCGGTCATCGGCCGCGGCGGTATGGCCGATGTGTGGCTGGCTTTCGACGGGCGGCTGGATCGACCTGTGGCCGTGAAGATGCTCCATGACCAGGGCGGCGCGGATCCGTCGATACCGGAGCGGTTCGAGCGCGAAGCGCACACCGCTGCGCGGCTGTCGCATCCGAGCATCGTCGCCGTGTACGACGTCGGGGTGGACGGCGTTACGCCGTACCTCGTGATGGAGCTGGTCCAGGGGCACAGCCTCGCCGACGAGTTGGCCAGGGGTCCGCTGGATCCGCGGCGTGCGGTGCGCATCGCCGAGCAGGTGTGCGACGCCTTGACGGCTGCGCACGACGCCGGAGTGGTACACCGGGACGTGAAGCCGGCCAACATCCTCATCGGCGACGAGGGCCGGGTGAAGGTCTGCGACTTCGGGATCGCCCGCATCACCGACCGGGCACAGGCAGCGCTGACCGCGCCCGCCACCGTGGTCGGCACCAGCTCGTACATGGCACCGGAGCAGGTCCTCGGCGAGCCCGTCGACGCACGGACCGACCTGTACGCGCTGGGCTGTGTGCTGTACGCGATGCTCACCGGCCGTCCGCCGTTCACCGAAGGCTCGCCGGTGCAGATCGCCTGGCAGCAGATTCACCAGGAAGCGGTTCCGGTGGCGGTACTGCGGCCCGGCCTGCCGCCGCGGCTCGCCGGGCTGGTCGGCGCATTGCTGGCCAAGCGCGCGACGGACCGACCGGCAAGTGCGGCGCAGGTCCGCGCGGCTTTGTCCGGCGCCGCCGGCGGGACCGGAACGGCTGTGCTCGCACGTACCGCTGGAACGGCCGTGCTCAGGGGCGAGGCGCCGATCCGCGGCCGCGCCCCGGTACGGCCGGCGACGCAGAACCTGCCCGCGCTCGGCGAGCCACCCGAGCCGACTGCCCGGCGACGGGGCCGTTCGACCGGGATCGCGATGACGGCGCTCGGTGCGGCGGCCGTCGCCGTGTTCGCGCTCGGTGTCCTCCCGGACCGATCCGGCCACCCGGCCGCGGCGCCCACCACCCCTGCGGAGACGACCCGCTCCCTGCCGTCCGCGGACATCTCGAGCGCGGCCCCGAGTGACCCGCCGACCGACACCCCGAGCCCAACGCCGACCGCCACACTGAGCGACACACCGAGCGCCCCGACGAACGACCCGGTCGAGGCGTCGCTGGCTGCGGCTCGCGCCGCCGTGCAGGCCCAGACCGGTGGCGGCGGCCTGGACCGCGATACCGCGCGTGAGCTGAACCGCCGGTTCGACAACCTCGCCGGCCAACTCGCGCGCGGCAACAACGACCTCGCCGCAATGGAGCTGGCCGGTCTGCGCGCCCGGCTCAACGAGCTGCACCGGGACGGCACACTCACCGACACCGGGTACGCGGCGGTCCTCACCCCCGCCGACCAGCTCGGGGCGAACCTGCCTTCCCCCGCGTCGGCCGGGCCGCCCAGCCCGTCGGCCTAGGGTCTGGGAGCGGCCGGCTTCAGGGAACGTCGGACGTCGCGTAGACCTTCCCGACGAACTCGGCCAGCCGGCGTTCGTCAAGGTTGCGAGCTAGGTCGGCCTCGCTGATCATGCCGACCAGCCGATGGTTCTCGATGACCGGCAGCCGCTTGACCTGGCGGTCCTCCATGTGATGCAGCACCTCGTCGACGCCGGCGCCGGCATCCACCCAGACCAGCTCACCACTGGTCAGGTCGCGCACGCTGACCTGGCCGGGATCCTGGCCCTCAGCGATACACCGCACGACGATGTCGCGGTCGGTGATGATGCCGTGCAGCCGGTCGTCCGCGCCGCAGATCGGCAGGGATCCAACGCCGAGCTCGCGCATCTTCCGCGCGGCGGCCGCGACGCTCTCGCCCTCGCCGACGCACTCGGCTCCCGGGTGCATGATGTCTCTCGCCCGCCGCTCGTACTTCGCGCGAAGCGCCTGCTCATGGTCATCCAGAGCGCGGAGCTTCCGTGCCACGGCCTCATGCGTCGCATGGCCGGCGTGTTCGGCGTAGCTGGCCTTACCGAGCTCGTACAGCAGCTTGTCACGCTGCCGCTGGGCTTTCGTCTCGTCTATCCGGGCCCGGCCCGTCGCCAGGCCACGCTTGGCGGACTCCATCATCTTGTCCAAGGACATGATGTCCTCCTCTGGCGTACGTCAACGCAAGAGCCGACAACAGCAGTGCCCAGCCAACGCTACGTCGCCGACCCCACGGCCGGCACCACCCCGTCAGCATCCCGCCCCTTGATCGGCAGCCCACGTGTCAAAGCCTGTTGGAAGTCTCGGTGGCGGCCACAGGTGGTCGTGTCCCGGTAAGTGCGGCGCACCTTCCGCAGGCGAGCGGCGAAGCTCATGGCTCCCGCCTTCTCCGCAATTGACGGCGACGACTCGATTTCGAACCGTCCTGACAGCCTTAAGGCCATAACAACATTGCGGTTGTCACGGTGATCGACTGGCGGCAATGTCGAACGACGAACTGCCTGACGACTGGCCGGGGCAGGTGCAGCGGGAGCTGCGCCGCTTCGCTGAAGCCCGTGATTGGCCGCGGTATCACACCCCGCGCAACCTGATCCTCGCGCTGGTTGGCGAGGTTGGCGAACTCGCCGAGTTGTACCAGTGGGACCCGCCGGAGCCGCCACCCATGGACCGGGTCGCGGAAGAGGTGGCAGATGTCCTCATTTATCTGCTCCGCTTCGCGGATGTCGCAGGCGTCGACGTGGCGGAGTCCGTGGCCGCGAAGATCGCCCGCAATGAGCAGCGCTTCCCGCCGATCGAGGACCGTCCCGCATGAGCCGCAGCGCGTATGTATATGTCGGCGAGCGTGCTGACGGCAACTTCAAGATCGGTATGCGCGGCAACATCTGGGGGTGGAAGACCTTCGACGGCGGCGGGCCGCTGGTCGCCCAAGCCGAGCAGTGGCTTCGCGACCCGGACCGGGACGAACCGACGTGGATCATCTTCGTTCGCGGCATTGAGCCACCGCGGCCGGCGCCGAAGGGTTGGCCGCGCACCCGCGACGAGGACTTCGATGCCTGGACGGGCGCGACCTTCCGCTCGGTGACCCAACGCCTGCTGCGTGACCCGCTATACGAGGACCACGTCAAACCGGTCTGGCCCGACGACCTGTACCCGTACCGCGTCACCCTCGAGCCAGACGAGCCGGACGACACCTTCGGGCCGATCCCGGCGTCCGACCTGTCCGAAGACGCCATCCGGGCGGTCCGTCACTCGGCCCTGCAGAAGGGGTGGCCGGTGCTCGGACCGCCGCTGGCCGACCCGGCGCCGATCGTGCCTGACCAACGACTGGCCACTGGCGCGGTCGTCCGCACCATCGCGCTGGAGCGGAGCATGACCCGCACCTTCGCCCGCCGCCCAAGCGAGTCCCGCCAGGCCACCCGTCGCGAGGCCGACCTGGTAATTCGCTACGAAACCTACCTGGCCGCGCATGGTCGCCGCGCTGCCCGCAAGCTGATCACGCTGCCGGGAGGCTTGGACACCTTCTTCACCGATGTCTTCGAGATCGACGCCGAGGAGCTCGTCGAGGCCAAGTCCACCGCCGGTCGCGAACACATCCGCCACGCGATCGGCCAACTCTACGACTACGCCCGCTACGTCGAGCCCCGCTCCCGGGCGGTGCTCTTACCGACCCGTCCGAAGCAGGATCTTGTCGATCTGCTGACCGGCCTCGACATCGACATCATCTACGAGCACACGCCAGGCGACTTTGTCCGCGAACCAGCCCGTGAGGCGCGCTGACCGGCGGCGGCTGTCCGGCTCAGGGCTTGATCAGGAGAGCCGACGGCGGGACTTGAACCCGCAACCTTCCGATTACAAGTGGAAGCGTCTGCGTGTCAGACTGTGTCGTCCCGTGCCGTGATCTTACGTTTTGGCAGGTCAGAGGCGGTTTCTGGTGCTAGATCATGTCGGCTCGGGTTGTACTCGTCCGGTCCGTCCGGTCCCCGCATGGTCTCCAAGACCGTCCAGTGTGGACATTTCGTCAACATGGTTCAGGCCGTCGCGTCACAGCCCGACACGCCCGCCGTTGAGGGACTTCCCCAGCGCGTCACGGTCACCGATGTGAGGATCCGCCGATGGATACCCCCGACCCCCTCGGCGCTTCCGTTCGCCGGACACGCATCCTCGACACCGCTGCGACCATCCTCGGGATCGGCGGCCTGATCGCCGCCGTCGCCCTTGGAGGCAACGCCAGCGCGAACGAGGACCCGAACCCACTGCCAGCGCTAACCTTCGGCGCGCTTCTCTGGGTCGCCGCCGCGGTGCTTGCCGGCGCCTCCGTGATCGCCAAAGCGATCATCGACACGGCCCCGGCGGGGGGCGTGGACGAGAAGGCGCCTTCGTAGGACGCGACAGGCAGAGTCACCTTCAGGCAGGAACGACGCAGCCCGCCACTTCGCTCCGGAGGTGGCGGGCTGCGTCGTCTGCCCTAGAGCCGCGGTCCGATGTACGGGATCACGGCCAAGCTGTAGCTCCACGCCGTACAAGTGCCGTAACCTCGAATCCTGAGGGAAGGAGGCAAGGCATGGACACCACCGCCGCCGCGCGTAAGACCGAGCGGATCGAGGTACGCGCCACAACCGACGAGGCCGAGCGAATCGAACTCGCCGCCCAAGTCCAACACCTCTCGGTTTCGGCGTTCGTGGTGCAGGCCGCAACGTCGGCAGCTGACCAGGTGATTGCCCGGACGGACATCACCCTCATGCCCGCCGACCAGTTCGACGAGCTGATGGCGTCCCTGGACGAGCCCGACGACATGCCAGGACTCGCACGCGCGTTCGACCGTCGGTGGCGGTCGCAGGGGGCATGACCGACTTCCGCGAACCCGAGCTGCTCGACGATCACCACGACATCAGCCAGTTCGACTGCGGGAAACCCCAGCTGAACGACTGGCTGCAACGCGAGGCCCTCCGGGCGCAACGGTCCGGCACCGCCCGCACCTACGTGTGGGCGGACGAGGGCAGAGTCGTCGCCTATTTCGCCGTGTGCCCCACCAGGATCGGGCGCGACGAGCTGACCTCCGGTCAGGCTGGCGGTGTGTCCGTGGTGCCGGCGTACCTGCTGGCGAAGCTCGCGCTCGACGGCACACTGCAGGGCAAGGGCTACGGCGCCGACCTGCTCGCCGACGCGATGACCACGATCCTTTACGCGGCCGACTCCGCCGGTGGACGCATCGTCGTGGTCGATGCGATCGACGACTCGGCCGCTGCCTTCTACGCGTCAAAGGGCTTCAAGTTGGTCCGAGGCAATCCATGCAGACTGGTAGCGAAGATCGAGAGTGTCCGGAAGGCGGCTGGCGAGGTCGACCCCAGTAAGCGCCCTGGTGGCCTTCCTGTGGTTGGCGCCTGGATTGTGGCTGTCCGGGCGGAGCAGCCCAGCCGCCCTTTGTGGGCGCTGCTCGACGACCCGCTACGCCTGGCGCTGGCGCAGGGCTGGATCATGCACCGGGCGGAGCAAGATTCGGAGGTTGCCCGTCGTGATCGAGTCGACCTTGCGCACGCCTTGACGCCCGTCGACGCGAGCCATCCGCTCTTTGTGCAGATGATCACCGACCTGCACCAGTTTTGGCGGTCGGTGTATGCGGCAGTGCTGCACGAGTCCGGCGTGTGGAATAAGCACAACCTTGTGGCGCCTGGGATGGAGATGGTGTTCCTTACACCGCCGCAGTACATCGGCCTGCTCGAGGCGCCTCAGGCCATCCCGAGCCACTGCTTCATCACCCGCTACGTCGAGTCGGGGAGCTGGCTCATCGCGGCGCTTGCGCGACGTCTGCCGGTGCCCGGCTGGCCGCCGTCGGAACGGGAACTGCCAGGCTGGGAGTCCGAGCCCCTGGCCTGACCGCTGGGGTGGCCTATCGGCTTCCGGCCTTGTGGCGCCTTAGCACCGCGAAGCGCATCCAACGTCGTCGACGATCAGCGGAGCCGCCCTGACCCGCAAACCTGACGCGCCCCGCTGACGCTTGGTCTTGCGCGTGCGGCGCAGATGAAAACGCGGCAGCTCGGACTGGCTCTTACCCGTGATGGAGGTGACAACGCCGCTGTCATCTCCTACCGTCGGACCTATGGACCGAACTCCCGAACCGGCTGGCCCGCCGCAGTGGACGCCCGGCGCCGGCTGGGCCCGGATCAAGCGGGAGATGCCAGACCTCGCCCCCGACCTCACCGACGAGGACCTGCGCAAAGCCGACGAGCTGATCGCCGCCTACGGTGCCGGCCGTGACCGTGGCGAAGGCCGACAGGCCGCCTGACCGGCCCGGTTATCCACAGGGCGCGGGTTATCCACAGCCCGAAATGCGCGCCCGGACTCTTTGTCGGAGCCGTGCGCTAGCGTCGTCGCCGTGCTCGTCTTCGATGCGACCGCCCTCGCCGCCCTCTTCGATGCCTACCCGCCCATCTGGGCACTGTGGCATCGGGCAGACCACGGCCACACCCAACTCGGCCTCCCCGTTGCCGCGATCATCGAAGCGGGGCAGATGGTGGAGGCCTCCGTGTCCGCGTGGGAGTTCATCCTGCAGTCGACCGGGGTCACCGTCCTGCCGCTGATGGAACGCGCCGCCGTCGAGATCTCCGCATGGTCGGGGGTGTCGCTCGCAGCCCGGCAGTCGATGTGGGAGGCGCAGGCGCTGAACTGCCCGCTCGTCACCCGCGACGCCAGCCTGTACACCCCAGGGATCGTGCCGATCATCGTCCTCTGACCCCGGTCCGATGAACTGTGTCCCTGAGCACGCAGGCATCTTGGTACCGGTCAGGCTCGCCGCCGCCACAGGTAGTACCCGATCGTCGTCCCCGCGATCGACACCCGCTGGCCGGACACCGTCAACCTGTCGATCGACTGCTCCCCCGTCGGGCGGAACACCACTGACCCGTTCACCAGTTCCCAGCCTGCGCCGGCGATCCCGTTCAGGATGGCATTCGGGTCGGCGGTCTTCTCGGCAACGAACGCCGACATCGTCGGTACGGTGAGCGCCTGCTGCGAGCCGAGGTCCAAGGCGACCTGGTAGATGAGGTCACCGCGCTCATATGCGGTACGGGCCATACCTTGCGGGGAGGCGAGGAACGCCTGCCGTTCCTCTTCCGCCTTCATCACCGCTATGGCGTGCGCCTTCTCGGCGTCGACTGCGGCCTGCTCTTCGGGGGTGAGTCGGTTGAAGATGCCCATCGGGGGATCCTCAGGGAGCGACGGGCGACACGCTGATCGGGCGGGCGGCCTCAGCACGTTGAAGGATGGCCAGCGCGGCGGGTCAGTCGGCTACCCTGACGTCACCCTATCGACTGCACTCGACCCCGGATGGTGACCGTGACCGCGAAACGGTACGAGTTCAAGCTGAGGCAGAACCAGTACGACACTCGCCTCGACACGTTCACGCGGGTCATCGACTTCGACGACCGGGCGCAGGTGTCGACCGTCGACGGGCTCCTCGTCCGGCTCATGGTTGACGCCGTGAAACGCTCCGGCGGGAAGGTCCGGGACCTACACGAGTACGACCTGCAGGTGCGCGAGTTCGGACAGGGGCATGTCGTGATGACGTTCGTCGCGTCAGCGTCCGAGGTGCCGGAAGAGCTGCGGTAATCAGTCGGCTTGGGTGCGCCCAGCGCCGCCGGATCTCGGTTAGGCTCGCGCCACCCTGAACCGGAAGGACGACCGGATGACGAAGCAGCCCCCGTCTCGTCGCGAGCATGTCGAGCTCGGCGCCGACCTTCTGAACGCCCGCTGGGCGCTCCTCGACGCGTGCAGGCTGACGGACACGCACTACCCGAGGAACTCCGCGCCGGCAAGGGCCGCCCAGGCGGCGTTGGACGCGTTCGAACGCCTGAGGTCCGCGCTCGACAACGAGTCGGCGAGCGAGCTGCCGGGCGACGACTGGTCCCCGATGATCTACTACGGCGACGACCGCGAGGCCCGTGCGGAGTGGCTGGCGGAGAACCCGCTCGACCACCGCGACTGACGCCATAAACACGCACGCCCCGTCTCACGCAGAGACGGGGCGTCGCCGTGCTCAGGGTTCAGTGCTGATGCGTCATCTGTCGTTGAGCAAGCATTAGCGCTCCGAGGGTTTCACCCCGTTGCGCTCGTCTTCATGATCCATTGATCCATGTTGCGAGCACTGTCCGAAGCTCGTCGGCGTTGTCGGCGGCGGCCTGCTCGCCGGGGAACCGCCGCTGCAGCTCGGCGGTGAACTCACAAGCGTTTATCGCCAGCGGCCTTCACTGCCCTGCCCGGCCACCTTGGACTCGCTCCTCACGCAGGGCATCGTCGAACGCCGCCCGGTATGGCTCCAGCGCCTCTGCCGGCAGATAGCGTTCCTGCTGCACCACCTCTCGGGCGGCTTCCTCGCCACGAGCGCGCCAGAACGCGACCGGGTCCGCCTCGCGTTCCGCACGTCGCGCGTCGATGGCCCCGTCGATTTGCGCACCGAGCGCGGCACGACGTTCAGCGCGCTGTGCCGGCGTCCAGCGGTTCGCGAGCTCGTCCAGCTTCGCGCGCATCCGTCGGCGGCCCTCGGCGGTGATCAGGACGCCGCGTTCGTCGACGTAGTCGCCGCGCTGGTTGCTCTGCTGCTCAGCCATGGTCTGAGCGTACTTTCGCCGCAGGTGAGAGGTCTATCGTTCGGTGCGCCCCAGCGGGTTCTCCGCCCGCACGCGGGGCAGCGCCTCGTCGAACGCGGCACGGAACGCCGCCACACCCTCCGCCGGCACCATGCGTTCCGCCAGCACCGCGCTGCGCGCCGCCTCTGCCCCGGCACGGCGCCAGAACAGCGACGGGTCCGCGGCCTCTGCGGCGTTCCGCGCGTCGACCAGCGCCTGTTTCCCTGCGAGGGTTTTCGCAACATCTGGTCGAAGCGCCGCCTTCCGCTCCGGCGTCCAGTACGCGTCCAGCTCCTCCATCCGCCGATGGAACGCCGCCCGGATTTCCGCCCGCTGCTCGTCAGTCGCGGTCTCCTGCGTGAGCCCACGCAGATGCTCGGGCAGCCACGGGCCGGACGGAGGGCGCTCATCGTCGGTCACCTGGTTGAGGCTAGGTCTTCGACGGCTTGATCGGCAGAAACACGGACGAGGACGCCCGGACGTGTGGAGTCGCATCGGGTCTTCGACCGACAGCGTTCGGTGCGCAACCCAAAGCGATACGAAAGCTTTGAAACGGACATGACTCGCAAGCAGGCAGACCTGCCAAGCAATCCGCTCGAGCCGCCAGGCGTAGACGACGGTCAGGTGTCAGACCGTGACGCTCACCTCACGCCAGAACAGCGCATCCTCAAAACGCAGGCCATCGACGCTGCAGCCGTGGCCTTCGTCCGGGCCCAGCGCAACCTGGCCCACCGGCGGGCTGCGGCGGCATTGACGGACGCGGCGAGACCAGAGGGGGCGGCCGGCCGATGAGCCCGCAGACGCAGCCGCTTGACCCCAACAGCGACGCCGGCCGGGCCGCCACCGAAGCGCTGACGGCGTTCCTCGCCATCGTCGAACCGCGGGTCCTCCGCCGCCGCCGGGAACGCGCCGCTGGCGAGGCCTCAACAGGCTCGACGAGATGACCCCGGCGCAGCGGACCATGCGCGCATCGCTCGCCGCCCACACCCGGTGGGCAGTGGAACCCGACCGGGAGAAGGCGCTGCAGCCCGCCCGCGACGGACTCCTCGCCCGCTTCGAACGGCAAGTCGACCCCGACGGTGTCCTCCCTCCGGCAGAGCGGGCACGGCGGGCCGAGTCGGCACGCAAAGCCTTCTACCGGTCCATGCAGCTCAAGTCCAGCCGTGCCCGCGCAGCGAGGCGCGGTGCAAGCGGGACCGCCTGATGGCCGCCGAGATCCTGTACACGGTGTCCGAGCTCGCCGCCCTGTGGCGCTGCTCGAAGAACTTCATCTACGACGAGATCAGCCGCGGCCGGCTCCAGTCCGTCAACCTCGGCGCTGGCCGGGCGAAGACCCGCATCCCGGAGTCGATCGCTGACGAGTACTGGAAGAAGCAGCTCGCGGCCGAACCCGCCAAGCTGCGGATGGTGGGCTGATTGGAGGCTGCTCCCGACGGCACACCGGAGTCTGACAAGGCGCTCCCTCGGCTGTGGACGCTGCAGGAGGTGGCATCCCAGACCGGCCTGAATTATTGGTGGCTGCGACGCGCCTGCGCCAATCGGGAGGTCGAGTACACGAAGGCCGGCAAGGGCTACCGCATGACGGCCACCCAGGTCCGCCTTGCGATCGAAGCGGCGAAGGTGCCAGCGTTGCCGCGCGCCTCGTCGCGCTTCTGGCATCCGCGTCGGACATCCCGGCGATGGACATGTCTGTCCCGGCGGGGATGGCGGACATCGAGGACCAGATCCTTGCCGAGAGATTCCGGCGGCTCACACGAGGACGTGGTAGACGGCGACGTGAGGAGGACGACTCGACCATGTGACCGGTTGGACATGTCGAGCTCCTTGCCTACATGGCGTGGGACGCCGACTCAAGGCGTCGGCTTGTCGAGGTCGGCGGTGTCGGCTCCGTCGTCTGGTACCGGCTTGTCGGCCCTGATTCGGTGCGCAATCTGCCAGGTCTCGACGCGTTGCTCCACGCTCTCGCTGGCGTTGGTGTGGATCTCAGCGATCTGGTGGAGGCGCCTTCGGATCTGAAGGTTGCCGTTCCGGCTCTCGCTGGCGATCACTGAGCGAGTCCACTGCTTCGGTGCCGAATCAACCGTTGAAAGGCATTCGATGAATCCCATAGATTCGAACTCGAATCGACCTGTGGATGCCCGTTCCCGACCGTCGTTGACTGTAGTTGTGGTGTTTCTACGAAACGACTACCGTTCGCTGGACTGTCGACCCTGCGACACGATCTGCGGGAAGCCGCCCGAGTGGCTACTTGACACAACGTATTCCAATTACCGCTGTTACCGCTGGTCACGAAGGTTTGCCAGGGCCGGCCGCCGCCACGGCTAGAGTGATGACCACCACACCTACCTGTCGGTAACTACGTTCGAGGCGGCAGGCAAAAGGCGATCATTGCAGCTCGCGGCTTTATCAGATCTGATCAATTTGGTTGCATTCATGCAACCTGCGTGATGATCACCAAATCGGCATTCGCCACGGCGACGCGCGACTGCTAGCGTGCCAATCGCATCGAGCGCGACGCCGCCCTCGCGCCCGCCAACCCCACGGCGGGCCTGCCACCGGAGACCCCGGACAGCAAGAGCGGCACAGGTTCCCGCCTGCGCCGCTCAGATGCGTCTGTCACAACGCTGTCCGCGTCCCAGTGACGCATCACCAGAAAGACGAACGTGGCCACTGTAACCCCCGAAGGGGATCCAGCCCAGCCGGTCCCACCCAACGAGTCCAACCGTACAACGATGCTCGTCGCCTTCTGGCTGCTCGCATGCCTGGTGGTAGTCGCCGCAACGGTGGTCTCCTACTTCAACCCCAACGCCGCGGCGGCCATCGGCGCCGGCGGGACCGTCCTCGCGCTCGCCGCCGGTGCTGGCGCATGGGTGGTCCGGCGGCAGAAGAGGTAGCCGAGCAGAACACGCAACACCAAGCCCGGGTCCGGCGTCAGCCTGGCCCGGGTCTTTACGTCTCGAACAGCATGTCCTGCCCTGATGCCGGCGGCATCAACGATTACACCACCGTGTCTAGAGACCCTCAGCCGGTTGAGGTGCGGCCAGATAGACCGTGCGGCCTGCAAGGCGGCATAACAAAGCGGCAGGCACCCGGGGCGCCACCGCGACCGGAAGCCGCTCGGCGACCTCCGCCGCCGTGCAGAACGCGAACCCGTCCAGCTCCTCACGTCGGAGCGCGATCCGGCCCGGGTCGTCGAGCAGCCCGCCGTCGAACGTGAAGCTCATCAGCGCCCGGGTCCGCGCGCCAGCTGGCGGCGCCCAGTCGACGACGAGCAGAGCGCCCACCTGGAGGTCTAGCCCAAGTTCCTCCCGGACCTCACGCGCGGCGGCCTCGTGCGGCGCCTCACCCTCGTCGACGTACCCGCCGGGCAGTGTCCAGGTGTCGTTGTAGTTCGGCTTGACCAGCAGCACCCGACCGTCGGGGTCGGTGATGAGCACTGACACCACGGCGTGGAACGCGGCGAGCTGCGCGAACCACTCCTGCGGTGGGAGCCACTCGGGCATCACGCCGCCAGCGGTGTGCGTTCGACCTGGCGCAGGAAGCGCGCGGCAGCCTGGTTCCTGCGGTGGGGGCGCAGCAGCTGCGCGAGCTCGTCGACGCGCTCGACCACCCGCCGGGACCGGACCTCACCGGAGAGCGCCAATGCCTCGACGCCGAGGGCTGCGGCCTGCTCGACGTCCGGCCTCGGCCCGGTCGCGTGGACGGTGGCGGTCAGCGCCGTGTGCAGCGCCCGGGTCCGGTTGCCGCCCTCGTCGACGAGCATCGCGTCCGCCGCGTGCTGCAGGGCACGGTCGGGGCGGCCGAGGTCTCGCCAGCACCGCATCGCCGTCCCTGCGAAGTGCGCCGGCGTGAAGTAGCCGGCCCACGCCGGGCCGTCAGTGGTGGTCTTGCCCATGGCGCGTTCCGCGTTGCGGAGCGCCGTCGAGCAGCTGGCCTCGTCGCGGGAGATCGCGTGCGCGCACGCCTCAGCGGTGTAGAGCCGGGCCATCACTGAGGGGTGGGCGCGCCGGGCACCTTCGACGGCGGCGCGGGCGAGCCGGACGGCCTCGGCGGGCTGGCGCAGGAACACGGCCTGCGTCGCCATGTTCGCGAGGATGTGTGACCCGTACGCGGTGTCATCGCCGGCCCGCGCCATGCGGAGCGCCTGGATGAAGTACCGCTGCGCCACCCCATGGTCGCCGACGTCGTACGACATGAACCCGACCTGCCCGGTCAGTTCGGCGACGGCGGCGTGCAGCGCGCGGCCGACCTTGTCGGTGTAGCCGCCGTGCAGCATCGGGGTCACCTCGCGGTGCAGCCATCCGACCATGAGCGCGCGGGCGTGGCCGCCGCCGTGCCGCCGGTCGAGGTCGAGCAACTGCTGTTGACTGGCGCGCAGGGCCGCGACGTCGCCGAGGCTGACGCGCTGGCCGCCGGTACGGGACACGTCGGGGTCGCGGGGGTCGAACAGCCACCGCCATCCGGCGGTCATGGTTGCGCCCACCACGAGCGGGGCGGCGGTCAGGACGTCACGGCGCAGCAACAGGTACCTCCACAGGTCGGCGACGGTGGTACGGCTGTCCTCGAGGGACGAGTCGTACGCCAGGCCGAGCCGTGTCAGGTCTGCGCCGCCGCGGCGGAACCCGAGGTCTTCGGGGTTGATGGTCCGCTTGAGGCGCCGGGACAGTACCTCCGCGATGACGGCTGGTGCCGGGTCGTCGGGGGTGCGTCCTCGTAGCCACCAGTAGACGGAGGCGCTGTCGTATTGCAGCTCGATCCCGCGGGCCTGCCGGCTGTGTGCGTTGACCTGGCGGGCGAACGCTCCCCGGGTCTGGCTGTATCCGGCGTCGGCGAGTAGGGCGTCGAGCTCGTGGTTTGTGACTGGCTTCGGCATGGCGGGGTCACCCTGATCCGGTGCGCGAGGCGGTGAATGCTGGGGCGTTTCGAGCGTAGGTGTTCGGCGTCTGGCGGGACATGGCTGCGCAAGGTCGCGCAATGGCGGGCATGGATGCGCTGGGGTGCGCAAGGTGCTCCATCTCCCGCCGGTCTCCTTCCGGGTGGAGCGTGGTTGGCACGGGTTCGGCGGCGACTACGGCCGTCGTCGGGCCCTCCCAACCACGGGAGGTGCGCGGTGCAGGTCGAGCTACTCAGCCGAAGGTCGACGGACGCCGGCCGCTCTCGGGCTTTCCGGCGGCGGGATGCCCGCCTCGCGGCAGATCTGACGGATGCGCTCAGCCGTGTACCCGGTGGCGCGACTGATCTCGATCTGGGTCTTGGTGCCGTTGCGGACGGCATCGACGATCGCGGCGGTCACCTTCGGGCGCAGGTCAGCGAGGGTCGCTTGCACAGCGGTCAGGCGCTTGCGCAACTCCGCCGCCTCGTCGCGGGCCGCGTTGAAGTCGCGAGCCACCTCGTCAAGGCGGTCGGTCATGGTGGTGATGATCCCACGCGGACCACCCCAAAGCAACCATGCCACTTGGGCAAGGTTCGCCGCAAGATTGGCCCAAAATTGGGGGAACTCTTTGGGGCTAACCTCTTGTGGGCTACCCCAAATCACGGTACGTTTTGGGGGCAAGAGAGAACGGGCCCCGGACGGTGCGCTAACACCAACCGGAGCCCTGAACCGGACACCTGCGCTAACAGGAGACCGATCTACATGGAACTTACCAAGGCTCCCGCCGCCACCCGCAAGCCCGTCCTGGCCATCGGCCAGCAGATGCAGGAGCAGGCCGGCAGGGTCGTCGTCACCCTCCAGCGCGTGACCGCCGCCGCCTGGACCGTGACGGTCTACCAGGGCACGCTCCGCATCGAGGACCAGTGCGCGAGCTTCTCCGACGAGGTTGCCGCCGCCCTCACCGCCAGCGCCTACCTGCAGCTGGCCCGTGCCGAGCAGATCGCCGCCGAGACCGCCAACCCGGCCGCGCCGCTCGCCCAGGGCGAGATCCGCGAGCACATCGCCGGGGACGTCACCATCCGGATCTTCCAGACGGCGCAGGCCGGAATCCTCGTCCAGGGCCGCCGCAACGGCCAGCACGCCCCGGACCTCTGCTCCCGCCACGACTTCGACAGCGACGCCCTCCGCCGGTACGCCGAACTCGTCGCCGCGCACCCCGCAGCCTGACCCTCCCCCCGCCGCGGGGCGGGACCGCGCTGACCCCCCGGTCCCGCCCCGCCAAACCCCACACCTCACCGAGGAGCTTCCGCATGCCCATCGACCGTGAGCTGACGCTGGCCCGCCGGATCGCCGGCCTCAACGGCTGGATCACCGCCGGCTACTTCAACTCGTCCAGCGACAACGAGATCGCCGCCCGAGACGCGATGCTCGCCGACGGTCGCCTCGAAACGCGCCGCTGGGACAACACCAACATCGTCGCGCTCACGCCCAGCGGGCAAGCGTGGCTCAACGGACAGACGACCGACTGACCCGGGTGTCTTTCCCGCGCGTCCGGCCTGACCGGACGCGTCGATGGCCACCCGGCCAGGCAACACCAAGCGGGCCCCAAGCATGCGACGCAACCGCAGCCCGGGGCCCTAGAGCACCAGACACTGGAGGCCCTGCACTCATGGGAACCAAGCTTAAGAGCCGTCACCTCTCCCTCGTCCCCCCGCTCCCGCCCGCGCACCCCCTGATCGTCCCCACCACCCCGTGGCACCACTGCCCGCCGTGGTGCAGCCAGGGCGACAACTGCTACGGCGGCGAGTTCCTCGACTTCGGCGACGGCCACCCGGTGCGGCTCACCAGCCGCCACCACCACGGCGTCATCCTCGCCGAGCAGGTCTGCGACATCGACGGCACCGCCGTGGACGTCCGCATCGAGGTCGAGGCGGTCGAGGACCCCGACCAGGGGTTCATGGACGGGGCGTTCGTCAACATCGACATGCCCCACGGCATGGTCACCGACGCGGACAGCGCCGAGCGGATCGCGAACGCGATGCTCGCCGCGGTCGCCGCCGCCCGCCAGACGCCCGCCAGCGACCAGCCCCCAGCCGCGGTGTCGGCATGAGCGCCGCGACCCTCACCCCGACCATCACGTGTCCGCCGTGGTGCGCGAAGGACCTGGTCGACGACGACGGCGCTGTGCTGCACGAGTCGGCACCGGAGTTCATCGAGACCGCCGGCGGCAAGTCCCTGATCGTCGGCAGCGTGTCGCTGCGCCTCAACCGGTACGACCTTGCCGGGCTTGTCGGCGTCGTGGCGGTCAGCGTCGACTCGCACCCCATCGGCGTCGACATGAACGCCGCCGAACTGCGCCAGCTCGCCGCCGCCGCCCTGAACCTCGCGGACCAGATCGAGGAGACCCAGTGACGATCACCGTCGAGCGCCCCGCCGTCACCGGCGGGGCCCCGGCCCAGACGACCGGGCTCCGCTTCGTCCCCTGCCCCGACTCGCTCCCGTGGTGCTTCACGCACGAGACCGACCCGGACGGCGCCGAGTACCACCACGGCGCGTACACGCCGATCAAGACCGGCGGTCCCGCGAGCCTCGTCGGCGCCGAACAGCCGAAGACGATCGAGGTCACGGCCGCCCGGCTCGACACGACCGACGGGCAGACGCTGCCCGTGGTGTGGCTGCTGCCCGACGGCTTCGACTCGCTGTTCGCCGACGCGGTCGGATTCACGCCCGAGCAGGCCCGCGCGTTCGCCGCCGCCCTGCTCGACGCCGCCGACAGCGTCACCACCGTCCGGGGCGAGGTGACCCGATGAGCATTCCCCGCCGCGAGGCGCTGCTGCAGATCGCCGCCGCCGTCGCCGAAGGCATGCCGTGCCCGACCCGGATCGTCCTGACGCACCACGACGTGGCCACCATCCACACCGCCACCATCGCGGCCGGGCTCGAGTGGCTGGAGTGGTTCGGGATGGGCGAGGTCGAGCTGACCGCGCTCGGCACCGGATACATCGAGATCCACAACCACCGGGTGCTGTGGTGGCACGGCCGCCGCGCGACGGTCTGCTCCGACGAGCGGCCGGCGAAAC
Organism: Dactylosporangium maewongense; assembly: GCF_039531485.1. Lineage (NCBI taxonomy): Bacteria > Bacillati > Actinomycetota > Actinomycetes > Micromonosporales > Micromonosporaceae > Dactylosporangium > Dactylosporangium maewongense. The sequence goes on along the minus strand of NZ_BAAAQD010000021.1, from coordinate 211,333 downwards.
CGTCCAGGTCCATCGCCGCCGACCGTGTCCGCGCCGACGTCGCGGAGGTGTCCCGTGTCGCCGCATGACGACCAGGCCCGCCGCGCTCGTGAGGCCGCCTACATCACGGACCTGAGGATGCCGACCGAGCCGTTCGGGATCGCCGCAGGCAGCCTCCGCACCGGCCACAACGACGGCGACCCGCAGCACCCGGCGTGGTGCTCCGCCGACGAGTGCACCGCCGGTGACGCGAACTTCCCGCACCACCTGTCCGCGTGGGAGATCGTCTACCCCGGGCACAGCGGCGAGGCCGCCGTCTACGTCCGGCTGTTCTCCGACGCCGGCGAGCCGGTCGACGAGCGCCCGAGCGTCGAGCTCCTGCTGACGCGCCCCGGGCAGTCCACCTCCATCGAGGGGTTCGAGCTCCGCGGCGAGCAGGCCCACGCCCTCGCGGCGGCTCTGCACCGGCACGCGGACGTTGTCGGCGACGAGCAGCACTGGACCCGGCAGGTGCAGTCATGACGGCCGTGAAGCACCCGGCGTGGTGCGACGTCGCCGAGTGCACCGCCGAGCCGGGCCACCTGCACTACAGCCGACCGATCAACGTCCCGGCCATCGACGGCAACCCGGACAGCGCCCGGTTCATCTGCGTCGTCTTCGGCGACGCGGACAGCCGGCCGCTGCTCGAACTGGGCATCGTGGCCGGCGCCGGGCTGAAGCCGCCCCCGGTCGTCGAGGTCGACGCGCCCCAACTCCGCCACCTCCACGCCGCGTTCGGCGCCGTCCTGCACGTGCTCACCGCCGCTGACCCGGCGGCTACCGAACTGCCCACCCTCGACCCCGTGAACGGCGGTGCCCAGTCATGACCATCACCCTCGACCGTCCCGCCAGCCCGGCGCCCACCGAGGCGGCATCGACCGCCAGCTGCCCGCAGGGCCTGTCGTGGTGCACCGGCGAGCCCGGCAACCACGACCTCGAGACCCTCCGCGAGGACGAGACGATCTACCACGACTCGCCCTGGACGGACCTTCCGATGTCCGGCGGCGACGACCGCGGCAGCGACGGTTTCACGATCAGTATCGAGCGGCAGGACGCCCTCGACGGCACGCCGGGAAGGACCCGGATCTACCTCGCGACCACCCGGGGCGGGACGCTCGACGGGCAGGGCGGTGGATACGCCACCCTCGACGAGGCTGACCGGATCGCCCGTGAGATCGCCGAGCACGTCACCACCGTCCGCGGGATGAAGCGCGCGAGCGCTGTCCGCGTCGGTGACCTGGTGTCGATCGACCGCACGGCACACGTCGTGGCTGGTGTCATGCTCGACGCCGAGTCCGGCGCGCTGAACATCTTCACCCGGCAGTCGGGCGCCGAACCGGCCGCCCAGTTCAAGGCGAGCGAGATGGTCCCGCTCCGGGGCCAGGAACGCCAGCAGAACACCGAGCACCTCGGACCGGCCGCGGTCGCCGCGCTCTGCCGGCTGTCGGCGTGCCAGCGGATCGCGATGCACCTGCGGTACGTCGACGGCCGCACCCTCGGCGACACCGCCCGGATCATGGGCGTGTCGTCGGACAAGGTCAAGACGTACGTCAGGCGCGCCAAGGCGCAGCTCCGCGAGTGGGGAGCGCTCGATGCTGCACCCGCGTTCGGCGGTGCGGTATGACGCTCGCGCTCAGTCAGGAGCAGGTCGACCTCGACTTCGCCGAGATCTGCCGGCGCGAGCGACTCGGCCTACTCCGCTACGCGAAGTCCCTCCTCGGCGACTGGCACGACGCAGAGGATGCCGTCCAAGAGGCGTTCCTGAGGCTGCTCGAAACCGTCAGTCGCCGAGGGGTCCCCCAGAATCTGGCGGCAGTACTTACTGTCATGACCCGCCACAAGGCGATGAACATTCGCCACAGTCGGTTCTGTGGGCCGATCGCGTGCGACGTCCTCGATGAGTTCGTCGAGGACTGCGGCTTCCTGCCCGAGGACACCCACGACGTCTACTGCATGGCCGACGAGTCCACCGTTGCCGCAGTCGACGCCGTTCTCGCAACCTTGCCGCCACGCCGCCGGCTCGCGATCGAGATGTGGTGCCTGCGCGGGCTGACAATCGCCGAAGTGGCCGCACACCTACAGGTGTCGCGCGGGACCGCTAGCGATCTGATCTACCCGACCCTCATCGCGATCCGTCAAGGCACGTCGACCGCTGAGCGTGAAAGCGTTGCCGCCCACCAGGCCGAGATGCGGTCACTACTGGCGCGGCCCGAGCTCGCCGACAGCCTCACGCCCATGTTCCGTCAGGCGCTGGTTCTCCGGTACGTCGAAGGCCTCGCTCCTCGGGCTATCGCCGAACAGCTCAGCATCACGGCAGATTCGGTCAAGAGCCGCTTGCGCCATGGCCGGACGGAGCTCCGTGGGCTGTCGGCTGGAGTCCCTCCGACTCGGGACGGCGCGGTGGCGAGAGCGGTGCGCGAGGGCCGGCTGAACCACTTGCCCGCCCGGACGGTGCAGGTCGCGCAGCTGCGTTACATCGACTGCCTGGAGCAGGCGTTGATCGCCGAGCAGCTCGGGTTTTCGGTTTACACCGTGCAGCGGGAATGCAAGACCATCAATGCCGCGTTCCTGGCGCTCAGCCACGCCGGAGGTTCGTCATGACCGTGACCCTCGAACGTCCAGCGACCGAGGCTCGGCCGACGCCGACGCCCTGCCCTGATGGCCTGCCGTGGTGTGTAGACCACAACGTCGACGAGGACGGCTACTCCTGGCACCGCACCCACACCGAGGTCATCAGCGCCGACCGGAACGGGTTCCTGGTGGAACGCGACATCGAGACGCTCGACGTTCGGGCGGTCCTCGTCAACAACGACGACGGCACCCCGGACCCGGTCATCTGGATCTCGGAGCAGTACACGAGGCCCGACGTGTGTCTCGCCGAGGGTATGGGGATCAGCCCGGCCCGCGCCCGCGAGTTCGCCGCCCTGCTCGTCCAGCTCGCCGACCACCTCGACGGGAGCGTGGCCCGATGACCTCCGCGATCACCGAGGGGCAGGCGCTCCCGCGGTTCACGCCGGACTGCCCGGCTTGGTGCGACAGCGACGACTCGTGGCACGAGCCGGGCAAGGCGCTGCACATCGGCGCCGACGAGTACCTCCCGGCGTCCGCCCTTGCGGACCGCCCCGGCACGGCCCGCCTGGTGTGCGTCTCGGTCAGCCAGTACGAGACCGAGACGGCGTGCCTCGACCTGGGGGTGGTGCGCACCGAAGCGGCGCTGCCCCGTGACGTCGCCACCCTGACCGCCGACGAGGCCGAGCAACTCGGCCGGCGCCTCGTCGAACTCGCCGCGCAGATGAAGGCAGGTACCTCCCGATGACCGTCACGATCGAACGTCCCGCCGCCGCTGTGTGGTCGATTCCGCGCTACGCGGTCGGCTGCTACCCGTGCCCCAAGGGCGTGCCGTGGTGCAACGACGCCGCGGCGGCAAGCGAGGAGGACCACGCCACGTGCTGGTCCGGTGAGCAGTACCTGCCCGCGACGGGCGGACGCCTCCGCGACGGGCGGCTCGGCGGGGGCACTCACTTCGTGAGTGTCCTACTGGAGGAGACCCGCGACAGGGAGCCGACGATCGCGCTGAACGTCACCTACGCCATCGACGACCTCGGCGAGGCCGACGCCGCAACGATGACCCTCGACGAGGCCGAACAGCTGGCGCGGTTCCTGCTCGACCGGGTCGCGATGCTCCGGGGCGGTGAGATCCGGTGAGCGGGCTCTGGGGTCTCGCCACGATCGATCGGGCGTCCGTGACCGCATGCCCCCCGTGGTGCACCCGCGACATCGGGCACGGCAGCACCGACGGGTTCGTGTACCACGAGGGCCGCGAGACCGTCGTGAAGCTGGACGTCCCGAACGTCTCGGCCGCGACCCTCGCGTGCCGCGACGACCTCCACGGCGAGCAGGGCACCGCATACGTCTACCTGTGCGGCGACGGCCCGATCGGGCCGGTCGACTACGACTGGACGGCGAGCATCTCCCCGACCGCGGCCCTGCAGCTCGGCCGCGCACTGACCGACCCGGCGTTCGCCGCCCGGCTCGGGCAGGCGCTGATCACCGCGGCGACCGAGGCCGGTGCCGCGGTGGAGGTGACGTCGTGACGCTCGCCGTCGACCACCTCGCGCCGAAGCTCGACACACAGCCGCGGCCGTGCCCGTCAGGTGTCGCGTGGTGCGTCGACCACGTCGACGACGCCACCGAGCAGGTCACGTCGCACCTCGGCGCCGACCGGGTCCAGCGACTCGACCGGGACACGCTGAACGGCAAGCCCGTCGACGAGCCGATCGCCGTGACCGTTGCCCGGCACGACAGCCGCGGGGTCGCCGGCGAGCCGCTCGTGTGCATCACCTCGCACGCGTTCAGCATGTCCCTGCTCGTCGCCGGCGACGGCCTCGCGCCCACCTCCGCACGGGAACTCGCCGTGGCCTTGCTCGCCGCCGCAGCGGAGGCGACCGGCTTCAAACGCGCCGATGACCTTCGCATCGGGGACCGGATCGTTCTCGACGGTCAGGTTCACGAGGTCGTGTTCCTGATGATCGACGCCTGCTATCACGACGTCGACGTTCGCTGCTGCGAAGGCACCGTGCAGATCCACACCGACCTCAGCGAGGCGGTCGACGAGTCGGACCCCGCCGTGACCTGCGAGGCCGGCGACCTAGTGCAGATGGAGGCCGCGTCGTGACGAACGCGTCGAAGGCGCCGTGCCCGCCGTACTGCGACGCCACCCCGGACGGTGGCATGTTCTGCGGCGGCGGCGACAAGCACGTCCCCGGCTGGCCGGTCGGCCTCCCCGCCGAGGGCGACCCGATCGTGGCCGAGGACGGCACCGTCGTCACCGTCGCCATCACCGACGTCGGCGGCGGGGAGCTGCGGCTGTCGCTGATCCTGCGGCAGTACGGCCGTGAGGTGCACCTGCCGCTGTCTGGCCTCGCTGCGCTGGACCTGCAGGAGGGTCTCGACCTGGGGCGTGACCGGCTGAGCCGATTCGCCGAAGGGTCGGTAACCCGGATGTCCGCCGACGAGCTGCGTGCCGCTTACGACTGGCGCGCAAGCCGAGTCCCGGTCGGAGCGACGGCGTGAGCGTCTTCCCGGTCCAGCGGTCCAGCGACGGCGAAGATCCCCGGTTCACGTACGGCCTCGCGCTGGACGTGGCCCGGGTGCTCGCCAGCCACGGCTATCCCGACCTGACGAACCCGGCGGTCGCCCGCGGCGGCGACCTCGTCAACCTGCAAGACGCCCTGTTCCTCTTCATCTACGGCCCCAAGGAGAAGCTGTGAGCGACCACGGCACCGACGTTCTTCCGGACGGCGTCGAACCCGGGGCGTGGGCGCCGGGACAGCCCGGCCGTGTGACGCCCGCGCGCGTGGGACCGGACGGCACCGGCGCCGCAATCGACGGCACCGCGTCATACCGGCGACGGGGCAAGGCCGACGAGTACGACGCCGAGCTCGAGGCGACGAACGAGACGACGAACAAGCTCAAGGCCGTCTTCTACGTGCTGGTCCTGCTGACCGCGCTCGGCGGGCAGGTGACCGGCGCGGTCGAGGTCCTCGGCGTGCCGTGGTGGGTGGCACTCCCGGCCGTGTCCGTGCTGGAGCTCGGCGGGGTCGTCATCATGCGGACCGCGGAGGTGCGGCGGCGGCTCGGCGAGAGCGCCGTCTTCGTGTACCTGCTCGCCGTCGGGATCGCCGCGTTCGCGACCGGGTTCAACTGGGTCGCCCACGAGGGCACCGCGGCCGGCGCGTTCTTCGCCTTCATGTCGCTGGTCGGCTTCCTGGTGTGGGCGCTGTCGACGGAGCACCGCCGGCGGGACCGGCTCCGCGCGACCGGGCAGATGTCGGACCTGCCGCCCCGGTACGAGCTGTTCACGCACTGGATGCGCCGCCCGTTCGTGACGTTGCGGGCGCGGTCGATGGCGAAGGCGGACCCGCGTCTCGGCCTGGTCCGGTCGCTGATCGTCGCGGATCAGGCGATGCGGCGGGACCGCCGCCTCCGGGGGATCTCGCGTGTGTTGAAGCGGAAGATCCGTAAGGCGGTCGACCCGGTGACGGCGGGAATCGCGGTGAACGTCTACGACCTCGACAGGGTCGCCCAGGAGTTGGAGCGGCGGGCGGACTACGTCGGGCTGACGGACCTCATCGCCGCGGACCTGGTGCCGTCGCGGATCGCCGCGAATCAGGCGCCGGTCAAGGTCGAGGCGATCGTCGGCAACCCGGCCGGGCGGAAGATCGTCCGGGAGCAGGTCATGGACGTCGTGCAGGAGGCGGTCGCGGCCACGCTGTCCGGCCAGTTGGCGGCCATCGAAGCGGCCACTTCGGCGGCCACGGAGAGGCTGGAGGTGGCGGCCACTTCGGCGGCCAGCCGTCACCTGGAACTGACCGCGGCCGTGGCCGATCCGGGCGGCCAGGAAGGCGGCCAAGTGGCCGACGAGATGGCCGCAGACGTGACCGGCGAGGTGGCCGCGGAGGTGGCCGAGGAACCGGGCGGCGACCAGCGGGAACCCCCCGCCGCGCCCGGCCAGAGCGAAGCGCCGAGCGCGGCCACTGAGCAGCGCCGGCCGCGGCCAACTCGGTCGAGCAGCAGCCGGTCTGCCGCGGCCAACAAGGTGGCCGCGGCGCTGGCCAAAAACCCAAACCTGACGGTCGCTCAACTGGCCGCGAAGTTCGCCACCCCCGAGCGCACCATCCGGCGTCATGTGGCCGCGATGCGCTCGGCCACGGAGCCGGTCAACGGCCACGACCACGGAGCCGGGCAGTGACCGCGCTCCCGACGCCAGCGGAGATGCTGGCCCGCGCTGACGCCGAGCTCGGCGCGGCCCACCGGGCGCTGTCCGCCGCCGCGGACTGGCTGAGGTCGGACTGGCCGCCCGGTCACGTGCTCACCGACGAGCAGGCCGGGCAGCGGGCGGCGATGCGCCGGGCTATCAGCGCGGCGCAGGCGGCGATCAGGGACGGCCGGCTGTGAGGTCGTCCGGCGGGTCTTCTCCCCTACTCGGGTCGGGCGCACCCGGCTAATGGATCAAACCGCAGGCCAGCGTGCGGACTGATCCTGATGAGCCTCGTGATCCCGACCCGAGGGAAGGGGTCTGGAAGACCCGCCGGAAGACCGCTGGAAGACGCCGGGAAGAGGGGTCGGAAGACCTGCCGGAAGAGGCCGGCGAGACGAGGTCGGCGACTACTGCCCGTGTCCGGAAGTCCGGAAGCGGCAGAGCGTTCCGGCAGTCCAATCCATCGACGGGGGCGGTCCAACGCGCCCCCGTGACACGCACGCGCGCGAGGCTACGCAGTTGGCCGCCGCTACGCAACGCAAACATCGCATCCTAGGAAGGCGCTCTCTCGATGGCACCAACACCCATCCACGCCGACACCGCGCAGCGGCGGACCGCCCGGCAGAACGCATCCCGCGACCGCCGAGAGGCGTTCTGGGCCGCTCGCCTCGCCGTCGCCGACACGCCCCGCAAGCGCATGCAGGTCTGGTACGACCGGCTCCGCGCCGTCGTCCGCGGGGCGATGCCGCAGGGACTCGCCGACGAGCTGTGGCAGGAGATCATCGACGACCTGCAGCAGCTGTGCCTCCGCCTTGAGGACCGGGTGGAGCAGCACCAGATCGAGCGGCGGGAGCGTCAGCAGGTTCTGCCGGCGAGACCGAAGCGGCTGGGGTTCTGGTGACCGTTGCCGGCGCCCCCAGCGGCTGGTATCGCGCGCGTGACACGGACGCGCACACCCACATGTGAACGCGGACTCCTGGGCGCGGACCGCCAAAATCGGCGCCCGACGGCCCGGATCGATGCACGCACGCAAACACGCAATCCCCACACCGAGCGGCCTGCGGGCCGGAACAGGAGAGCACCATGGCACCGCTGTATGTGAACGGAATGAGCGGCCTGACTGAGGCCCAGGCCCTGCAGAGCTACCGCGTGATCACGACCGGGCTGCCCGAGACGATCGACGGCACCACCGGTCCGGTCAACGAGGTGGACCCGGCGTTCAAGGCGAAGCAGCTCACCGAGTGGCAGGACCTGCTCGACGAGGTCCGTGACTACCTCGCCGACGACGCCAGCCCGGAGGCGCGCGAATACTTCGCCGCCGAGCAGGCCCGCATCGACCGGCTGCTGCGGTAGCACCTCGGTCGCGCTCGCCAGGTGTTCCATCTGGAGCACCTGGCGCAGGGCCAAGCGGTGGGATCTCACACGGAGCAGGGTCCATCCCTCCGCTCTACGGCCTTGACATATGCGCACACTATGCGCATGCTTATGTTGTGCGCATGCGCAGTGCAGCGCACGACTGAGGGAGTGCCATGTCACCCAGCAAGAACCTGTACATCGCGGACGCCGACCTTTCGATCTGGGAGGCGGCCGAGCGGACCGCGAAGAACGCCCGTACCAGCGTCTCCAAGGTCGTGGTCGACGCCCTGCGGAAGCACCTCGAGGACCCCTTCAGGGTGATGGTGAACGGCACCATCGGCGCCTCCGTCAAGTTCGACGTCGACACGCGGCCGGTCCTCGACTACGGGGACCACGGCCGATTCGGGCGCGGTTGGCTGTTGTACTACCTCGCTCCGGGGACCACGACCAATCAGGTCGAGCTGCGCTTCATCGGCTCCGGCGACGCCGCGAAGCCGCCCGTGGATGCGGCCCAGGCGTGGCTCAACTCCATCGGCGGGAACGCTAACGGGGCCGCCATCCAGGTCGAGATCGGCGACCCGGCGGTCACCATCGAGTTCGACGGGGCATGGCTGGTCGAGCCGGACTGCGACGAGACCCGCACCGCCGAGGAGGGCTACGACGCCGGCGCCTACTGGGGCGTCGCGCGGACCGGGCGGGGCCGCTTCGCGGTCTACACTGCCCACTGCAACGAGCGTTGGCCCGCCCGCCTCGACGACTTCGACACCCTCGACGAGGCGGCCCGCGTGACACCGGCCGACATCATCGCGCGCGTCGCAAGCGCGATGGGTGACTCCCGGCCGATCCGCCGCGACATCTGACCACGTGACACTGGGCATGGGCGGCATGAAGTGGTGCCTCAAAGGCAAGGAGCGGCAGGGATGAGCTGGCTACGCCCCAAGCGCAAGGGGGGTGCGGCCGGCGCTGCCCGGCGAGGTTGAGGCCGCCATCAAACGGCCTGCCGAAGGACGGCCCGACCTGGACCGCCCTGTTCTTCTGGTATGCAGGGTAGGTTCCCGGCAGCCTGGCGCCCACCTGCAGTTCAGGCGAGGTTGATCGCGTCGAGGGACCGGCCGAGCACCCGCTGAGCCTGAATCTCGGACGTCCCAAACTCCAGATAGCGCGCGTACGGCGCCCGGTTCCCGATGCGCAGTCGGAGACCCGTCGAAGTGGCGGACGTCGTCCGGTACCAGCTGGCCCGGTAGCGACCGGTGACGACCGGGGACAGCCGCTCCGCCTGCGCCTTGACCTTGTCGCCGATCTCTTCGAGCGCGCTCTGCATGTCCGGCGTCGACCGCATGGCGGCGATCCCTGAGGCGTTCCGGCGGTACAGCGGTGCACCCATCAGCGGTGGCCCTTCCTACGAGTCGACGTCACCGAGGTCCCGCCGGTACTCGCCGAACGCGACGAGCACGAGCCGGCGCCCGGCGGTGACCTTCCGGACGGCGTGCGGTGTGCGGGCTGTGAACGCGACCAGGTCGCCGCGGTGCAGGTCCATGTCCTTGCCGCCGAGCTCGAACTGTCCGCCGCGGAAGTCCCGGCCCGGCTCGTTCAGCAGCAGCGAGAGCGACACCGTCCGGTCCCACGTGTCGGCGTTCTCGTCGACGTAGTCCGTGTGCTCGTTGAACTGGTAGCCCGGCGGGTACTCGAGGACGCCGAACTCGCCGCAGTAGTTGATCGGCGCGCCGAGGGCTTTGCCGGCCTGCACGAGCGTGTTGCTGATCAGGTCGCCCCATTCGCCCCATGGCGGTTCGGCGGCGAGGATCGGCGGCCGGTACCCCTCGTGCGGTTCGATCAGCCGCCGCGTGGGCCGCGGCAGGGCGAGGAGCCGGGCGATGAGCGCGTCGGGCAGCATGCTGCGGCCGAGGACCGCACCGACGCCGATGGGCGGGCAGGGCGGTAGTTCGGGTGTCAGGTCGACGTCAACGGGGATGCCGTACCGCTCGACGAGCTGGCCGGCGACGGGGGCGAGCCACTGGGAGACGGCGAGCCTGCGGATGCGGCCGGACGTGACCCACACGGAGCCGTTTGCGGCGTACAGGTCGCTGGCGAAGTCTGGCCGGGCGGCGTGGACGTCGAGGTCGGCGGTCACGTGCGGGACGTGCGTCCAGAAGTCGCGGAGGCCGATGTCACCGGCGGCGGGTGGCGCCCACGCGAACACCTTGGAGACGTGCCCGTCCTGGCCGATCTTCGCCCGGGTGGCGCGTTCGGGTGCGACGAGGACGACGGAGGGTCGTTCGCCGGCGGCGAGCCGGGTCCGGAGTTCCCGCTCGGCCCGCTCGGCGTGGAGGTGTCCCTCTCGCGCGGGCCGGTTGCGTGGGCCGCGGGTGTACGTGTCGGCGGCGGCGATCCGGTAGTGCCGGGTGTGCGTGCTGGCTGGCCTGCTCACAGTCACTCCTAGACCCGTGTGCCGGTCTGGATGTCGCGGGCGACCCGGCGCAGGGACGAGTCAACTTCGACCCGGACCACGTCGGTGATCTCGCGGGTGCCGAGGAATACCCGGACCTCGGCGTCAACGTGGACCGGACCGGTCGGCTGGTCCTCCCGGCGCAGCACCTCGGGTCGGCCGAGCCCGTTGTAGGCCAAGTTCAGGCCGGGCGCGAGGGTGCCGCCGCTATCGAACACGCCGAACGGCAGCGAATCCACCAAGCCGCCCTTGGCTAGGGCGATGTGGATGTGGTTGCGGTGCGCCTCCATCAGCGCGTTGTTGAAGCTGCCCTTGTTGACGCCGCGCGTGTACGCGTAGTCGCGGGTCTTGGTGCGGTGGATCAGCTCGAGAGGGCGATGGGCCGCGAGGTACTGCGCGAGGGCATCCTGGTTGAAGCCCATCCAGTCGACGGCCCTGCCACTGTTGCCGGTGAGGAACACCCGGCTGCCCTGCCTCGCGGTCCACGTGCCAAGCGTCGTTGTCGGGCAGAACACCTCAGCCTGCCGTGCGCCCGCCCGCTGGACGCCGTCGACGCGGACGTCCCCGTCGACGAGGCCGACACCGGTCACGTCGTCGGCGAGCGGCGTAGCCAGCCGGACCCGTGTGCCGTTCGTGAAGTCCCGGGTCTCGACGAGGCCAGTGTCGGTCAGCCACCTGTGGCCGGGGGTGACCTCGGCGGTCCAGTCGCCGGCCGTGATCGTCCACAGTTCGGCGTCCTGGTAGTGGTGCATGCCGACGATCCGCGTCCATTCGGACCGGCCTGTCGCCGGGTTGTAGCCGACCGTCTCGTCCTCGCCGACCTGGACGTCCTCGAACGGCACCCAGCCGCGGCGGGTGAGTACGACGGTGTCCATCGGTACGCAGCCATGCCAGAGCGGGTCGCCGGGACGGTACGCGTTGCCGAACGTGCCGCCGCCGGGACCGCTCTTGATCAGCGCGAGGACGGACCTCCACACGCCGGAGTCGCCGCGCTGCGCCCCGGGACTCGACGGCCACGGCGGCTGAACGACGGCCGCGACCTCCGCCCGGGTGGGAATGCGGGTCATATTGGTCGTCGTCGGGAAGGGGTAGTGCTCCGTAAGGAACTGCTGCACCAGGCCACCGGCGGCGTACCCGCGGACTGCGTTGCGGGGGACCTGCCGCCGGCGCAAAGCCTCCATGAAGCCCTGGCCGTAGTAGTCGACGCTGGCGGTGGGCTGTACGAACTCCCCGTTGCTGAGCATGAACGGCGCCCCGGTGCGGCGCTCCATCGCCGGGACACTGTCCGAGGTGCCAGTGCCAGGGCCGACAACCGGGCCGCCCTCAGCGAGCAGCGACCCGCGCGAGCCGCCCCTGCCGCCCGGCGAGGCAACGTCGGGGTGCAGCCGCCCACGGGCGGTGGCGAGGCTGATGCCTTCACGGAGCGCCGTCTGGTAGACGAGCAACTCGTCGAGCTGGGCTTTTGTCGCGTCGATGCCGCTGATCGTGACGTCGGTCGACTTCGACGGCGGGACCTTGCCGTAGATGTCGATCAGGTTCTGGACTGCGGCCTTGTTGATGCCGTGCTGGGTTGCGTTCTTCTTGAGCGCCTCGACCTCTTCGTCATGCTTCTTTGTCGCCGACTCGATCGACTCGCCGTCCGCGACACGCGCCCGGAACGTCGCGTTGATCGCCGCGAGCTGGTCCTTGAGGCTGTCGCGGAGCCGCTGCCCTGCCTCGGTGTTCAGGTCGAGAGTCTTGGCGCCTTTCCCGGTGAGGTTGTCCCGGACCTCAAGCACCTTGTTCGTGTTGATCAGCGCCTTCGCCTGCGCCTCGGCAGCCTCGTCAGCCGCACGCGCAGACCCGAACAGGAGGTCCTCGGCGTCCTTCAGCGCGCGGGCCTTGTCGGCGGCGGAGGAGGTGCTGTCGGCGAGGATCTTGTACGCGTCGCCGAGCTTCCGCACGGCGGGCGTCGCGTCCTCGAAGGTGTTGTTGGAGCTCTTGGTTGCCTCGGCTCCGCGCTCGACTGCCGCCGTGTACACGTCGGCCTTGAGCCTCGCGTCCTCGTACGACTTGGCCAGCGACTCGGCAAGTTCCTTCGAGCGCTCCGACCGCTTGAGAAGCTCCTGGTCGCCGAACTTGCCGCCCTGCTTCGTGCCGACCGTGGCCTCGAACGCCGCGCGGTCCGCAGCGGCCCGCGCGCGGGCTGCTTCGGCGATCCGGTTCTGCAGGGCGGCGTTGTTCTCGTACGACTTGCCGAGGTCCTCGACGGTGAGGTTCTGCTCCTTCAGGATGTTCGTCAGGTCCCGCAGCTTCGGGTTCTGCTGCACCATCGACGCGATCGACTCAGCCGACACCTTCCCGGTCCGCTTGTACTCGTCGCCGATGTCGCCGAGCGCTCTCGCATTCGTGTCGATCGCGTTCTTCGCCTGCTGGTTCGCGGAGACGAAGTAACCGATGGCGGCAATCGCCCCGGTGAGGGCGAGAACGAACGGGCCGCCGATAGCGCCGCTCATCGCGTTGATCGCGCGAGTCGCCCCTGTGACCGTGTTCGGGATGGCGCCTGCCGTCGTCATCGTGGTCGTGGTCACCGACCCGAAGGTGATCATCCGGGCAATGCCGGTCACCAGGCCGGAGTTCAAGACGGCCTGCGCACCCGCGGCAAGCAGGGCGGCCGAGCGGTAGGCGGTGATACCGACGACAAGCCCGGTCAGCACCGGGAGGGGGATGGCGTTCAGAGCCGACGCGACACCCCGGAGGACGCCGAGGACAATGGACCCGACCGGCGCGTATGCCTGCCCGACCCGGACACCGACCCGGATGAGCTCGCCGATCGTGGCGACGACTCGCGGTCCCTCGACGCTGGCGTAACGGATGAACTCCTGGAAGCCCTTGTTCGTCGACATGCCCTGCGAGAAGTTCGCGAACCGCTCGGTGAGGCCGATCAGCCCGCGGCCCATCGACCGCTCGAACGGGATGAACGCCTGCACCATGCCGGCGACACCAACGGCCACGTTCCCGGTCACGGTGACCAGGCCGCGCAGGGTCGGCACGCCCTCGTTGCCGACGAGCGTGAAGAACCGCGACCAGAACGGCGACGTGAGCGCGCGACCGGCACGATCCGCGGTGCGTCCGAGTTCGGCGCCGAGTTCACCGACGTAGTCCGTCAGGTCGTCCATGTACGGCAGGAGCCGCCGGATGCCCGCCTCAGCGCCGGGCAGGAGCCCGTCGGAGGCCGACTCGCGGAGCCGGTCCAGGTCGGGTTTCAAGCTGAAGATGAACCGGGCGAACCTCTGACCGCTGAGCGGCAGGGTCTGCAGTTCCTCGTCGAGCTTGTCGAGGGCGGACCCGGCCGTCGAAGCGGTCGCCGACAGGGCGGCGCCGGCGGCCCGCTGTGCGGCTGCGATCGCGGCCTGGCCCTGCGCGATCTGGAATGCTGCCTGCCGGGCCTGCGACGCTGCCTGCAGGCGGGCTTCACCTTCGGCGCGGACCGCGTCGGTGACCTTCTGCTGCGCCTCGGCCAGCTGTCGTTGCGCCTCGAGGACCCGCTTGGACCCGTCGATGCCGGTCTTCCGGTCGCGCTCCTGGTCGGCGGTGAGCCGGCGCCCGGTGATCGCGAGTTCCTCGGCCTGTTCCTGCGCTTCGGCGAGGGCGTTCGCGGTGTTCTCCCCGCCGAACGACGCCAGCTGCCGTTGCAGGTCCGCGACCTGCGTCGCGGCTTTCGCCTGGTCGACGGCGTTGCGCTTCAGTGCCTGGGCGGTGTCTTCCTGGCTGCGGCGTTCCTCCTCGCGGGCGTCGTTCAGCGACTCCTGGGCGCGGGTCGCTGCCTCCTGCGCGCGGGTGACGGCCCGTTCCGCGTCGGCGATCTGCTGCAGGGAGCGGCGCTGCTGGTCGGCGGCGTTCGCCCGGGTGTTGGCGAGAGACGCCACGGCGGAGCGGACTTGATCGCTGCTGGACGCGAGGGACTTCTGCTGCTGGACCGCGGTGTTCCCGGTCTTCTGCTGCTCCCGCTGGGCGTTCGCCAGCGCGGTGACCGCACCACCGATACCGCCGAACGCGAGCGCGAGCACACCGACGGACGGGGCTGCGATGACGGCCGCTGCGCCGATACCGCCGATGGCTGCGGCTGCCGCCGCGGCGGCGGGGACAGCGGCCGGGCCAATGGTCAGGATCGCGTCAGTGAGACGGTTCACCCCGATCCTGGCCCGGTCGGTGTCGACGTCGACCTCGGCGCCGGCCCTGCGCCCATCCAGGCGTTCAAGCTGCTGTTCGAGCAGGGCGAGTTCGATGGAGGCGCGGCCCGTGTCGACGCGGACCCTCGGCGAGGACGCGGTCGCGGCGAGCCGGTCGAGTTCGGCCCTGAGGCGGGCGACTTCCTCGCGTGCCTGCGTCTCGGTGATGTCGATGCCGATGCGCTTCGTCGACAGCCGCTCCAGCTGGTCGCGAAGCTCCCGCATCTTCCGTTCGGCGTCGGTGGCCCGCGCGTAGATGTTGACCCGGTACTCAGGCAGCGCCCGCAGCGCGGCCCGAATCCGCTGCTCTGCGGTCGTCGCGAACGTTCCGCCGAACCGGTTGCCGAGCGCGGCGCCGTGCCGGGCAGCGTTCGACGTAAGACCGCTCAGGCTGCCGTTGACGGCGGCGCGGATCCGAGCCGCCATCGCAGCGCCGAACGCCGCGCCGAGGGTGTTGCCGGCCGCAGTGGCGCCGGGCGTGGTCTGTGCGACGAACGCGGCCCAGAAGCCGGTAGTCCGAGGGTGTACGTCGACGTATACCGAGCCTGCGGAGACGCCGCCGCTCGCGGAGCCGCCAGATGCTGCCACGGTCAGACCGCCCGTTCATGTGTGTGCGCACGATGCGCGCCCGGCGCAGCCCACCCAACCCAGAGGCGCGCCGGGCGCGGGTTCAGGAAGAGGTGGTGCTGGCGCCGAACGCGTCGGCCTCGACCGCGTCGGCCGGGACCGCGGGCCGCGCCACGGCGGCGGCAACCTGCTCGGCGCTGCCGTCCTCAGCGAACCGGTCCAGCTCGTCGGCCTGGCCGTCGAGCCAGTCGGCCCGGTTGCGGGTCTGCTGCGTCAGCGGCATCGGGGCGCCCGGCGCTCCACCGACCATCGGGCTCCACGGCGCAACCGTGTAGGTCGTGCGCTCGAACCCGTTGAGTTCGTCGAGCAGCGCCGCGGTCCTCGCCGCACGGACGGAGGCGATGTCCCGCAGCTGGCGGGCCCTGGCGCGGGCGTCCTCGGCGCGGGCGAGCAACAGTCCACGCTGAGCGTCGGCGACGCGGGCGCGGGCGGCGGTGACCGCCCGGTGGCTGACCTCGAGGTGGGTCCTGCGGCGGATCAGGTCCTCGCCGAGCTCGGCAAGGTTGGTCGGTGTCTCGAACGCCTCGTCGCCGGCGACTGCCTCGGCCTCGGCGAGTTCCGCCGCGGCGACCTCGGCGGCGTGTTCACGGTCGGCTGCGTCGGCGGTCCACGCCGCCAGCTTCGCCTCAGCGGCGGCGAGCGCCTGCGTGGCCTCGTCGACGGTCGGCGGCGCCGGGACGGGCTTCCGGGTCCAGCGGGTTTCGTCGATCGTCGCGGTCATGCTGCAGCGCTCCGGTTCAGCGACGACGCGAACTCGCGCATGAACGTCTTGGCGTGCCCGGCACCGTTGCGGCGGGTCTCCCGGTTCTGTAGGCCGAGCGCGTACTCCCGCGCGGCCGTGCGGGTCATGCCGAGCTTGGTCTGCGCTGCCTCGATGACCGCCAGCGTCTCCGAGGCCAGGGCTGGCGCCGGCACCTGCGGGTTGAGCATCGCGAGGGCGGCGGAGCGCTCGGCCTCGACGAGCTGGTC
Organism: Dactylosporangium maewongense; assembly: GCF_039531485.1. NCBI lineage: Bacteria > Bacillati > Actinomycetota > Actinomycetes > Micromonosporales > Micromonosporaceae > Dactylosporangium > Dactylosporangium maewongense. The sequence continues at coordinate 194,946 of NZ_BAAAQD010000021.1, read as the reverse complement.
GTGGCGGTCCCAGGCGGCGCGGGCCTCGGCCTCGCTGCGGTAGTCGCGGCCGACGGCGGCAACCCGGGCCGCTTCCTCGGTCAGGCCGGCGGCCCGGTACGTCGCCACCATGTTGTCGAACGAACTCATGCTGCGGTCCTCCGCATCTCGATCTCGGACCGATCGAGCAGCCAGACACCTCCCTGCTTACGCGCGAGGAGGTCACCGGAGCGGACCATCTGACGGACACGAGAGGACGTGACCCGCAGCAGATCCGCGGCCGTGGCCGTGTCGATCTCCTGCGTCGAGACTGCGGGCATTTCCGCAGGCAGGGCTTCCGTCCTTCCGTCAACGGAAGCTCTCCACTCCACCCACCCGGAGCGGGCCGCCTTGATCTGCGCCCACGTGTCGCGGACCTCCACAAGCCGGGCAGGGTCGACGTGTCCCCGCTCGGCCATCCGCGACACCTTCACCAGCTCCGCCGGCAAGTGCGCGTCGAGGACGTAGGCGATGATGAACGCCGAGAAGCCCGAGACGTGGGCGCCAAGCGGCCGGTTCACAACGACCCCCGGGACGCCTCGGCCGCGGCCAGCCAGCCGAGCAGGTCCCCCATCGCCGAGGCGAACCCCTCGCGGGTGCCGTAGCGGGCCTGACCCATGTACAGCGCAGCCTCAAGAAGCCGGTCGACGAGCAGGCCGGCGTCGCAGGTGTTGACGATGACCCGCACCCCATCGGCGTCGCGGAGCGCGTACGCGCGCATGAGTGCGGCCATCGTCGCCGGGCCGACCGGCTCCGCAGGACGACGCGTGAACCTACCGAGATGGTCGCGGCGCCGCCCGCCACGGTTACCCGTCACGACCCAACCGCCAGCCTGGCCTCGTCTGTTACCCCGTCGGCGGAACCGAGGACCCCGCGGATCTCAGCCATCACCACATGACGGATTGCGTCGTCGTCCAGGTCGAGGCCAAGCCTCACCATCGACCGGGACAGCACCTCAACGAACAGCTCACGGACCACCGTCGGCGGCAGCGACGGATCAGACCCCAGCGACGGACCGGCGGCATCCGCCAGGTCATGCGCGAACGCGGCAGCGCGCACCGGGTCATCGGGGTGTAGCGCGGCGGCAAGACGCACCAGCGAACGCCACGCCGGCCGCGAACGCCCGGTCTCGATCGCCGCCACAGACGAAGGACTCATACCCGCCAGACGGGCAAGGTGCGTCCGCGACCAGCCCCACCGCTCGCGGGCAGCACACAACAGCGAACCGACCGCCTCGGCGAGACGTGCCGCCTCGGCGCCTTCCGGCTTCCTGGAGTTGTAGCGGATCATCAGCGCATGACCGCCGAAATCACCACGCGACACATCCCGGCCGCCGACTTCGGACCGGCCCTACGCGCAGCCCGACACGCCCGGAGGCTGTCGCTGCGCCAGCTCGCCCGCCGCATCAACAGCGACTTCGGGTACCTCGGTGCCCTCGAACGGGGCGTGCGTTCCCCGTCGACCCGCTTCGTCGCGCTGCTGCTCGCCGAGCTTGACCCGCCGGCAGACCTTGCCCGCCGAATCGAGGCGGCCGGTATCTCGGGCGTCGGCCGGGATCGGTGGCAACCGTCGCCGGTTGCGGCTCGCCAGGCGTCATGGAACACGCGCATGTGAGGCGTGGTCATGGACCACGCTGGCTGTGGTCCATGAGGTCTGGGCGACTGATGGTCCACGCGCAGCGACATGGGCCACGCCTCAGTTCGGCGGCGACGTGGACCACTGTGTCCCTGGCTAGAGGTGTCCGTGGTTCTGGTCACCTCGTTGTCCCTTCTCGAGGCGAGGGTGTCCGTGGTGCTGGACTCCCAGGCGGTGGGCGGGTTACTGCTTGACAGGTCCGAGCAGGGCGTCGAGTAGGCAGCGCTCGATCCCGGCCTTCTTCGTCTGGTACTGGCTGGTCTGCGCGTCGAGGAACATCGCCGCGGCGATGCTCAGCTCGGCGGCGCCCTCGCGGAGCTGCTCACCGAGGGACTCGACACAGTCGCCGAGCTCGGCGAGGTAGAACCGGTTGCGGCGGCACGCGTCGAGGGTCTGCACGACGCCGTACTGCTGGGACATGACGGCGTATGCCTCGTTGGTGTCGGCGCAGTCGAGGCTGTCGTACAGCGGGCCGGCGGCGCGTTCGAACGCGACGACGATGCGGCTCTCGCGGGTGGTGAACTCGCCGAAGAGGTCGGCGGCTTTCGGTGTGCGGGTCATGCTGGTCTCCGGTTCGCTGGCTGGTCGGGGTGGGTCACGAGGCGTTCCGGCGGCGGGCCACGTGCTCGTGCAGGTTGGTGACGACCGCGGACTGTCCGCGTGGTGCGTGTGGTGCTGAATGGTGCTGAGCACCACGCGGCTTGCCCTCGTCAGTGGCGAGGGCGGGCCGCGGCCACGGGTCGGAGGCGGCTTTATCCCGGGTCCGGGAAGAACCCTGGGCTTTTTCGGGACGCCGCGAAGAACCCTGCTCGGCGCGGTTCTGGGTGTTCTCCGCCGGGATGTCGTCGAGCTGAGATCGGGTGTAGGTCATTGCCCGGATGCGTTGGGCGGATGCGTTGGTTTGGTTGCGACTGGCGTTCCCGCGGCGAGGCACGGCGGTCACCTCGTCGAGGGAAAGCCCGAGTTGGGCGCGGGGCTCGCCGCGTTCCGGGGTCCAGACCTTGAGCTCGCGGACACGGCCGGCGAACTCGACCTCGTCGCCCTTGACGAACTCGGCGAGCTTGAACGCCAGGTCTTCGAACGCGACAGCCGTACAGACGAAGCTTGAGTGCTCCTCCCAACCGGCGTCGGTCTTCTTGTAGTTCACGACCCGCAGGACCGCGTTTGCCCACGGCTTGCCGGCGCCGGTCCGGCCGTGTTTCGGGTCGGTGACGAGCCGGGCCCTTCCGGTGACGGTGAGGCTCACGGCAGCCTGCCCGGCGCGTTGTCGAGACGTGGCATGAGGCTCTCCATTCGGTTGGGTCGTGCATCGACGTTGGGGACATTGAGGACGTTGGGGACCCGTAAGACCGGGGCACCTCCACGAACCGAGACGATGTCACTGTGGGTGTGGCAATACACCGGACTACGGTTACTAGTAGTAGTAGTTGATCTAGAAACGGCTGTATACGGTCCCTGTTCGGATGTCCCCAACGTGGGTGCCTGGCGGAGACGTTGGGGACATTGGGACCCATGTTGGGGACATGGGTCGCGACGTTGGGGACCTCCGTGAAGCGCTGCCGCCTGAACCCGCCTGGGCTGTGTCAGGTCCTCAACGTCCTCAATGTCCCCAACGTGGGTCTTTCCGCAGCTCACGGGACGTAGGGCTATGTCCCCAATGTTGTCCCCAACGTCTCTGGCGATGTCCTCAACGTGGCCGTGGGCGGTCATCACGCCGCCTCCTCGTCCGCACCAAAGATGAGGTCCGGGTTCGGCACCCACCATGGCGAGCCGCTGAGGCTCCGGCCTGCTCGGTCCGTCCGGGGGACCTGCCGTAGAACCCAGTCCCGGCCCAACTCGACGAGCACGGCGTCGACGTCCTTGGAGTTGCGGCACCAGACCTGCCGCTTGGTGTTCTGGTACACGTCCCGGGCGATGAAGTGTGTCTTGCCCTTGGCACGGATCCAGTTCTCCACCTTCAGCCGTCCGATTGCCGCCGCTTCTTCCTCTGCGCCGTTCCAGCCACGGGCCAGCTTCGGCGCCCGCCGGTACACCTCGGCCGCGTGGGCGATGGCGTAGTCACCGATCGCGATGGCGTCCCGCATCGTCTGTTCGCTGACCGGCTCGTTGACGCCGTAGCCGGCGGCGAGGTGCAACAGACCCGCGTGGCGCAGGACCCGACCGAGGTACTTGTTGGCCCAGTCCTGCATGAATGCGAGGTCGCCGCCGTCCTGTTTCCGCTCGGCGAAGGAGACCTGGAGCTCCTGGTGCAGCTTGCGGGCGGCCGGGGACAACTCGATCGTCGGCCACTCCCGTTCGTCCGGCAGCGCGGTCGGATCGATGATCGGATGCGCGGTCAGGATCTCTTCGAGCAGGTCCCCGAACAGCCGCACCGCCCCGTAGTCCAGGTCCGGCGGGTCGATGTCCTCCGTGGTGACCGGCACGGGTACGGAGAAGAACCATCGGGCGAAGAACCCGATCTCGCGCAGCTGCATCTTCCCGAACGACTTCATGAGCGGGTGGCTCTGGCAGGTGATGCCGTAGCTCAGCACCGCCCGCGGGATTGCCTGGACCGCCCGCCCGATCCGCTCGTTCGCGGCGACCCGGGAGCCGTCGCGGCTCTTGAGGATTGTCTCGATACCGGTTGGCGTGCCGTTGTTGTACGGTCCGGCGACCGCATTGAACGCGCCGCCCTCGTCGTCGATGACGCCGATCTGTCCCCCGTTACTGGACAACGCCCGCTCGAGCGCTTCTGGCGTGGTCGTGCCGCCAACGAGGAGGCGCGGCGGTGCGCCCGGATCGTCGTTCAACTGCTTCAGTTCGGCGGCGAGTGCCTTGACCTGCTCGGCGACGTCCTTCTGCAACCGGGTGGCGTTCTCGGCCTTCTCGGTCGGGGTGGTCCCCTCGGCCTGACTGTCAGCCTTACCCTTCCCGGTCAAGGTGCTGATCTGCTGCTCCAGGTCGCCGACCCTCGCAGCGACCCGGGCGGTGTGCTGATCGGCGAGGACTCTCTCCAGACGGAGGAGGATCTTCTCGATGACCCGGAACGCGGGGCTCTTGCGGTTGCCGCTTTCGAGGATGACGAGCGACCACTCTGCAAGGGCCTCGGTCCAGTCCTTGCCGCGGCTGATGACGAGCCGCGGCCCGGCGACGAGCGCGACGGCGGACAGGAGCAGCACGGCGGCGAGGTCCGGAGGGACGCACTTGTTCGCGGCGATCGAGACCGCCAGGTTGCGCATGACCGGCGGCAGGGCGTCAAGCGGGAACGGCGGCAGGTGTGGTGTGTTCTCCGACGACTCGTCGACCTTCGCCAGCTCGCCGCGGACGATTGCCCACGCGGTTGCAACCTGCCACTCGTGCCGCCACCACTTCTCGGCGGCGGGCGAGCCTGCCGGGTAGGGGCAGTTGACCGTCGGCGGTTCGTAGTCCCCGTTGACGCCGAGGTCAGCGAGCATCCACCGGTGCTCGGATGTCAGCTCGGGTGGCTCCTCGGGAAAGAAGTCCGGCATTACGCCTCCGGCCTGGTGCGAGGCTTGCCGGCGCCTGCCGTGAAGCCGGATTCGATGGTGTTCTCAGCGGCGGCAGCGGTCAGCCCGATGGACTCGGCCGCAGCCTTGAGCTCGGCGCGTACGGTCTCCCGGTCGAGTTCACCGCCGGCGACGAGTTGGCCGAGGTAGTAGGCCGACTTGTTCAGGGCGTTGTTCCGGTTGCCCTCGCCGGTGCTGCGGACTGCTGCGACCTCCCGGGCGAGTGCCACGTTGGCGTAGCCGAGGCCACCAGGCGTGCCCGTCCTGAACATCGGCGGGGCGGGCGGCGCTTTCGGCGGGTCGATGATCCGGTTGAGGATCTCGGGCCACGGTGCCGCGTCGGCGAGCCAGTCGACCCACTCGTATTCGACGCCGCTCACGTGGACTGTCGGCGCAACAACGATGTAGTGCCCCCGGCCCCGAAGGTCGAGGCCGGGCAGGTCGGGACCGAACGCGTTCGCTCTGCCCTTCACACCGCCCTCTGGCGCGCGGAACAAGTAGTGCACACCACGGCTGTTGCCGTACTCGCCGCTGAACTGCGCCACGGTGGAAGAGAGGTCCACTCCCCGGGCGAGGCACTGGGCGTTGAGCTGCCAGAACGACTCGTCGCCGCCGTGTCGTGGGTCGACGTCGATGATGGCGTAGCCGTTGCCCTGCGCAGGTAGACCGATTCCCGCGGTGGGGTGGCGCCGCCAGCGTTCGGCGTTGATCTCTGGGTCCGCGGTGGCGTCGTAGAGCCCGTGTCCGACCCGGCCGCATCCGCCGTACTTACAGACACCGCGCAGCGGGTCGTTCTTGTCGGCGTGCGCCGGGGCATAGAGCGGGTGCTTGCCGGGAGACTGGCAACGTCGCGGGTCGTCGAGCGGGCGGTTGCCGTTAGGGCAGCTGCAGATGCTGTCGACGATGGGCCAGAGCGGGAAGATCTTCTCTTCCGCGTTGGAGTAGACGCGGGCCCATGCCTGGTGAAGGGTCTCCCCGTACCCGGCCGTCACGATGGCGAGCCTTTCTGGGTCGAGCTACCTGCCGCGTGCCGCCGCGAACGACTGACGTTCAGCAGGTACCGACCCCGACGGCAGCCAGCCATTCGACTCGTGTCGACGGCCGTCCCGAGGTAGTGCGCGTGCCGGCCCTCGCAGAACGGGCAGTTCGTCACGATCGCGAGGTAGCGGCCCCGGGCCGCGGCGGGTGGATAGACCGGCCCAGTGACGGCGGGCAGGCGCCGCGTTGGGTCGTTGCCCTTTGCCGCGCGGGCCGTTGTGTCTAGGCTTGGCACAGGTGATGGCTCCTGCCGGGAGTTGTTGGTGCGTGGCCGAGTCCGTCGGGGGCTCGGCTCGCTGCTTTCGGGGGTCACGCCACTTCTTGGGCGGCGACGCTTTCCGGCCTCTCGACAGCGAGGAGTTCGAACAGCGGGGCGGTCGGTACCACGTATTTCTCGCCGAGCTTCAGCACCGGCACGGGGAACTCCCCGCGCCGGACGAGCGCATAGGCCGTCGTGCGACCGATCCCCAGCGCCGCGCCCGCCGTCACCAAATCGGTGCGGACGCCGAGCGCGAGTAGCCGCTCACGGGTCCATCGGACCTTCCTGGTCATCCTGCTCCCCAATTCATGAAAACGACACGTTCTGAACTAGAACGACACGGCAAGTGGGTCAAAAAAATGGGGTATCGCCGGTTCGCCCCAACCTCATCCTACGGCAGTGATCGACACGAAGCAACATCAGGCGTAACGTGTCGATATCATGAGCACTAGTACTGAGAACCTCAGCGACGTCGTCGCCCGCAGAGTCGTCCAGATCCGCAAAAGTCGCAGCATGACCCGCGAGCAGTTGGCAAAACGGTGCGCCGATCTCGGCTATCCCAGCCTCACCGGGCCGGCTGTCGCCAACATTGAGACCGGTCGCCGCGGCCCCAGTGGGGAGCGCCGCCGCGACATCACCATCGACGAGCTCACCGTCCTTGCCGCCGCGCTCGACGTGCCGCCGCTCGTGCTGACGTTCCCGATCGGCACCGACGCCACGTCGCCTGTCGTGCCACGTCGATCGGTAGACACATGGGCCGCGGCCCGATGGTTCACAGGCGAGGTCTTCGCGGACAGTCGCCGCAAGTCCCTTGAACCGGAAGACAGCGCACAGCTACTGATCACCGACGACACCACCTGGAACGCCGCCGCGACTCCTGTCTCCCTCTTTCGCTCCCACGATCGCCTTATGAGCGACTACCACGAAGTCCTGATCGGCAGGCTGTTCCCGCCGGGCCAGGACGACCCCGAGCGGGAGAAGGAACTTGCCCGAGCGACAGCCCTGCTGTTCAGGTTGCGGGAACTCCGCGGCGAGATGCGCCGGCACGGACTGACGCCGCCAGAGCTTGCCGAGGATGAGCGGCACATCGACGAGAAGCGGCACGTCTTCCTCAGTCCCGAGCAGGCCGACGCCTACGCGTCCGCGAACCCCGGTGACCTGAAGTTCGTTGACTGGGCCGCGCTCACGGCCACCAGGGAATACCGGCCCGGTGACGGCGACCGGATCCGCAAGGCGCAGGAGTTCACCCGGAACTTCGAGCGTGACTACGTTGCCGACGACGTGCCCGACGCTGGAGACGACGACGAGTGAAGGTGTCGACGTTCAAGCGCTGCAGGTGCCGTGACGATGCCGGCCGCGAACTGGGTAAGCGGTGCCCGCAGATGCACCGCGCGGACGGCTCGCTGAACCCGCGGCACGGCTCGTGGTCCTGGCGGATCGAGATGCCGACCGACTCCACCACGGAGAAGCGTCGGGTCATCAAGCGCGGTGCGCACCGCACCGAGGGTGAGGCCCTGGCCCAGGGGAAGGCTGTTGTCGAGCTACTGGCGATCCCCGCACCCGGCGATCTCGGCGCCCAGGACCGCGCCCAGATCATGACCCTTGTCGACGAGGCGCTGAAGCGGCGCGCACCCCTGCCCGCCGCCGAGGACATCCGCCGGCGCGTCCGCACCGGGCAGCCGATCGCGAGCCGCGTCACGGTCGCCGAGTTCCTGGACGGATGGCTCGCTGGCAAGAAGGACATCCGGCCGACCACGTGGGCCGGATACGAGAGCAACATCCGGATCTACCTGAAGCCGGCGCTCGGTCCGATCGAGATGGACAAGCTTCGCGTCCAGCACGTGTCGGCGATGTTCGACGACATTGACGACTTTAACGACCGGCTAGCCGAGGTCCGCGCGAACGGCACCGCAGAGGAACGCCGGGCACTGCGCTACCGGAAGCCCGTCGGGCCGGCGACGAAGCAGCGCATCCGGGCCACGCTCCGGTCGGCACTGACCGACGCTATGAACGAACAGCTCATCACCGCGAACGTGGCGAAGTTCGTGAAGCTTGCGTCGGGCAAGCGGCCCAAGGGTCTGATCTGGACCCGGGAGAGGGTCGCTCGCTGGCGGGAGATCCGAGCCCTGATTGCCGCCAAGGAGGCCGAGCGCGCGGAGGCCATCGCTAACCGCGACCGGGCCGCAGTCGTCCAGCTCGCCGACGAGATCGCGGCGCTCGAGGAACGGGAGCGACCGAGCCCGGTCATGGTCTGGACTGCGGCGCACACTGGCGCGTTCCTCGACAGCATCACCGAGCACCGCCTCTATGCCCTCTTCCACCTCGTCACGTTCGTCGGTCTACGCCGTGGTGAAGCCTGCGGCCTGCGCTGGGTCGACCTCGACCTCGACGACGGTGTCGCGACGATCGCCGAGCAGTTGTTCTCCGCCGCGGGCAAGGTCGGTGTGGGTCGCCCGAAGTCTGATGCCGGCGACCGCGACGTGGCGCTCGACAAGGCGACGTGCCTGGTGCTGAAGGCGCACCGGAAGCAGCAGCGCGAGGACCGCCTCAAGTGGGGTGCCGCGTGGGTCGACTCGGGGCGGGTGTTCACGCGGGAGGATGGGTCGGAGCTGAACCCGCCGTGGCTGACGGATCTCTTCGGTGACCTCGTGGCCGTGGCTGGCCTGCCGCCGATCCGACTGCACGACCTACGACATGGGGCGGCGACGCTGGCGAAGGCAGCGGGCATCGACACCAAGGTCATCTCCGAGATGCTCGGCCACTCGTCACGCAAGATCACGGATGACACCTACGGTCACGTTTTCGCCGAGGTGGCTCGCGAAGCGGCGGAAGCGACGGCCGCGATCGTTCCGCGGAAGGCTGCGGCGGGCGGTCACGGTGGTCCCGGTGGTCTCCGTTTGGTCTCCGATTCGGGCGCCTGATCGATGCCATGGATCGAGCGGAAACAGAAACGCCAGGTCAGAGCATGTCTTGCAAGAGCCGACGGCGGGACTTGAACCCGCAACCTTCCGATTACAAGTCGGGTGCGCTACCAATTGCGCCACGTCGGCTGGTGGGCTGATCCTACCGGGCCGGGCGGGGGGCTTGCCTCCGACATACGGGTCGGGCGGGTTGGCATCAAAGTGGGCAAAAGGGGCTGGCGACCTTGGCAGAGCGGTGAACGGCGCCTAGTGTTACGGGAACTCTGGGTGTGCAGTGACGCTGCCTGGGGCTTCTACTCGGATCGTCCGGCACGTTCCTGCCGGTGGAAGGTGGCACTCTGTCATGGCTACGGTCACGTACGCGAAAGCGTCCCGGATCTACCCGGGGACGCCGCGTCCCGCTGTTGACCAGCTGAACCTCGAGATCGGTGACGGGGAGTTCCTCGTCCTCGTCGGCCCGTCGGGCTGCGGGAAGTCGACCTCGCTCCGCATGCTCGCCGGCCTCGAAGATGTCGACGCCGGGGACATCCTGATCAACGACCGCAACGTCACGCACCTGCCGCCCAAGGCTCGTGACATCGCGATGGTGTTCCAGAACTACGCGCTGTACCCGCACATGACGGTGTACGAGAACATGGCGTTCGCGCTGAAGCTGCGCAAGACGCCGAAGCACGAGATCGACCGGCGGGTGAAGGAAGCCGCGGCGATGCTGCAGCTGGAGGACTACCTCGGCCGTAAGCCGAAGGCGCTGTCCGGTGGTCAGCGGCAGCGTGTCGCCATGGGTCGCGCGATCGTGCGTGAGCCGCAGGTCTTCCTCATGGATGAGCCGCTGTCGAACCTCGACGCGAAGCTGCGTGTGCAGACGCGTTCGCAGATCGCCACGCTGCAGGCGAAGCTCGGCATCACCACCGTGTACGTCACGCACGACCAGGTCGAGGCCATGACCATGGGTCACCGGGTCGCCGTGCTGCTGGATGGCGTGCTGCAGCAGGTCGACAGCCCGCGTGCGCTGTACGACCGTCCGGCCAACGTCTTCGTCGCGGGCTTCATGGGCTCGCCGGCGATGAACATCAAGACGGTGCCGCTGACGGAGAAGGGCGGCCGCTTCGGCGACGTCACGCTGCCGCTGACCCCGCAGCAGATCTCCGCGGCGCAGGCCGACGGTGGCGGCAACCGCGTCACGGTCGGGTTCCGCCCCGAGGACACGGACCTGGTCGGGCCGAACGACGGTGGCATCCCGATCACCGTCGACCTGGTCGAGGAGCTGGGCTCGGACGCGTACGTGCACGGCACCGTCGCGCTCGACGGCCAGGACGAGCGCTTCGTCGTCCGGGCCGACCCGCGCCGCACGCCGCGCCTGACGGAGATCGTGTACGTCCGCCCGCACGTCAACACGCACCACGCGTTCAACGCCGCGACGGGCCTGCGCATCTGAACTAGCACATAGCAAGCAAAAGGGCCGGTTCTCCAAAGGAGAGTCGGCCCTTTCCCTTGAAGGGTCAGGAAGCGGCGAACCGCCAGACCTGGAACTTGCCCTCCGAGGCGCACAGGATCACCGACGCGTTCCACGAGCAGCTCAGGCCGATCGCTTTCGACGACAGCGGGCCCAGGGCGATCCGCTCGCCGGAGGACGACGTGACGCCGACGAGCGAGATGTCGTAGGCGGAGGAAGCGCTCAGGGTGCCGGTGAAGAACATCAGGCTGCCGCCGGTGACGCGGACGCCGTAGGACGTCTTGTCCTCGTTGCGCAGCAGCTGCTTGCCGTCGTAGGAGAGCAGCACGCTGGCGGGCTTGTCCCCGTCGGTGGCGAACACCTGGCGGCCGGCGGGGACGAGGACCGTCGAGCCGGGCGCCGAAGCCTCCCAGACCTGCTTCTTCTCGGCGACGGAGATGGCGCGGACCTTGTTCTCCTTGCCACCGGACGGGCCGTCGATGAGGCACAGCCGGTCATCGGCGCACGGGGCCATGTCGACGACCTGGACCTTGTCGTTGGAGAAGCTGTAGATCTGCGCCGGCTGACCAGATGTGGTCAGGTCGTAGACGCTGACCTTGTACTTGGTGCTGCCGCCCGCGACGAACAGCTTGTCCTCGTGGGCGAGGTACTTGGCGCCGTACTCGCCGATGTTGTTCCAGCTGCGGATGTCAGAGCCGTCGGAGGCCTTGATGAGGCGGATCGTGTCGTCGCCGTCGACGCTGACGAGGTCGTCGCGGGCCTTCATGTCGCGGACGGCGGGCGCGCCGGCGAAGTTGCTCGGGCCGCGGAGGTCCGTGTTCCTGGTCTGGCTGTAGATGGCGGAGCCCTTGGCGTGGTCGGGCCGGCTCCAGCTGTCCTTGCCGGCCCAGGTGACCGTCTCGATCTTCTTCCCCTCGTACCGGTGGATCGCCAGCACCGGGCCGAGACCATAGAGCACGTCGTAGGAGTTGAACGGGGCGTCCCAGAGCTTCTTGCCGCTCTTCCAGTCCAGCAGGAACATCTTGCCGGGGTCCGAGCCGGTGGCGGTGACGACGATGCCGCCCTGGTACGCCGCGAGGCTCCACTTGCTGTAGTTGCCGTCGAGGGTGACCTTCGACCAGGCGGCCTTCATGCCGTCGAGGTCGATGGCCTGGACGAAGAACTGCTTGTCGACCTGCCAGCCGATGACGGCGCGCTCGTTGAGCGTGACCGACAGGGTGGCGTCGATCTTCGAGGGGTCGTCCATCTCGAACGACTTCTCGGCCTTCAGGGTGGCGAAGTCGACGGCGGTGTTGCCGTCGCGGAAGAACCAGAACCAGCCGCCGGCGGCCACGAGGGCGAGCACGACAACCGTGGCGATACCGGCGACGAGCAGGCCCCGGCGGGAACGGCGCGGAGGATCACCAGAAGGAATGGAGATGGCCTCGGTCGGCGGAGCGGTCGCACCGTACTGACCGGGCGGGATGACCTGCGCCGCCGACATCGGAAAGCCGGCCGGCGCGGGCCTGCCGGTCGGCGCGGGCCCGCCGGACGTCGGCGCCCCGAACCCCGGCGACACCGGAGCGGCCGGCGCGCCACCAAATGCACCAGTCGAAGGAGCAGCCGGAGAACCGGCAGGAGAACCGGCAGGAGAACCGGCAGGAGAACCAGCCATGAAGCCGGTCGGGCTGGCGCCGTAGCCGGTCGCGGAGGTCACCTCGGCGCCGCCGAACCCCACCTGCGCGGGCGGCGGCGCCACCTCGGCCAGCGCCCCTTCGGCGACGGGAAGCTCCGGCTGCTCCAGTACAGTCGGCGCAATCCCCAACTGAGCATGCAACTGCCTCGCCGCCAGCGGCAGCCGGGACGACCCCCCGACCAGGAACAGCCCGGCGAGCTGGTCGCCCCGCAGGCCCGCGGACGCGATCACCGATCCGGTCTCCCAGACAGCGCGGTGGATCAGCGGCCCGACGACCCGGTCCAGCTCCTCGCGCGTGAGGTGGATCGCCTGGTCCGCGCCGGGCACGGTGATCGGCGCGACGGTGGAGCGGGACAGCATCTCCTTCGCGCCGCGGATGTCGTCCCAGAAGAGCCGGCGGTCCCGGCGCTGCGTCGTCGTCATCGGGTTGCGCAGCGCGTCCCAGGTCGCGGGCGCGAACCCGGCGATGACCTGCCCGAGGTGCTCGACCAGCGCCGCGTCGATGTCGAGGCCGCCGAGGTCCTCGACGCCGCCGGAGCCGATGACCGTGAAGCGGCCGTTGTCGTTGCGGACGACGGCGATGTCGAGCGTGCCGCCGCCGAAGTCGAACACGGCGAGGGCGGAGCCAACAGGAACCGGGCGGCGCAGTACATCGGCGAAATAGCGGGCGGCGGCCACCGGCTCCGGGACCAGCATGACCGGCGGCCAGCCCGCGCGCCGGGCGGCGGTGGCGAGGGTGTCGCGGCGGCGGGCACCCCACGCCGCCGGGTAGGTCAGGACCGCCGTGGGCAGGAACCCGACCGCCTCCACGGCCGCGCGGGCGACCGCGGCGAGGATGGCGGCGAGCAGGTCGACGGTCGGGATCTCGCGGTCGCCGAGCAGGACGGTCGGCTCGTCGATGCGGCGCTTCGGGTTGGGCTCGAAGCGCGACGGGTCGAGCCCCGCGAGCCGGGCCGCGTCACGGCCGACGTGCAGCCTGCCGTGCTCGTCGACGTACACCCCGGACGGCATGATCGGCGCGCCGTCGACCAGCAGCGGCCGCGTGCGGCCGTCGGGCCAGCGCACCACGGCCACCGTGTTGGACGTGCCGAGGTCGACGCCGATCGCGAAGCCCTGCTGAGGCTCATTCACCGGCCCATCCTAGGTGCGCCGCCAAATCGTTCGTTTAGCCTCACATCGTGGCGACCATCGAGGACCTGGTGCGGCTGGTGCTGCCGCCGGCCGAGCCGGTCGACGCGGACGCGGACTGGGCGGCGGTCGAGGCGGAGCTGGGGCTGCCGCTTCCCGCGGACTACAAGGCGCTCGTCGGGCGGTACGGCCACGGGGAATTCCACGAGATCGGGCTGCTGACGCCGGCGAACCTCATCGCGCGGGCTCGGGAGCTGCTACCGGCGTTCGGGCCGTCCCGGGAGCGGTTCCCGGAGTACTACCCGCACCTGCTGTACCCGGAGCCGGGCGGCCTGCTGGAGTGGGGTTCGCACCCCGCCGGGCACCAGTTGTGCTGGGACACCGCGAACGGCTGGACCATGGCGCTGGTGAGCGAGGACGGCGAGGCCTACCGCTACGACCTCGACCTCACCGGCCTGCTCCACGCGTACTTCAGCGGCGAGCGCGAGTTCGAGCCGCTCCTGGAGGCGCCGCCGGTGCCGTGGTTCGAGTCGTGGGTGGCCCGCCGGACCGTCACCGTGCGGTTCGGCGAGGCCGGCCTGCCGTTCGAGGAGCGGCTGCGGATCCTGCGTGAGCTGCTCGCGCCGACGGAGTACCGCCACGTCTACAGCGACTGGGCGGTGCGCTTCAAGGCGGTCGGGCGGGACTGGCTGGTCACGTACCAGGACGGGTCCACGCACCAGCTCGACATCGCGTGCCGGCCGGACGGCTTCGAGGAGGCGCGGGCGTTCGTCACGGTCGCGGCGCGGGCGATGGGCTGTGCAGTGCGCTGAGCTCGTCGAGGGTGGCGCGGATGCACGCCGGGAAATCCAACTGGCAGGTGATCCACTGCTCGAACGCCACCTTGAACACCGCCACACCGAGCTCGGCGGCGAGGGCGGCGGCAACCGGGGGCACGCCGCGTTCTTGCAGTGCGGTGGCCGCCGCGGTACCGAGGGTGGCGAGCTTCAGCAGCTCACGCTCGTGCAGGCTGGGAGTGGCGGCGATGATGGCGGCGCGCTGGCGGGCGAAGTCGCGGCGGTCCTGCATCGACACAGCCGCGCGTTCCATGGCGGCGCCGACGACGTCGAGCGGCGGGGCACCCAACCGCGCGTCAGCGATCGCGGCGACCACGGTGTCCTGCAACATCCCGGAGCCGTCGAAGAGGACCTCGCGCTTGTCGGCGAAGTGGCGGAAGAACGTGCGCTCCGTCACGCCGGCGCGCTGGGCGATGTCGGCGACGGTGGTCTGTTCGTAGCCGCGTTCGGTGTACAGCGCGAGCGCCGCCAACATGAGGCGTCCCCGCGCGTCCGGCTCCCAGCGTGCCATAGCTCACGAGTCTAGTGATGACAGCTCCTGACATCACGCGCTATGGTCGGTGATGTCAGCGACTGACATCGTCCACAGGAAGGCACCATCATGCGCATCTTCGTCACCGGAGCCACCGGCTGGATCGGCTCGGCCGTCGTCCCGGAGCTCATCGCCGCAGGTCACGACGTCGTAGGCCTCGCCCGGGACCCGGCCAAGGCGGCCACCCTCAAGGAAGCGGGCGCCGAGGTGCTCAACGGCAGCCTCGACGACCTCGACAGCCTCCGGGCCGGCGCCGCGAACGCCGACGCCGTCGTGCACCTCGCGTTCAAGCACGACTTCACCGACTACGTCGGCGCCGGGCGGACCGAGCGGGCCGCCATCACCGCCCTCTGCGAGACCCTGACCGACGGTCAGCCGTTCCTCTTCGCGTCCGGCGTCGCGCTCATCACGCCCGGCCGGGTCGCCACCGAGCACGACCAGAACCCCTCCAGCGGCCCCGACGCCCCACGCGGCGGCGCCGAGCAGCTCGCGTTCGAGTTCGCCGCAAAGGGCGTCCGCAGCGTCTCGCTCCGCTTCGCCCCGACCGTCCACGGCGCCGGCGACCACGGGTTCGTCGCCGAGCTGGTGCGCGTCGCGCGCGAGCGGGGCGTCTCGTCGTACGTCGGCGACGGCACCAACCGTTGGCCGGCGGTGCACCGTTTCGACGCCGCCGCCCTGGTACGACTGGCGCTCACCGCACCCGCCGGCGCCATCGTGCACGCGGTCGACGAGGAGGGCGTGCCGGCCCGCGACATCGCCACGGCGATCGGCGACGGCCTCGGACTGCCGGTCGCACCCGCCGCCGCCGAGGAGCTCGGCTGGATCGGCCGGTTCTTCGCCGCCGACATCCCCGCGTCCAGCACCGTCACCCGGGAGTTGCTGGGCTGGCAGCCGACCCACCCCGGCCTGCTCGAGGACCTGGCGGCCAGCCACTACTTCCGTGCAGCTTCGTGACGATCGCCGACATGTAGCCGGCGACGGTGCCCGCGGCCAGGCCGAGGCGGGTGGCGACGGTCGCGGCGGGCAGGCCGGCGGCGACGAGCTCCAGCACCTGCCGCTCCTTCGCGCTCAACCCCTTCGCGCTCAGATCAGTCGCGGCGAAGTGGTCCAGCATCCGGCGGGCGACGCCGGGCCCGAAGAAGGCCCGGCCGGCCGCGACCGCTGCGATCCCGTGGCAGATCTCGTCCTGCGTGACGCCCTTGACGAGGTACCCGCGGGCGCCGGCCAGCATCGCGTCGAAGACCTGCGCCGCACCGTCGGACATGCTCAGCACCAGCACGGCGGTGCCGGCAACCACGGCGTCGAGGCCAGGCAGGCGCAGATCCATGACGAGCACATCCGGGCGGGCGGCGGCCACGGCCTCGGCCGCCTCCCGGCCGGTCGCCACCGAAGCGACCACGTCGATGCCGGGCAGCGCCGCGAACAGGGCACGACTCTCGGCATGCTCGGCGGCGACGGCCACGCGGATCACGAATCCAGCGTACGGCTAGCAGTCCGGCCCGCTCTCGCGCAAGATCAGTGGCGGTGACGGATTCCTGACTTCGATCCGGCGAACAAACTCCCCGAGGGGCGCATCGAACCCTGCGACACCGAAACAACAACCGTTCAGGGAGCCCATCATGCGTACCAAGGCCATCACCGCGATCGTCGCCGCCGCCCTCCTGCTGACCGCCTGCAGCACGTCGCCCGAGCGCAAGGACGGCGCCGCCGCCCCGGCCGGTGCTACCACCCCCACCTCGTCCGCCCCCGCCGCGCCGACGTCGGCCACCACCTCGGAGGCCGCGCCGGCCGCCACGAAGACCAGCGCCACCAGCACGACGCTGGTGCTCGGCCCGCAGGGGTACGGCGCGCTCCGGCTCGGCATGACCCGGGAGCAGGCCGTCGCCACCGGGCTGCTGACCGCGTTCGACGACTCCGGTTGCGCCCAGGCGTTCATCAAGGGCCGACCGGCGGGCCAGGGCAGGGTCTTCCTGTCCCCGGACCGGGGCATCGCCGCGATCCAGGCGTGGCCCACGCTGTTGACGGCCGAAGGGCTGCGGGCCGGCATGTCCGTCACCGAGGCGCGCGGCCTGTACTCGAACTGGACCATCGTCGACGGCACCCTCACCCAGGGCCGGCACTTCGCCAAGGTGCCCAGCAACGACAAGGCCGTCTTCCGGATCGCGACGGCCGACAACAAGGTCGCGGACGTGACCCTGCAGCTGGCGAACCAGAACTGCTACGAGTAACCGCACAGCCGCTGCTCGCGGCACCGCACCCATACACTGCACGAAGACAGGTCCGGCGCAGGAGATCCCGCGCCGGACTTTTCGCATGTCCGGCCATCGCCCCGATCGCCCGGCGTCGATCCGTGACGGATCCATGACACCGCATGCGGCGAACAAACCCGCCAGAGGGCGCATCGAACCTTGCGACACCACAACAACCAGCCAAGGAGTTCCCCATGCGCACCAAGACCTTCACCGCCGCCACCGCCGTCGTCGCCGCGCTGCTGCTGACCGCCTGCGCCCCGTCGCCCGAGCACCGCAGCGGCGACGCCGCCCCGGCCGGCGCCCCGACGCTCAGCGCTTCGCCCACCACGTCGCCCGCCGCCTCGCCCACCACTCAGGCCCCTTCGTCGACGCCGGCCGCCACGAAGACCAGCGCCACCACCACGACGCTGGTGCTCGGCCCGCAGGGGTACGGCGCGCTCCGGCTCGGCATGACCAGGGAGCAGGCGCTCGCGACCGGGGTGGTGGCCCCGTTCGAGACCGGCACCGGCTGCACCACGACAGAGGTGCGGGGCGCCCCGAAGGGCGGCTGGGTCATGTTCTCGCCGACGCTGGGGCTGACCGCCATCGACGCCTGGAGCACGCTGCGGACGAAGGAAGGCGTCCACATCGGCATGTCCGGCGACGAGATGCGCCGCATCTACCCCAACTGGACGATCGTCGACGGCGCCAACGGCAACGGCCGCGGATACGTGAAGGTGCCCGGCAACGACAAGGCCTCCTACCGGATCACGGTGTACAACGACAAGGTCGACGAGCTGACCCTCCAGCTGGGCAACCAGAACTGCTACGAGTAGGCGGACAGCCGCAGGCCGGCCAGGACCTCGTCGGTACGGTCCGCGGCGCCCACCTGCCTGACCTGCACGTACACCCCGTAGCCACGGGCGGAGAGCAGCACCTCGCTGTAGGAGACAGGTCCGGCGCAGGACGTCCAGCGCCGGACCTGCGCCTGTCCGCCGGCGACGGCCACGGTGCGGTCCGGCTGCCGGACGCAGGGGGCGGCGTGCTCGGGCAGCGTGGGTGCCGGGCCGCTGGTGGTGAAGGCGCCCGCGAAGACGCCTGGCAGCGCGCTCGCCGGGTCCGCCCAGGCGACGACGTCGGTCGTCACCACGAGACCCGGGGCGCGGCCGCCGCGCAGCCCGAGCACCGCCGGGTCCCAGCCCGCGTCGCGCAGCTGGCCCGCCCAGGCCGGCGGCACCGCGATCGACAGCACGCCGTCGGCGTCGTGGACCCGCACCCAGCCCGGCGGCGGCCCGCCCGCGGCAGCGGAGCCCGCGCTGCCCGCCAGTACAGCTGCCACGGCGGCAACCAGCGTCACCGACCGCCACACCTTGTGCCGCCGGGTGGTCCGCCCGATCGAGTCGACGGCCGACCGCAGCTCAGCGGAGAGCTCGGCCGCCGACGCGAAACGCTTGCGCGGATCGGGGTGCAGCGCCCGGCGCACGATGTCGTTGACCGGACTCTTTCCGGCGATCCTCTCGCCCGCGGTGGGCGGTCGGCCGGTGAGCATGTGGAACAGCGTCGCGCCGACCCCGTAGACGTCGGCCCGCACGTCCAGCCCGCCGCCGAGCCGCGCCTGCTCGGGTGCCGCGTAGCCCGGCGTACCGGCGGCGATCGTGAAACCGGATGCGGTCGCAAGGGCCTTGGCCAGGCCGAGGTCCGCGACCAGGACCCGGTCCCGGCCGGGCGCGGGCTGGAACAGCACATTGGACGGCTTCAGGTCACGGTGCAGCACCCCGGCCGCGTGCAGCTCCGCCACGGCGTCGGCGATGTCGGCCGCGACCAGCAGCGCCTCCTCGACCGGCAGCGGCCCGCCGGCGAGCCGGTCGGCGAGGGTGCCGCCGGCGGCGAACGGCATCACGAGATACGGGCGGCCGTCCGGTAGCTCGCCGACGTCGAGGACCCGGACCAGCAGCGGCGAGTCGGCCCGCCGCATGATCCGCCCCTCCTCCTCGAACCGCGCCCGCAGGTCCGAGTGGTACGTCCAGTTGTCCGCCAGCACTTTGATCGCCACGGATGCGTCGAGCGCGTCGTCGGCCCCGAGCCACACGGTGGCGAACGCCCCGGACCCGATGCGCCGCAGCACGCGGTATCGACCGATATTGTCAGGCACTGGCACGCCGCAATTATCGGCCATGGAGGGCTTCGTTGACCGACATCGAACAGCTCGCGGCGCGCGCCGCGACCGGCGACACGGCCGCGCGTGACGCGCTGCTGGCCGGCGTCGCCCCGCAGGTCATGCGCCAGTGCCAGCGCATCCTGCCCTGCCGCCAGGACGCCGAGGAGGCGTGCCAGGACGCGCTGCTCCAGGTGGCGATGAAAATCACCACGTTCGACGCCCGTTCCCGCTTCTCCACGTGGCTGTACGTGGTGACCGCGAACTGCGCCCGGCAGACGTACCGCAGCCTGAAGCGCCGGGCGAGCGAGCAGTCGACCCCGCAGCTGCCCCTCGACACCGCCGACCCCCGCACGACGAGCGTCATCGCCGGGTCCCGGCTGGATCTGCTGGACGCCCTCGAGCAGCTGGAGGCGCACCGGTCCGAGCTGGTCGGCCCGCTGGTGCTCCGTGATCTGTGTCAGCTGTCGTACGAGGAGATCGCCGCCCACCTCGACATTCCGGTCGGCACCATCAAGTCCCGGATCCACGACGCGCGCCGCCACGTGCGGGCGTCGCTTTCATAAGCGGGCCAGCGCCCGCTCCGCACAGCCGCGCACGCTGCGGTTCTCGTCGCCGAGCAGCTCGCGCAGGGCCGCCCGCGCCGTCTCCGCCTGAGCGGCGGTGGCGGCCTTCGTAGACGGTCGCCAGGTGGGGGCGAGCAGCTGCGCGACGGCAACGCTCAGCACCTCGCGGACCAGCACCGACGGGTCCGTCCGGAGCGCGACCATGCTGTCCAGCGCCGCGAGGTCGCCGTAGTACCCGAGGCTCATCAGCGCGCCGCTGCGCAGGCCCAGCTCCGGGTCCCGCAGCATGCCGACCATCGCCGGCACCACGCGCTCGTCGCCGTGCAGCTCGGACAGCGCGCCGAGGGCCGTCCCCCGCACCCGCCGGTCGGCGTCGCGAAGGGCCGCTTCGAGGAGCTCGACGTCTGCGGGCGTGACCACATGGCCGAGGGCCCACAGTCCCGCACACCGCAGGTCGCGGTGCCGCTCGGCGGCGAACGCCAGCACCGCCGGCCGGCACCCCGCCGGGTCGGCCGCCATGAGCCCCGCGAGGGTCGCCTGGAGCCCCTCCCACTCGTGCTTTACCGGCCGCGCGACCGCCCGCAGCAGCAGCGGAAACGCCCGCGTGCCGCGGATTCCGGCCAGGATCCCGGCGAGAAGCTCGACCCCTTCGTGGTCCTCGTCGTCCAGACAACGCTCCAGCGCCGCCTGCACCCGCGGGACGAGGCTGCGGTCCCCGCTGGCCGCGAGTTCCTGGACGGCACCCGGCCGGAGCCTGACGGTGATGTCATCGATGCTCGCCAGTACATCCGCCAACGCCGCCTGCATGTCGGCCATGGCGCGAACATTAGCGCCCGGCGCTGTAGGGTCGCTCGATGAGTGAGCAGGGGTTCGTGTGCCGGGGCTGCGGCCAACGCCACGGCGGGATGCCGTTCTCCTACGGGGCGGTCGCCCCGCAGGTGTGGAGCGACGACTACGCCGGCGACGAGAGCAGCACGCTCGAGGACGAGCTGTGCATCATCCAGGCCGAGCACTTCTTCGTCCGGGCCCGCATCGTCATCCCCGTGCTCGACGCCGACACCGACTTCGACTGGGGCGTCTGGGTGTCGCTCAGCAGGGCCAACTTCGAGCGGTCGCTGGAGCTGTGGACGACGCCGGGTCGGGAGCAGGAGCCGCCGTACTTCGGCTGGCTGTCCACCGAGATCCCCGTGTACGAGCCGACGACGCTGAGCCTGAAGACCCACGTGCACACCCAGCCGGTCGGCAGCCGCCCGCGGGTCGAGCTCGAGGCGACCGACCACCCCCTCGCCGTCGAGCAGCGCGACGGCATCACGCGCGACCGGGTGCAGGAGTTCGCCGAGCGGCTCCTGCACCCGTGACGCTTGTAGATCGTCAGGAGCCCAGCTCGACGGTGTCGAGCTGGAATCCGAACGGCTCCTCGGCGATCAGGGTTTCGCCGTGCTTGGCGACCGCGTGCTCGACGTAGTGCCCGCCGTCCAAGCGCAGCAGGCGCAGGCTGACCGAGTGCGACGATTCCGGCTCGACCAGCAGATACCAGCCAATGCGGGCGGCGGCGTACAGCTGCATCTTCAGCACCCGGTCGTTGCCGGCGTTGCCCGGGGAGACGATCTCACCGACGAGCGCCACCTCGCCGGCCTCGATGACGGCGCCCTCGTTGTCGGTGTCGGCGACGACGAGGTCCGGAATGACGATCCGCCCAGCGTGCAGGCGGACGTTGACGGCTTCGAAGACCAGCAGACCGCGCGGCTTCGCCGCGCGGTGCAGCTCATACGCCAGCAGCAGGGACAGCTGCTGGTGCCGCTTGCTCGGTGCCGGGCTCACAAGCAAGCTCCCGTCGAACAGCTCGATCCGGTTGGTGGTCTCGCCCAGCGCGAAATAGTCGTCTTCGGTCCACGGCCCTACGTGATCCGCCGTCGCCACACTCATCTCAGCCGCACCTCCTGACCTTCCTCGTCCAGCGTAAGTGGCGCTACTGGGTGCGGCGGCGGTTGACCTCGGCGAGGGTGACCGCGGCGGCTACCGACGCGTTCAGCGACTCGATGTCGGAGATCATGGGAATGGAGACCTTCAGGTCGCAGGTCTGGCCCACGAGGCGGGACAGGCCGCGGCCCTCCGAGCCGACCACCACGACCAGCGGGCCGACGGCGGCCTCCAGGTCGTACAGGGAGGTGGCGCCGTCGGCGTCGAGGCCGGCGACCATGAAGCCCTCGTCCTGACAGGCCTTCAGGGACCTGGTCAGGTTCGTCACCTGGGAGACCTTGACCCTGGCGGCGGCGCCGGCGCTGGTGCGCCACGCGGTGGCCGTGATCGCCGCCGACCGGCGCTCGGTGAGGAACACGCCCTGGGCGCCGAACGCCGCGGCGGAGCGGATGATCGCGCCGAGGTTGCGGGGGTCGGTGATGCCGTCGAGGGCGATCAGCAGCGGCGCCGTGTGCTCCTTGGCGGCGGCGAGCAGGTCGTCGAACGGCTCGTACGCGAACGGCGGCACCTGCAGGCCGAGGCCCTGGTGCAGCACGCCACCGGTCATCCGGTCGAGCTCGGCGCGGGTGACCTCGAGGATCGCGATACCGCGCTCGGCGGCGGTGCGGACCGCCTCCTTGACGCGCTCGTCCATGTCGATGCCGAGGGCGACGTACAGCGCGGTGGCCGGCACGTGGGTGCGCAGGGCCTCGACGACCGGGTTGCGGCCGACGAGCAGCTCCGGCCCGTCCTTCGGCTGCGACGACTTCCGCCCGGGCGAGACGCGCGGCGTGGACCGTGCCCCTGCCGAGGTCGGCTTCGAGGCACCGAACGGCCCCTTGCCGGCGGTGCGCTTCGTGCCGGGCTGGCCGATCTTCGGGGCCCGGCCCTGGGCGGCCGCCGCGCGCAGCTCGTTGGCCTGCTTGCGGGCGGTCTTCTGGGGAAGCTCCTCGTCGCCGCTGTACCCCTTGTGCCAGGGGCGCTCGTCCGCGGGCAGGGTGCGACCGCGGCCCGTCAGGGACTGCCGGTTCTTCCCACCGGAGCCCTTGACGGCGCCCTTCTTCGAGACGACCCGCTTGCCGCGGCGTTCAGAATTGCCTGGCATTGTTCTCAGCTCTCCAACGTCCATCGTGGACCGGCCGGGGTGTCCTCCACCGCGATACCGGCGTGCTTCAACTGGTCCCGCACCGCGTCGGCGGCGGCCCAGTCCTTGCGGCCGCGGGCCGCGGTGCGCTGCTCCAGTGCGAGCGCCACCAGCGCGTCGACCACCCGCGTCAGGTCCCCGGCCTGCGTGTCGCTCCACTGGGCGTCCAGCGGGTCGAGCCCGAGCACGTCCAGCATGCCCCGCACCGTGGCGAGGGCCGCCGACACGGCCGCCGGGTCGCCGGCCGCCAGAGCGGTGTTCGCGTCCCGTACGACATCGTGAAGGACGGCGAGCGCGCGCGACGTGTTCAGGTCGTCGTCCATCGCCTCGACGAACGCGTCGGGCAGTTCCGACAGTTCGCCGGGGCCGACCAGCTCCACCGCGCGGGTCACGAAGTTCTCGACCCGGCGGAACGCGGCGGCGGCCTCCTCGAGCGCCTCCTGCGAGTAGTCGATCACCGACCGGTAGTGCGGCGCCAGCAGGTAGTACCGCACCTCGACCGGGCGCAGGCCGGCCTCGACCAGCGCTTCGAGGTTGATCACGTTGCCGAGCGACTTGGCCATCTTCGACCCGCCGAGGTTCAGCAGCGCGTGATGCACCCAGTACCGGGCGAACGGGTGCCCGGCGGCGTGCGACTGGGCGACCTCGTTCTCGTGGTGGGGGAACTTCAGGTCCAGCCCGCCGCCGTGGATGTCGAACTCGATGCCGAGGTACCGCCAGCACATGGCCGAGCACTCGATGTGCCAGCCCGGCCGGCCGGTCCCCCACGGCGACGGCCAGTTGGCCTCGGCCGGCTCCTCGGGCTTGGTGCCCTTCCACAGCGCGAAGTCCCGCGGGTCCTTCTTCGCCCGCTCCGGCCCGTCCGTGGCGGGCTCCATGTCGTCGGGCCGCTGCCCGGACAGCGCGCCATACTCGGCGTGCGAGCGCACGTCGAAATACACGTCGCCGCTGCCGTCCGTCGCCGGGTACGCGTGACCGCGGTCGATGAGCAGCTGGATCAGCTCGTGCATCTCGGTGATGTGCCCGGTCGCCCGCGGCTCGTAGGTCGGGGGCAGCACGCCGAGCTTCAGGTAGGTCGCCGAGAGCAGCCGCTCGTTGGCATACGCGACGGCCCAGAACGGCTTGCCCTGCTCCTCCGCCTTGACCAGGACCTTGTCGTCGATGTCGGTGATGTTGCGAATGAACGTGACGTTGTACCCCGAGCGCAGGAACCAGCGCCGCAGCACGTCGTAGTTCACCCCGGAGCGCAGGTGGCCGATGTGCGGCCCGCCCTGCACGGTGAGCCCACACAGGTAGATACCGACCTGCCCGGGCGTCATCGGGACGAAGTCCCGGACCGATCGGGTCGCGGTGTCATACAGGCGTAGGGTCACGGATGCAAGAGTAACGGTCGGACCGCTCCAAACCCGCACCAGCACTAACCTGAGCCTGTGGCTACCGAGACCGCCCAGACCCTCGACCGTGGCCTGCGTCTGCTGCACGTGGTCGCGGAGACGCCCGGCGGCCTGACGATGACGGAGGCCGCAGCCCTCCTCGGCGTCGGCCGCGCCGTCGTGTACCGCCTGGTCGCCACCCTCTCCGAGCACGGCATGGTCCGCCGCGACCGCTCCGGCCGCCTCCGCCTGGGCGCCGGCGTCCTCCAGCTCGCCCGCCGCGCCCAGCCTCTCGTCGCCGACGCCGCCCTGCCGGCCTTACGCCGCCTGGCCGAGACTGTCGGCGCCACCGCCCACCTGACCATCGCCGACGGCGGCGAGGCCTACGCCCTGGCAGTGGTGGAGCCGAGCTGGACCCAGTTCCACGTCGCCTACCGGACCGGCTCCCGCCACGCCCTGGACGTGGGCGCCGCCGGCAAAGCCATCCTCGCCGGCCGCCGCGGCGACTACACCGCCATCACGACGGTCGGCGAACTCCAGCCCGGCGCCTACGGCGTGGCCGCAGCCGTCGCCGGCGTCGAGGGCCTGGAGGCGAGCGTGGGGGTGGTCGCCCTGACCGCCCTCGACCCGACCTCAGTCCCCACCCTTGTCACCACCGCCGCCACCACGGTCGCCTCCGCCCTGCGCTGACCCCACGCACCGGGCCAGCTCTGGAAACCGGTTCTCCCAGAGACCGCGAAGCCGAGCGGGCAGCCACATCGCCCGCCAGAGCCCGACCAGCAACACACCGTCGAGCCAGGCCCGCAGATCGTCCTCCGTGGCAGCCTCGACCAGCACCGTTCGATACATCGAGGCGAGCCGGGCCGGCCGGTCCAGGTTGTGATCGGCGCTGCCTGACCAATCCAGGTGGCGGGGCAGCACGACCGTGCCGCTCGTCGGACCACGCAGCTCGGTCAGGCTGTCCGCAACGACGTATGGCCTGCGGTCGCCGTACGGCACATAGTCGGCCGGCGGTCGTTCAGAAGCCGTCTTGGATCGTGGCGCTCGCCGGCCAGTTCAAGCCACGTGGAGTTGAATGTTGCCGATGCGGGCCACGATGTCGAGGTGGCCGCCGAGCCCGGTCACGTAGGCACGCAGCGTCTCCAGCCCCACGGCATCGCCGTTCTCGATCTGGCTGATCCGTGCCTGGGTCAGGCCAGCCGCCTCGGCGAGCTGTACTTGCGTCATGCCGAGTTGCTGGCGGATCTCGGCGAGCTGCGCGCCACTGACCGAGGCAAGCATCTGCTCACGCATCTCGCGGCGACGAGCGACGCGTTCGGCGCTGTCCCACGTCGGGTCGGCGGCACGAGCCTTCGCTTTGACGTCGCGCCAGTTCGCGGCTTCGGTCATAACCCGTTCTCCTCTTTCAGCGCCGCAAGATGCTCGGTGAACCGCTCGTCGGCCAGCGGGATCGCCTTGCTGTACCAAGTCTGCCATCGGCCTGACTTGTCGCCGGCGATCAGGAAGATCGCTTCACGTGCCGGATCGAACGCGAAGATCATCCGAACCTCGGTTGTGCCGGTTGAGCCGGGCCGTAGCTCTTTCATGTTGTGATAGATGCTGCCCTTCAACCGGTCCACCAGCGGGCGACCGAGCGCTGGCCCCTGCTCGGTGAGCACGTCGACGGCCTCGGCGACGAGATCGGCGGTGCCTGGGTCGGCCTGGCAGAGCTCCAGAAACCATGCCTCGACCTCTGGGTGAAGCCTGACCTCCCACATGCCGACAGTATAAGCCCGGCTTATGCCGCATGTGCCGAGTCAGGTGCGTGAATCAGGTGGTTCACAGCGGCGGGGCGGGGTCGGTGCGGAGGCGGCTGTAGAGGTAGCCGTCGTGCCAGCGGCCGGCGCGGAACTCGCAGGCTCGGACGATGCCGTCCAGAGTGAAGCCGGCCTTCTCCAGGGATTTCTGTTCGGCGATGTTCTCCGGGTGGGTGCCGGCCTGGATGCGCTGGACCGGGGAGTGGGCGAAGAGGTGGTCGCACAGCATGGCCTGGGCGCGCCAGCCCAGGCCGCGGCCTCGCCATTGCGGGAGGAGGGCGATGCCGATCTCCCAGTAGCCGATAGGGCCGCTGTACTTGCCGGCGACGTAGCTGACGAAGCCCGCCGCTACGCCGTCCGGGTCGGCCTCCACCATGAGGCGGCCCGAGTCGGGGCCGAGGTAGCCGTCCTGGGCGAAGCGCCGGTCGGCCGCGTGCGGGTCGCGGTAGCCGGACCAGTCCAGGCCGATGAGGCCCGGCTCGGTGGCGAACCGGTGGAACATCGCCAGGTCCGATTCGGTCACCGGGCGGAGGCGGATGGCGCTCATCGAGCCTCATCCGGAGCCGAAAACGAGTCCGCAGCCGAGTCCGCAGCCGAATCCGCAGGCGAAGAAGAAGGCGAAGAAGAAGGCGAAGAAGAAGGCGAAGGCGGCGCTGAGGCGAGGAAGGCGCGGCTGATCGTGGCGAACAGCAGGCCGAGCAGCAGGGCCACCGTGGCGAGGGAGAGGTCGGTGTCGGCGGAGTCGATGGCGGGGTTGCCGGCCAGGGACGTCATCGCCGCGCCGACCGCGGAGCCGATGAAGTACAGCAGCAGGTACGCCGGAATCAGCGCCAACGCGCAGGCGCCCGTGATGGCGAGGAGGCGCAGCGGGGGCACGTCGCCGGTGGCGGTGACCGCGGCCGCGGCGGCCGACGGCAGGAGGACCAGGCCGAGGGCGCCGAGCCAGCCGTACGCGGCGGTGGCCGGCCACGCGGCGAGCGCGGCCAGCGCGGCGAACGGCAACGCCCACAGGAGACGGTCCAGCGGCAGGAGCCCCATCGTGACGGCCGCGAGCATCACGATGAGGACGATTTTCAGCAGGGAGAGGCCGTTCTCGACGCGGACGTCGGCGGCGTCGGTGACCGGCTCGTCCCACGGCGTCGTGATCAGCACGGTGACCGCGGCGGCCACCGCGAAGACCGTCGTCAGGAAGTGCGCCGGTCCGGGTTCGGGGGTCGCCACCGTACGGGCGGCGAACACCATCCCGGCGAACGCCACGGCGCCACCGGCGGCCAGCCAGACGGCCGCCACGCCACCGCTGACGCCGGCCCGGTCGAGCGCCAGGTCGGCCCCGACCCAGATCACGGCCCCCACGGCGGCGGCGAGGACGGCCCGCAGGTCGGCACGGAAGATGAGGACCACCCCGCCGAACGCGAGCAGGATCGCGAGCTGCCGGATGTCCCGCGGCCAGTACGTGTTGTTGCCGACGAACTCGGCCGCCGGAGACGGCTCCATGTACGGCTGGTAGATCGCCAGGCACACGGCCCAGATCACCGCCGCGGCGAGCCCGCTGAGCCCGCCGATCACGCTCCGCCAACGCATCCCCATCGCTGCATCCTGATCCCTGCCCGCCCGGAGCGGAACCCCTCCGGCCTGCCTGTCCGTCAGGAGGAGGCATGCAGGAGTACGGGCCGCAGACCAACACCGTGCACAGCGGCGACATGTACGTGACGCAGGGTGGCGACATCACCGTCACGGGGCGGTCGACGCCGGTGCCGGAGCGGAAGATCCGGGTGCTGATGCTGGCCGCCAACCCCGGCAGCACCGAGCGGCTCGCGATCGACGAGGAGGCGCGGCAGGTCACCGAGCGGCTGCGGCTCGCGCACGACCGGGACGTGTTCGAGCTGATCACGTGCTGGGCGGTCCGGCCGTTGGACCTGCTGCAGTACCTGAACCAGCACAACCCGCAGATCGTGCACTTCAGCGGGCACGGCAACCGCGCCGGCGAGGTGTACCTGTCCGCGGGCGACGGCACCGACCGGCGGGTGTCCGCGGCGCGGATCGGGGAGCTGTTCCGGACCGCCGGCGAGCAGATCCGGGTCGTCGTGCTCAACGCCTGCCACTCCGCCGCGCAGGCCGCCGAGATCGGCCGGCACGTCGACCACGTCGTCGGCATGAACGCGTCCGTCACCGACGAGGTCGCCACCATCTTCGCCGCGTCGTTCTACTCCGCGCTGGGCTTCGGCCGCCCGGTCCCGCAGGCGTTCGACCAGGCGGTCGCCGTGCTCGGCATGCACGACCCGGCCAGCCACACCATCCCGCAGCTGGTGTCGCGCCCCAACGCGAAGGAGCACCTGTGAGTAACGGCGGCCAGAACAACTCGGTCAACAACGGCGACCTGTACGCCACCCAGAGCGGCGACATCCACATCAACCACGGCGCCCCGCCCGCCAGGCGCGGCCCGCGCACCGACACCAAGGTCCTCTTCGGCACCCTGCTCGCCGACGCCGGCTACTTCCTCTACGGCGTGAAGGCGTACACGGGGAACAACACCACCGCGGACATGTGGCGCTCCTGCACGTTCCTCCTCCTCTTCCTGGTCACCTGCGCCCTGCTCGGCCGCTGGGTCCGCCGCCGGATCTGACCAGGTCCTCGAACTCCCGCCGGAGGTCGAGGAGGCCGCGGCCGGACCGGCCGGTCGCCTGCTGGATCAGTTCGGTGAGCGGCCACTGTACGAGGCAGCCGAACCGGGCCGCGTAGATGCCGGCGCCGCGCAGCGCGTACCGGTCGCTGAAGTCCATCAGGGCGTAGCCGAGCAGCTGGTACACGTCGGTGGCGGCGAGCGCCGGTGACCTGGTGCCGTCCAGGCGCGGCCGGCCGCCGGAGCCCGACTTGATGTCGATGAGGAGCCCCGCGACGATGAGATCGGCGTCCGCCGCGAGCAGCTCGCTGCCGTCGAACGTCGGTCCACTGTGCACGGTCCCGGCCGCCAGGCACGGCAGCAGCCGCGTTCGGGCGAGGTCGCGCATCGCGATCAGGTCGGCCACCTCGTCGTCGTTGGCGAGGGCGAGCAGGTCGTCCGCCCTGCTGCCGGCGGGGAGGGTGAACAGCCGCGAGCCGGTGGCCATCGGGTTGCGGAACCGCTCGACCAGCAGCGCCAGCGCGTAGCAGGTCCGCGCCCACCACTCGTCCGGCCGGCCTTCGTGCAGGCCGGCCTCGAGCACGGTGGGGCGGCGCGGGCAGAGCACCTCCAGCAGCTCCCGGCCCGCCCCGTCGAACGCCGCCCGGCGGTCCCACAGTCCCCGGATCGGCAGTTCGAGGGACACCCGCGGGTCGACCAGCAGGCGGATCCACCAGTCGATCGCCCCGCCCTGCGTACCGAGGGCGACCGCCGCCGACGGGGTGACCGCCAGTTCGTCGGCCGCTTCCCGGACGGCCTGCTGCAGCGGCGCCAGGTGCGGGAACGTGGCCCGCATCCACCGCCCCACCGGACTGTCGGCCCGCTGCACGGCGGCGGTGAGGCTCGGCATCCGTGCAGCCTAAGTCCGCGTCAGGGGTGCGTCATCG
This sequence comes from Dactylosporangium maewongense, assembly GCF_039531485.1. Taxonomy (NCBI): domain Bacteria; kingdom Bacillati; phylum Actinomycetota; class Actinomycetes; order Micromonosporales; family Micromonosporaceae; genus Dactylosporangium; species Dactylosporangium maewongense. The sequence goes on along the minus strand of NZ_BAAAQD010000021.1, from coordinate 165,175 downwards.
ACAGCAGGTCGAGGGCCTCGTCGAGCTGGGCCTGGGTGAGGGTGCCCTTGTCGAGGTGGCCGCGGGAGATGACGACGTCGCGGATGGTGTGACCGGTGGCGAGGGCCTCCTTGGCGATGGCGGCGGCCTCGTCGTAGCCGAGGTAGCGGTTCAGGGGCGTGACGATCGACGGGGAGCCGGCGGCGTACGAGTGCAGGACCTCCTCGTTGGCCTCCAGGCCGTCGACGCAGCGGGCGGCGAAGAGGCGGGCGGCGTTGGCGAGCAGGCGGATGGACTCCAGGAGGTTGCGGGCGATCACCGGGAGCATGACGTTGAGCTCGAAGTCGCCCTGGGAGCCGGCGAACGCGACGGCGGCGTCGTTGCCGATGACCTGGGCGACGACCTGGCGGACCGCCTCGGGGACGACGGGGTTGACCTTGCCGGGCATGATCGACGAGCCGGGCTGGAGGTCGGGCAGGCGCAGCTCGCGCAGGCCGGCGCGCGGGCCGGAGCCCATCCACCGGATGTCGTTGGCGATCTTGTACAGGCCGACGGCGATGGTCCGCAACTGGCCGGAGGCCTCGACGAGGGCGTCGCGGGCGCCCTGGGCCTCGAAGTGGTTGCGGGCCTCGGTGAGCGGCAGACCGGTCGTCCCGGCCAGGGCGGCGATCACCGCGGCGGAGAACGACGGCGGGGTGTTGATGCCCGTCCCCACCGCCGTGCCACCGAGGGGCAGCTCGCAGACGCGCGGCAGGACGGACTGAATTCGATCGATGCCATACCGGACCTGAGCGGCGTATCCGGAGAATTCCTGCCCGAGCGTCACCGGCGTCGCATCCATGAGATGTGTCCGCCCCGCCTTGACCACAGACGCAAACGAGTCCGATTTATCCGACAAGGCGTCAGAAAGCACGGAGAGAGCCGGCACCAATTCGGATGTCAGAGCCGACGCGGCGGCGATGTGAATGGAGGTGGGAAATACGTCGTTGGACGACTGCGACGCATTCACGTGGTCATTCGGGTGTACCGGCGAGCCCAGCAACCGGGACGCCAGCGTCGCGATGACCTCATTGGCGTTCATGTTCGACGACGTGCCCGACCCCGTCTGGAACACGTCGATCGGGAACTGGTCGTCGTGCACGCCGCTCGCCACGTCCGCCGCCGCGGCCACGATCGCCTGCGCGAGCCCTTCGGGCAGGACGCCCAGCGAGGCGTTCACCGTGGCGGCCGCGCCCTTGATCTGCGCCAGTGCCTTGATGTGGGAGGACTCCAGCCGGCCGCCGGAGATCGGGAAGTTTTCGACGGCGCGCTGCGTCTGCGCCCGCCACAGCGCGTCGGCGGGGACGCGGACCTCGCCCATGGTGTCGTGCTCCACGCGGAATTCCATACGTTCTACAGTGCCCCGCGGCGACCGCCGTCAACGGTAGAGCGCGCCCAGATCACTGACGCCGAGCTCCTCGAAGAGCGCGACCGCCTGCTCGTGGCGGCCGAGGCCGGCCAGGGCGCGGGCCTGCTCGTACCGGTCGCCGATGCGCACGGACTTGGCGAGCGCCTCCTCGTTGAGCTGCCGGGCCTCGTCGTGCATGTCGAGGGCGCGCAGCGTGAGGGCGAGGTCGTTGGCGGTGAGGCACTGCCCGGAGACGTCGGCGACCTGGTCCATCAGCGACCGCGCGGCGCGCTGGCAGGCGAGGGCGTCGGCGAGGTGGCCCTGCAGGCGGTGCGCGGTGCCGAGCTTGCTGAGGGTCTCCGCGGAGCCGAACTGGTTGACCGAGTGCTGCTTCAGCGTCAGCGCGCGCCGCAGCAGGGCGGGCGCGACGGTGAGGTGGCCGAGGTGCAGGTGGTTGAGGCCGAGCTCGCCCATCATGATGCCGACGGCGCGCATCCCGCCGAGCGTGCGCGCGGCGGCGAGGCCGCGCCGGTTGGCCTGCAGGGCCTGGTCGTAGTTGCCGGCCTGGGTGTGCGCGATGCCGATCGTGCTATTGATCTTGAACTGGAGGTGCGCCGGGGCCTCGTCCAGGTGCAGCGCTGCGGCGGCCTCCGCGGCGGCGATGGCGGCGGCGTACTGGCCGAGCCGGCTGTGCAGCATCGCCATGTTGGTCAGCGCGGTGCCCATGAGCCGGGGGATGCCTTCGCGCTCGGCGATGGCGGTCACGAGCCGCAGCGTCGAGAGGGCGTTCGCCATCCGGCCCATCCGGAAGTACACGCCGGCGAGGTAGTTCTGGGCCTCCGCCTCCAGCTCCGCGCTGGGCAGGGTCCGCGCGGCCGCGATCGCCCGCTCGTACAGGTCGAGCTGCGCCTCGCCGTAGCCGAAGCCGAACAGGAACGGCGACACCGCGCGGGTCATCAGGCAGATCTGCCGGTGCCGGCCGAGGTCGGAGGCGAGGCGCGCGGCGCTGAGGACGTTGGGCAGCTCGCGCTCCATCCACCCGCGCGCCTCGGCGATCCCGGTGAACACCCGCGCGGCCGGCGGCGGTGTGTCCAGCCGCAGGGCGACGCGCGTGTCGGCCAGTTCCAGGAACGCGTTCGCGGCGGCCACGCTGTACAGATAATGATCGAGCATCCGGTCGACGACGGCGTCCGCGTCGGCCACGAGCTGGGCCGCGTAGTCCCGCAGGAGGTCGTGCAGCCGGTACCGGCCGGCCTCGGGCGCCTCGACCAGGTGGACGTCGACGAGGTCCTCCAGCAGCTCCTCGGCGTCCGCCACGGGCAGTTGCGCCATGGCGGCGGCGACGGCCGGCTCGAAGTCACCCGCCGGGTGCACGCCGAGCACCGCGAAGAACTGCTGCAGGTGTACGGGCAGCTGCTGGAACGACAGCGCGAACGCCGCCGCCACGGTCCGCCCGTCGACGGCCAGCTCGGGCAGCCGCCGGTCGGCGCCGCGCAGCCGGCGGGCCAGGTCGGCGATCGTCCAGCTCGGCCGGTGCTGCAGCCGCGCGCCCGCGAGGCGCACCGCCAGCGGCAGGCGCCCGCACAGCTCCACCACCTCGACGGTGCACGCCGGGTCGGCGACGGCGCGGGCGCCGACGGTGCGCTGCAGCAGCTCCACCGCCTCGTCGAGCGGCAGCACGTCCAGCGACACGGGCCGGGCGCCGTCGAGCCCGCCGAGCCGGCGTCGGCTGGTGATGAGCACCCCCGTGAGCGCCGTGCCGGGCAGCAGCGGCAGCACCTGCGCGGAGTCCAGGGCGTTGTCGAGCAGCACGAGCACCCTGCGGTCGGCCAGCTCGGTCCGCCAGAGCACCGCGCGCTCGTCCGAGACGGCTGGGATCCGTTCCGGCGGTACCCCCAACTGCCGCAACAACGCGCCGAGCGCCTCCCCCGGGTCCAGCGGCGCCCGGTCGCTGTGCCCGCGCAGGTCGAGGTAGAGCTGCCCGTCGGGGAACCCGGGCGACACCGCGTGCGCGGCGCGGACGGCGAGCGTGGTCTTGCCGGTGCCGGCCATCCCGTCGATCGCGAGCACGGCATGCCGCTCGTCGCTGAGCGCGGCCACGATCTCGGCGAACGCGTCGGCCCGCCCGGCGAAGTCCGCGATGTCGCGCGGCAGGCAGCGGGCGGCGCGGCGCCCCTCGTCGGCCGGCTCGGACGGCGCGAGCAGCAGCGTCACGTCGCCGTTGAGGATCCTGCGGTGCAGCTCGACGAGCTCGGCGCCCGGCTCGATGCCGAGCTCCTCGGCGAGCATCGCCCGCCCCCGGCGGAACACGGCGAGCGCGTCGGCCCGCCGCCCCGTGCGGGCGAGCGCCGTCATCAGGTGCCCGCGGAACTGCTCGTGGTGCGGGAACCGCTCGACCAGGTCGGCGACCTCGGCGAGGATCTCCTCCGCCGCGCCGAGCCGCAGCTCCAGGTCCAGGCAGAGCGACAGGGCGGCGGTCCACTGCTCCTCCAGGTGCGCCGCGGAGGCGCGGACCGCGTCGGAGTCGACGTCGGCGAGCGGCCGGCCGCGCCACAGGGCGAGGGCGGCGCGCAGCTCGTCGCGGGCCGCGGCCAGGTCGCCGTCGGCCGCCGCGGCCCGGCCGCGCTCGACCCGGGCGGCGAAGACGACGGCGTCCAGCTCGTCGGCGCCGACCTTGATGCGGTACCCGGAAGGCTCGGTGATGACGAGCTCCTCGGGCAGCCCGGCGCGGCGCAGCAGCTGGCGGAGCCGGGAGACGCAGCTGTGCACCTGGGCCCGCGCGGTGGTCGGCGGGCTGGTGTCCCACAGGGCCGAGATGACCTGCTGGAACGGCACCAGCTGCCCTTCGCGCAGCAACAGCAGCGCCAGGAGGATCCGCTCACGGGGCGCCGCAACCGTGATCTCCGAGCCCGGCGTGCGGATCTGCACCGGCCCCAAGATCGAAAACTTGGTCGAATTGCGCATAACCACCCTCTGTGCGGCGCCTGCCTCCCCTCGAAGCTGCACGCGGTATTGCCCGATGGTAGTCAAATGAGAGCGGCGAAAGAGCAGCGCCGTGGAGTCTTTTTCGTGGAACGACATGCGTGTGCCGGAATGCGTCCAGGTCTTGCAGGCGGTTTGCTCATAAACCGGATTCGGGCTACTCAAGCCCTCTGCGGGGTTGCTCTGGACGAACGGGGACATTTCGGCGCGAATTCGCATTCTGGGGCCGCGCCCAACGTCGTGTGCGGCCCCCGTTCACCCTCCGGCCACACCACCTTCGGCCGGCTCGCCCATCGTGTCGAGCTATGCCATTCCTGCTGCGCGCGGCCGTGACCGCCGCCGTCGCCGTCCCGGCCCTGCTGCTGTCGGCGACCCCCGCGTCCGCTCACGGCGGCGCCGCCCGGGTCACCGCGACGGCCACCCTGCCCTCGATCCCGCTCAGCACCCTCGGCGTCGCCGACGACCGCGGCGTCAACCTCGGCGGCATCGGCAGCGACATCTTCCCGGCCGGCCGCCCCGGCGAGTACTGGACGATCACCGACCGCGGCCCCAACGGCCAGATCACGGTCGGCACCGAGAAGCGCCGGACCTTCCCGACCCCCGACTTCAACCCGACGATCGTCCGCGTCCGCGCTGCTGGTTCTGTCCTGAAGGTCGTGCAGACCATCCCGATCACGACCTCGTCCGGCAAGCCCGTCACCGGCCTGCCGAACCAGCTGCCGCACGACGAGCAGCCCTACACGTACAACGCCGGCACCCCGCTGTCGATCAACCCCAACGGCCTGGACACGGAAGGCATCGTCCGCGCCAACGACGGCACCTTCTGGCTCGTCGACGAGTACAGCCCCTCGCTGGTCCACGTGTCGTCCCGCGGCCGCGTCCTCGCCCGCTACGTCCCGTCGGGCCTGGGCCTGACCGGCACCGACTACCCGGTGATCGAGGCCTTCCCCGCCATCTACGCCTCCCGCAAGGTCAACCGCGGCTTCGAGGGCCTCGGCGTCCTCCCCGGCGGCGACCTGGTCATCGGCCTGCAGAGCCCCCTCCTCGTCCCGACCAAGGCCGCCGGCGAGGCGTCGCTGAACACCCGCCTGCTGCGCTTCTCCCCCCGCTCCGGCAAGGTCGTCGGCGAGTACGCCTACCAGTTCGCCCCCGTCTCGGTCGTCGACCCCGGCCAGACCAACCCCGCCGAGCTGAAGATCTCCTCCATCGTCGGCCTCGGCCCCAACACCGTCCTCGTCCAGGAGCGCACCGACCAGGCCGCCCGCCTCTACCGCGCCGACCTGCGCAAGGCCACCAACCTCCTCGGCGGCCCCTACGACAACCCGGCCACCACGCCGTCCCTGGAGCAGGACGCCTCCGCGGTGACCCTCGTCCCGAAGACCCTCGTCATCGACCTGAACACCGTCCCCGGCACCCAGAAGAAGATCGAGGGCGTCGCCGTCCTGAACCCGTGGACGATCGCCCTCATCAACGACAACGACTTCGGCATGACCGACGGCCCAGCCGCCTTCGACGCGTCGGGCCGCCTCATCGACAGCGGCATCAAGACCACCCTGGCCACGGTCCGCCTCGCCCACCCGCTGGTCTAGCCCGACGGGCCGCCTCCCCGGAGGCGGCCCGTCACTCGTTCAACGCCAAGCAAACGGCCGCTCCGCAGCGGCAACCACGCCTGATTCCTGCCTCGCGCTCTCCACCGCCACTGCCCACCAGGGGTCAGGCAGCGTCGCGCTGTTCCCGTAAGGCGAGCGTGTCCGCGACCCGCTGAACGGCAGCACCCAGATGGCGAAGCTCGGCGAGCGGATCGGACTGCCGGGCGGTGACATCCTGCAGGCCGGCGACGATCAGTTCCCGCAGCATGACCGAGATCGTCACACCGCGCTGCTCGGCGAGCTCCCGCACCTGCACGTCGAGGTCATGGGGGATGCGCAGCGGCCGGATCACGTTGACCGGCGCGCCGGGTGGCGGCAGGTCCGGGACTTCCGCGGTGCCGTCGTAGGTGAGTCGCAGGTCGCCGGACGCGAGCTCGCGGGCGATGCGCTCATCCTCGGCGATCCGCTGCAGGTCGATGTCGTCACTCATGGTCCAGCTCCCACGTCTCGAGTTGGGCGATCTCAAGGGGTGTCATGGGTCGTGCCGCGACGATCGTCGAGACCGGGGAGCCAGTCGTAACCCACCCGCCAAGCTTATACGGCGCGTATACGTCCGGGTAGCTCTACCGCCCCGCTGCCGCGACTCACGAGTTGCCGCTCGCCAGCCTTCAACCCCTGAGGATGAAATATCCGCGACACGGGCTTATCGGGCGATCCACCGCAGTACGATCCGGCGCCGTTACGGTGGGCGGGTGGCTAGGGGAGCGGTCCGGAACTTTGAGACGGCGCTCGGTGCGATCGGGGTGCTGGCGCTCATCATCACGGGGATTTTGGTCACCGGGTGGAATCCGCTGCCCAAGATGTCGATGGACTTCACGGGCTGGTGGGAGAAGGTCGCCTCCAGTGGCGGGAAGCTGTCGGAGCCTGAGACGTTGTGGACGGACCGGGTCGGGGGGCAGCCGTCGGCGGCCGTGATCGCCGGGGACGCCGTGGTCGTGCAGATGCGGGGGACGATCGAGGCCCGGGGGCTGCGCAGCGGGACGAAGCTGTGGGACAAGGAGGCCGACTGGGCCGCCGTCGCCGGGGACGGGGCCGGTCAGGTGGTCGTCGTCGGGCGGCGCGGGAAGGGGCTTGAGGCCGTCGACCCCGCGAACGGGTCCGTCAAGTGGAAGGACGGCGACGCGGTCGGGGCGTGGACCTACCGGGACTCGGTGCTGGCGCTGGCCTGCGGTGGGTTGACCGACTGCACCCTCACGGCGCGCTCGCCCAAGGACGGGGCGCAGATCTGGAAGCTGACGCTGCCCGGGATCGGGCGGGTGCTCGCGGGCGTGAACACGGACCTGCTCGGGACCAGGCTGCTCTCCGACACGTACGACAACGCCGTCGAGGCGAGCCCGAACGCCATTCCGGCCATGCTGGGCTTCCCGATCGACCAGCGGGTGCAGGTGATCGACACGCTCAGCGGGAAGCGGCTGCGTACCGAAGAACCGACGAACACCAGTCGGATCGTAGTCGTCGGTGGGAGGGTCCTCGTCTCGACCGCGCAGCCGAAGGACGGCAACTGCCGCTACAGCCTGGAGGCGCGGGACGCCGCGACGGGCAAGACGGTCTGGCGCAAGGACGGCTACGACCTGCGGACGTCGTCCGGGGCGGGGTGCGAGCAGCGCAGGGACCCGGCGGGGGCGGACTCGGTGATCGCGGCGACCCGCGGGGACAACCGGGAGGTGTTCCTGTCGCCGCGCGACGGGCGGGAGCTGTTCGTGGGCGCGCTCGGGGACACGCTGGTCGCGGCCGACAGCCAGTACGGGCTGATCCGCGGCGCCGACAAGAAGACCCTCCAGGTGATCAACCTGACCACGGGGAAGACCGCGTGGAAGCAGGAGATCGGCGAGAAGGCGGACGTGGCGATCACCCGCTACGCGGTGCTGATCCGGGACTCGGGGACGCTCAAGGCGTACAAGCCGGACAATGGCACCCTCAGGCTCGACGCGAAGACGAGCTCTGACGTCCTCGGCGTCGGACCGGACGGGCTGATCGTCTCCCGTGGACGGAATCTGGGGTTCCTGCCGTACAGCTAGCGGTGCTCCATCACGAGCGTGAACGACGTGCCGGGTTCGAGCGCCTCGTAGAGATGCGGCACGTCGCCGGGGAACGAGCAGTAGTCGTGCGGTGACAGGTCGACGGTCGCATCGGAAGGGCCGACCCGGAGGCGGCCGCTCATCAGGACCACGTGCTCGACGGTGCCCAGCAGGTGCGCGTCGGCCTTGCGGGGGCCGCCCATGCCGACGTTCATCAGGTAGATGTCGCGCTTCGCGCCCGGCGGGCAGGTGGCGAGCAGCGCGCCGCCGAAGTCGGCCTGCTCGGCCTGGATGGAGGGGCCCTCGCCGGCGCGGATCACCCGCGGGGCGGTCGGCGCGGGCGGCTCGACCAGGCGGCTGAACGGCACGTTGAGCGCCACCGCCAGGGCCCACAGGGTCTCGATGTTGGGGTTGCCGGCCCCGGACTCCAGCTGGTGGAGGGTCGACTTGGCGATGCCGGCCCGCTTCGCGACCTCGCTCAGCGACAGCTTCTCCCGGTCGCGCTCGCGGCGCAGCGCGGCGGCGATGAACTCCAACGGCGCGCCCATGTGCGACCTCCATGCGTTCGGCGTAGCGAACGAATCATTCGGCTTGACGAACGATTGCGACCAGTCCAGCATATCGAACTATGCGTTCGATGATACGAACACGGGATCCCATCGTCCGCGACGTCAGCGCGCTGTGTGCCGCGGCCGTCGTGGTCGGCCTCTCGTTCGGCGCGATCGCCACCGCCGCCGGCCTGCCGCTCAGCCAGATCGTGGTCATGTCGGCGTTCGTCTACGCGGGCGGCGCGCAGTTCCTCGCGGTCGGGCTCGTCTCCGCCGGCGGCACCGCGCTCGCGATCGTCCTGGCCGGCCTGCTGCTCAACGCCCGGCACCTGCCGTTCGGCCTGGCGATCGGCAACGAGACGCTCGGCGCGAGCCGGTGGCGGCGCATCGTCGGCAGCCACATCCTGACCGACGAGTCGGTCGCGTTCGCCCTGGCGCAGGACGACCCGGCGCAGCGCCGCCGCGCGTACTGGCTGACCGGTGTCGCGTTGTTCGTCACGTGGAACATCGCCTCGACCGTCGGCGCGATCGCCGGCAGCGCCCTCGGCGACCCGAACCGCTACGGCATCGACGCGGCGTTCCCGGCCGCACTCCTGGCGCTGACGCTGCCCTCGTTGAAGGATTCCGCGTCGGTACGAGTGGCAGTCGCCGGTGCCGCGATCGCGCTCGCCACCACGCCGCTGCTGCCGGCCGGGTTGCCCGTGCTGCTGGCGCTGCTCGGACTCGCGTTCGCGCTGCCCGTGCCCGGTTCCAAGCGGCGGCCGTCATGAGCTGGATCGCGATCATCGTCCTGGCCGCCGGCACGTACGCGCTGCGCTTCGCCGGGCCCGTCCTGCGCAGCCGGCTGTCGGTCTCCGACGCCGTCAAGCGCTACCTGACCCTGGCCGCGGTCGCGCTGCTCGCCGCGCTCATCGGCACCGCCGCGCTGCTCGACGGCACCGACTTCGTCGGCGTCGCCCGGCCGGCCGGCGTCGTGGTCGGCGCCGTGCTCGCGTGGCGGAAGCTGCCGTTCGTGGTCGTCGTGGTGGCCGCCGCACTCACCGCCGCCCTGCTCAGACTGGCCGGAATCCAGTAACTACAGTCGAGGCATGCCTGAGTTCGCGTTCTCGCCGCTGCTGCCGCTCGGACCCGACACCACCGAATACCGGCTGGTCACCAGCGACGGGATCGGGCGCGACGGGCGGTTCCTCACCGTCTCCCCCGAGGCGCTGACGCTCCTCACCGACGAGGCGATGCACGACATCGCGCACTTCCTGCGCCCCGCGCACCTCGCCCAGCTCCGCTCGATCATCGACGACCCGCTGGCCTCCCCCAACGACCGGTTCGTCGCGCTCGACCTGCTCCGCAACGCCAACATCGCCGCCGGCGGCGTCCTGCCCATGTGCCAGGACACGGGCACCGCGATCGTCATGGGCAAGCGCGGCCGCTTCGTCCTCACCGACGGCGACGACGAGGCGGCGATCGCCCGTGGCGTCTTCGACGCGTACACCCGCCTCAACCTGCGCTACTCGCAGCTCGCCCCGCTGACCATGTGGGATGAGAAGAACACCGGCTCCAACCTGCCCGCGCAGATCGAGCTGTACGCCGAGGGCGACGACGCCTACAAGTTCCTCTTCATGGCGAAGGGCGGCGGCTCGGCCAACAAGAGCTACCTCTACCAGGAGACGAAGGCCCTGCTCAACCCCACCCGGATGATGCAGTTCCTGGAGGAGAAGCTCCGCCTGATCGGCACCGCCGCCTGCCCGCCGTACCACCTGGCCGTGGTCATCGGCGGCACCTCCGGCGAGCACGCCCTGAAGACCGCCAAGCTCGCCTCCGCGAAGTACCTCGACACGCTGCCCACGTCGGGCTCACCGACCGGCCACGGCTTCCGCGACCTGGAGCTTGAGGCCGAGGTGCTGCAGCTGACGCGGGAGTTCGGCATCGGCGCGCAGTTCGGCGGCCGGTACTTCTGCCACGACGTCCGCGTCGTCCGCCTCCCGCGACACGGCGCCTCCTGCCCCGTCGCGATCGCCGTCTCCTGCTCCGCCGACCGCCAGGCCGTCGGGAAGATCAACGAGTCCGGGGTCTGGCTGGAGCAGCTGGAGCGCGACCCGGCCCGCTTCCTGCCCGACGTGACCGACGAGCACCTGGACGACGACGTGGTCGCGGTCGACCTGACCCGCCCGATGTCGGAGATCCGCGCGCAGCTGTCGGCCCTGCCGGTGAAGACCCGCCTGTCCCTGACCGGCCCCCTGGTCGTGGCCCGCGACATCGCCCACGCCAAGATCGCCGAACGCCTGGACGCCGGCGAGCCGATGCCCGCCTACCTCCGCGACCACGCCGTCTACTACGCCGGCCCGGCCAAGACCCCCGAGGGCTACGCGTCGGGCTCGTTCGGCCCCACGACGGCCGGCCGCATGGACGCCTACGTGTCGAAGTTCCAGGCCGCCGGCGGCTCCCTCGTCATGCTCGCCAAGGGCAACCGCTCCAAGCAGGTCACCGAGGCCTGCAACACATACGGCGGCTTCTACCTCGGCTCCATCGGCGGCCCCGCCGCCCGCCTGGCCCAGGACTGCATCAAGCACGTCGAGGTCCTCGAATACCCGGAGCTCGGCATGGAGGCCGTCTGGAAGATCGACGTCGTCGACTTCCCCGCCTTCATCGTCGTCGACGACAAGGGCAACGACTTCTTCGCCGAAGTCACCAAGCCCGTCCTCACCGTCGGCCGCCGCTAGCCGTCCGGCTCAGGGGCGTCCTATGGGCGCCCCTGACCGGCGTCAGCAGCGACTCACGCCGGTGATGGATTCGATGGCGGCGACCGGTATGAGTCTCCGTGCAAAGATCCTCGCCCGTTGGCCGTTAGGTTCGTCGCCTATGCGCTCGTCGATTGCGACGAACTCGTGATCGCTGGACGTGATCTCGCCGCATATCGATTCGTTGCTGGTCCTGATCTGCACAGAACCGGGAAGTGCAGGACCGGGAAGGCCGTCCGGCACCAACCACGAGACGAGAAGCGCGATGCCCAGCGCCGCGACACCGATACCCGCGATCGCCGGCTGGTTGGCGCCGCTGGACAGCAGGCCGGCACCGACCAACGCGAATGACAGAAATGCCACCGCCAAGGCAAGGATGACAAGGAACCGCCAGTCCGACGCCGACGCCCCGGCCACCAGATCTGTTCCGCCAAGGACGACAGCCAGGGCGAACGCCGCACTCGTCACACTCAGCCAGCGATAAGACTGGCGAGGCGGGGCATCCACAGCCGTGAGCTCCTGCGTGTCGGTCACGGCGTGAGCGTAGCGATTCAGGAGCAGCGCCACTGTCCCGCGCGTTGGCGCCGACAGCACCGGCAACGACGCTTCGCCGAAGTCACGAAGCCCGTCCTCACCGTCGGCCGCCGCTGACCTTCTTCTCGTGAAGCCCCCGCCCAGAACACCATAGACCGGTCAATCTCGCCGCCTGTCGCTGTCGGCGGCGAGGGGGCGGGAGGCGGCGTGGACCAGGGGGAGGGTTCGGTGGGGGATCTGTTCGGCGAGGGCGATGATCGTCGAAGAGCGCTCGATGCCGTCGAAGCCCATGACGCGGTCGATGACGCGTTGGAGGTCGGAGTTGGAGCGGGCGACGATGCGGCACATCAGGTCGCCTGAGCCGGTGATGGTGTGGGCCTCCAGGACCTCGGGGATCTCGGCGAGGTGGGCGGCTACCGGGTCGTGGCCGTAGCGCTGGCGGATCTCGAGGGTGACGAAGGCGGTCACGCCGTAGCCCAGGGCCGCGGGGTCGATGTCGGGGCCGTAGCCGCGGATGACGCCGCGGTCGGTGAGGCGGTCGAGCCTGGCCTGGACCGTGCCGCGGGCGACCTGCAGGCGGCGGGAGCACTCCAGCACACCGATGCGGGGCTCCAGGGCGAGCAGCGCGATCAGCCTGGCGTCCAGCGTGTCGATCGGACTAGGCAACTTGTCCACCAGTACCCCCGAAACCAACGGCAAAATGAGCAACCTGACCATGGAGAATAGCGTTCCTTGCACAGCCGCCGTGGGCGACCGAGGCTTGGCGCATGACCCAGGCTGTCGAGGACATCAACGAGCTCATCGGTGCTGTCGAGCGCGACGTTTCGCATGATCCGTTCCCGCTGACGGGGCTCGATCACGTGCTGTTCTACGTCGGCAACGCGAAGCAGGCCGCGCACTTCTATTCGACCGCGTTCGGGATGACACTGGTCGCGTACCGGGGGCCTGAGCAGGGCTACCGGGACCACGCGGAGTACGTGCTGCGGTCCGGCTCGGCGGTGTTCGTGCTGGCGGGCGGGGTGCACCGGCAGGCCGCGGCGACGCAGCACCACGAGCGGCACGGTGACGGGATCGCCGACATCGCGCTGGAGGTGCCGGACGTCGACGCCGCCTACGCGCACGCGCTGCAGCAGGGGGCGACCGGGCTCGAGCAGCCGCACGACGAGACGGACGAGCACGGGACCGTCAGGGTCGCGGCGATCGCGACGTACGGCGAGACCCGCCACACGCTGATCGACCGCTCGCGGTACAGCGGCCCCTGGCGACCGGGCTTCGTGGCGAAGCAGCCGATCGTGGCGCCGCCGGCGAAGCGGTTCTTCCAGGCGGTCGACCACGTCGTCGGCAACGTCGAGCTGGGCAAGATGGACGAGTGGGTCGAGTTCTACAACCGGGTCATGGGCTTCACGAACATGGCGGAGTTCGTCGGTGACGACATCGCGACGGAGTACTCGGCGCTGATGAGCAAGGTCGTCGCCAGCGGCACCCGAAAGGTCAAGTTTCCGCTCAACGAGCCCGCCGTGTCGCGCAAGAAGTCGCAGATCGACGAGTACCTGGAGTTCTACGGCGGGCCGGGCGCGCAGCACATCGCGCTGGCGACCGGGGACATCCTGCGGACCGTCGACGTGATGCGGGCGGCCGGGGTGGAGTTCCTGGTCACGCCCGACTCGTACTACGACGACCCCGAGCTGCGGGCGCGGATCGGCCGGGTGCGGGTGCCGATCGAGGACCTCAAGGCGCGCGGCATCCTCGTGGACCGCGACGAGGACGGGTACCTGCTGCAGATCTTCACCAAGCCGGTGCAGGACCGCCCGACGGTGTTCTTCGAGCTGATCGAACGGCACGGCTCGCTCGGCTTCGGCAAGGGCAACTTCAAGGCGCTCTTCGAGGCCATCGAGAGGGAACAGGAGAGTCGCGGGAACCTGTAACACTGTCGGGGTGACATACCCTCAGCCTCCTCAGCACAACCCATACCCCCAGGGCCCTCAGCATCCGCAGCACAACCCGTACCCCCAGGGTGCATACGGTGTGCCGGCGCAGGCCTACTACGGGCCTCCGCCGGTGCCCATGGCGCCGACCGGTCAGCCGCTCGCCGGATTCGGCGCCCGGCTCGGCGCATACATCATCGACGCGATCGTCTTCAGCTTCCTGTCGATGATCGTGATGATCCCGGCGATCATCGGGATCGTCGCCTGGGCCGAGTCGCAGGCGTCGCAGATCGAGACCGACCCCGTCACCGGCCAGATCACCAACTCCCCCGACCCCGGGACGTTCATCGGGCCGATCATCCTGATGTACGTCGGCCTCTTCGTCGGGCTGTTCGCCCTCAGCTACGTGTACTACGTCGAGCTGTTCCCGTCCCGGCGCGGTGTCACACTGGGGAAGCGGGCGCTCGGTCTGACGCTCATCCGGCTCGACAACCCGTCGGCGCCGATCACCCGCGGCGTTGCCGCCAAGCGCTGGCTGATGCAGTACGTGGTGGCGATCTTCGTTCCGTTCTTCTCCTGGGTCGACGGCCTCTGGCAGCTGTGGGACAAGCCATACCAGCAGTGCCTGCACGACAAGGTCGCGACGACGGTTGTGGTAAAGGTCAACAGGTGACAGCTCCAGGTTGGTATAAAGACCCCGTCGACTCGGCCGTCCAGCGGTACTGGGACGGTGAAGGCTGGATCGGCGACGCCATCCCGGCCGACGCGGTCGCGCCGGCGGGGCCGCCAGCCGTCGCTCCACCGCCCGTCGAACCGCCACCGCAGCCCGTCCCGCAGATGGGCGCGGTCATCCTGCCGCCCGGCACGCCCGTGCCACCCGGCGGCTTCCCACCCGGCCAGCTGCCGCCCGGCGCCATCGTGCTGCCGCCGGGTGCGCCGCTGCCACCCGGCGCCCAGCCGCAGGGCACCCTCCCGCCCGGTGGGTACCCGACCGGCGCCGTCCAGGTGCTGCTCCCGCCGCAGGCCTTCGCCGGCCTCAACCCGGCGGCGGCCATGCCGCACGGCCGCCAGGTCGCCGGCCTCGGCGCGCGGCTGCTCGCCCGGCTCGTCGACATCGCCGCGCTGCTGCTGATCAACGCCGTGGTCACCGGCTGGTTCGTCTACCAGTACCTGCGCGAGATGTGGCCGGTGTTCCAGGAGTCGTACGACCGCTACCTGGCCAACGAGTCGCCCAGCGACGTCGTGCCGCCGGACCGCGCCAACTCGCTGCAGGTGGTGATCCTCATCCTCATCGCGGCCCTGTGGTTCGCCTACGAGGTGCCCGCGATCGCCAACAACGGCCAGACCCTGGGCAAGCGCCTGCTGAAGATCAAGGTCATGCGGCTGGAGAGCGAGGAGCGCATCGGCTACGGCCGTGCCATCCGCCGGTGGAACCCGCTGGGCCTGTCGGTGCTGCTGTGGACCTGCGGCGTCGGGTTCGTGCTGCAGTTCCTCGACAGCCTCTCGCCGGTGATCGACTGGCCGCTGCACCGGGCCTTCCACGACCGTTCGGCCGGCACCGTCGTGGTGCGGGACGTTCCGCAGCAGCCTTCTGAACCTAGTGGAGATCCTTCATGACCCGCCTCACGCGACCCGACCTCGACGCCCTGCCCGCCTACGTCGCCGGCCGCACCGTGCCCGGCGCGATCAAACTGGCGAGCAACGAGGTCCCGTACGGCCCGCTGCCCGGCGTCGTCGACGCGGTCACGGCGGCGATCAGCGGCGCCCACCGGTACCCGGACCCGGGCGCCACCGCGCTGCGTGCCACGCTCAGCGACCGGCTGGGCGTGGACCCGGACCGCATCGCCACCGGCTGCGGCTCCGTCGCCCTCTTCGAGCACCTCTTCCGCGCGACCTGCCTCCCGGGCGACGAGGCCGTCTACGCCTGGCGCTCGTTCGAGGCGTACCCGATCATCGCCGCCGCCTCCGCCGCGACCAGCGTCCGCGTGCCCAACACCGCCTCGCACGAGCACGACCTGCCGGCGATGGCCGCCGCGATCACCGACAAGACCCGCCTGGTCATCGTCTGCAACCCGAACAACCCGACCGGGACCGCCGCCGGCAAGGCCGCTCTCGACGCGTTTCTGGATGCTGTACCGCCGACGGTGCTGGTCGCCCTGGACGAGGCGTACCGCGAGTTCGTCACCGACCCCGACGTGCCCGACGGCCTGGTGGAGTACGGCGACCGCCCCAACGTCGTCGTCCTGCGCACTCTCTCGAAGGCGTGGGGCCTGGCCGGCCTGCGCGTCGGCTACCTGATCGGCTCCGCCGAGGTCGCCGCGACCGTGCGCAAGGTCATCACGCCGTTCTCGACCTCGGCGACGGCGCAGGCCGCGGCCCTGGCCGCCCTGCAGTCCGCCGACGAGATGCAGCGCCGGGTCGACCTGATCACCGCCGAGCGCGAGCGGGTCGTCACCGCCGTCCGCAAGGTGTACCCGGATGTCCCCGACACCCAGGCGAACTTCTTCTGGCTGCCGCTGGGCGACGCCGCCCTGGACTTCGCCGCCAAGTGCGAGGAGTCCGGCGTGATCGTCCGCGCCTTCGCCGGCGACGGCGTCCGCGTCACGATCAGCTCCCCCGGCGAGAACGACGCCTTCCTCGACTGCCTCTGACCGCTGCGCTCATGATCCGGAAGACCTCGCCCAGCCCGAGGCCTTCCGGATCCCTGCCCGGCAAGCGCCCCTGACGGGCTACGGGAGCTTGTCGAGGAGGGTCTTCATCTCGGTGAGCTCGGCGGTCTGGGTTGTCGCGATCTCGGCTGCGAGGTGTTTGACCGCTGAGCCCTGCTCCTGGGCGGTCTTCGCGGTCTCGATGGCGCCCTCGTGGTGTTTGATCATGAGGGTCAGGAGCTTGGTGTCGAAGGCGGGGCCGGTGGCGGCCGCGAGCTGGCGGAGCTCGGTGTCGGTGAGCATGCCGGGCATGCCGCCCATGTCGCCCGCTTCGTGATGCATGGGGCCCGGCACCGGCTCGCCCCATGAGCGGAGCCAGGCGGACATGGTGGCGATCTCGGGATCCTGGGCCTTGCGAATCTTCGCGGCGAGGGCCTTCACGTCGGGGTTCGAGGCGTGGGTGGCGGCCAGGTCGGCCATGTCCACGGCCTGCTGGTGGTGGGGGATCATGTCGGTCGCGAACTGTACGTCGGTCGCGTTGAAGGCAACGGAGACCGTCGGCGACGCGCCGGCCGATGCCGTCATCCTCGGCGTGGCATCGTGACCATGGGAACTGGAACCAGAGCCAGTGCCGGAAGAGCAGGCGGCCAGCAGCGCCGCGGTCAGCGTGACGGCCGCGGCAAGGCCACCGCCGCGAACCCGACCGCCACGAACAGGGGCGCCGGCAAGGGCGGGCGGCATCAGCCGATGCCGACCAGGACGACGGTGTTCATGCTGAAGTAGTACCGATCGTCGATCTCCGACGCGTTGGTGGTGTGCAGGCGCTCCACGCTGAGGTAGCCGCCGTGCAGGTACAGCTCGCTGAACACGAACCTGTCCTCCGGCCGGATCCGCAGCTCGGTGCTCGACGTGACGGCGCCGGTGACGAGGTTCAGGACCAGGAGCTGGTAGTCGCGGTTGATCAGGTAGACGTTGCGCTGGTCGGCGCCGATCAGCGTGCCCGAGACCTCCGACATCCACAGGCGCTGGCCGGACGTGCGGGAGAAGGCCCAGATGTAGCCGCCCACGACCTGCTCGGCCAGGACGTCGCCGACCACGACGACCTTGTCCTTGTCGGGCACGAGCTCCGGCTTGACGATGTGGTCGGCGCCGAGGGACCAGTACGTGGGGGTGATGCTGCCGATGCCTGAGGCGGCGTCGGCGAAGGAGACCACGTCGCCGGTCGGGGCGGCCTTGAACAGGGCGCAGCCCGAGCGGCCGAGCTGGCAGGAGGTCGGCTCCAGGTACCAGTTGGTGATGTTGTCGGGGCCGATCGACGCGCCCGGCGGGCGCCACGTGGTGAGGAGGGTGCCGGTGCCGGCGTCGTACACCTCGAGGGTCGCCGGCTTGGCGCAGGTGTCCTTCACGAAGTAGGCGTCGAGGCTGGTCCAGTCGACGGCGTGGCAGCCGGGGGTGGCGGCGAAGGAGTGGGTCCAGCGGATCTTGCCGTCGACCGGGTCGATGGCCTGCACGACGTCCTTGCCGGTGGCGATGACGACCTGCTGGTGGTCCAGCGCCGAGGTGGTGACGAAGAGGTCCTCCGGGCTGTACAGCGTCTTCGCACCGGTGCGGCGGCCCTTGAACGTCTCGCCGTCGGCGGGGTCGATGCGCACCTGCCAGACGATGTCGCCCTTCTCGGCGTCCAGGGCGACGATCTCGCCGTCGGACCACTTGGTGACGACCACGGACATGCCGACGCCGCTGGCGGGCTTCTCGACGGCGACGACCGAGACGACCTCCGCGGGCCAGCGCCGGTACGCCCAGTGCGGCGTCATCAGCCGCTGCGCGGTCACGGGCGTGTCGGCGAACACCCGGCGCTGCTCGGTGTAGACGCGCAGGCGGCCCTCGACGATCAGCGGGGCGGAGGGCAGCTCGGCGTACTGGATGGACTTGACCGGCTCGGGCGACGGCACCGGCTTCTTGGCGCTGCTGACCGTCTCGGCGGGCTTGAGGGTCCGGTACGCGGTGACGCCCATCGCCGCGATGACCACGAGCGCGAGGAGCGCGGTGAGCACCCGGCGCAACGACCGGGGCCAAGTCCGCGGGCGCACCGAAAGACGCCCAGCACCACCGGTCCCCATAACCACCTCCGCCGGGCACCATACCCGGCGATCGTCGCATTCTGCTCACGGTGACCGTCGATCGCCGGGCTTCTCACACCTGCGTCACCACCGTGCCGGTCACTTCACCAAAGCCAACCACGGCCCCACCCGTACACCACCCGGTGGCGGAAATCGTGACCGTGTCGCCATCGAGCAGAAAGCTACGGGTCATGCCGTCGTCGAGCCGGACCGGCTGTGCGCCGTTCCACGTCCGTTCGATGAACGAGCCGGTCTGCTCGGGCGTGTCGCCGGAGATGGTGCCGGACGCGTACAGGTCGCCGGTGCGCGCCCAGGCGCCGTTGGCGGTGAGGTGGGCGAGCTGCTGCGCGGGCGTCCAGTAGATGCCGGCATACGGCGGCCGCGACACGAGCGTCCCGTTCCACCGGATCTCGCAGCGGATGTCGTACGAGTAGCGCTCCGACTCCGCGAGGTAGGGCAGGACGGGCGGGTCCTGGACCACGGCGGCCACCTTCGCGGGCTCCAGCGCGTCCAGCGGCACGACCCACGGCGACACCGACGTGGCGAAGGACTTGCCCAGGAAGGGGCCGAGCGGCTGGTACTCCCACGCCTGGATGTCGCGGGCGGACCAGTCGTTGACCAGTACGGCGCCGAACACGTGCTCGCGGAAGTCGTCGACGGCGATCGCTCCCTTGGAGGGCACGGACGGCGCGCCGACGACGAACCCGAGCTCGGCCTCGACGTCCAGCCGCCGGGACGGGCCGTAGCTGGGGCGCTCCTCGTCCGGCGCCTTGCGCTGCCCCTGGGGGCGCGGGATGTCGGTGCCGGAGACGACGACGGTGCCGGCGCGGCCGTGGTACCCGATGGGCAGCGACTTCCAGTTGGGCAGCAGCGACGGGGCGTCGGGGCGGAAGATCGCGCTGAGATTGTTGGCGTGCTGCTCGGAGGAGTAGAAGTCGACGTAGTCCGCGACCTCGAACGGCAGCGCGAGCGCGACGCCGTCCACCGGGTGCAGGTGCTGCTCGACGGTCCCGGTCACGCCGCCGGTGAAGAGGTCGGTGAGCTGGGCGCGGACCCGGGTCCAGGTGGGGCGGCCGGCGGCGAGGAAGCGGTTCAGGTTCGGCGCGCCGGTGAACGCGCCGCCGGCGTCGACCAGGCCGGCCTCCTCGGCGGCGGCGAGGTTGAGGACGAGGTCGCCGGCGCGGACGCCGACCCACCCGTCACGGGTGGCGCACAGGGGCAGGTTGTGCAGGCCGAAGGGGTCGTCGGCGGCGGGCTGGATCCACGGGGTCACGCATGCACCTCTCGGGGTAGGAGGCCCAGGTTGGTCAGGTCAGTGATTGGCTCGTCGACGCTGCAGCTGCCGAAGCCGACCCACAGCGGGCGCGGCCGGTCCAGCGCGCCGCGGACGGCCGTCGCGAGCGGGAGCCCGTCGGTGGCGGCGAGGATGCCGGCCAGGTCGGCGGGCTCGGCGCCGTCTTCGGCGGCCAGGCACGCGGCGAGCACGTTGAGGAAGCCGTGGTGGACCAGGCCCGTGTCGGGGTCGGTGTGCCGCACGGCGTGGTGCAGGCCCGCGGTCAGCTTGAACGGCAGCTCCCGGTCCCGGCACGCGCAGATCACGGCGGCGAGCTCGACCGGCGTCGGGAACAGCTCGGCGGCGAGCCCCCCGGTGCGGAACTTCGCGGCGACCGGCAGCCCGTCGGCCCGCAGCCTCGCCAGGTGATCGAGGGCCTGCATCAGGCCCCAGGCGAGCGGCACCTCGAAGTACCAGGACCACGGCTTGTCGCTGTACTTCTGGGCCAGGGCGGCGAGCCGGTCGATGCCGGGTGCGGGGTCCTCGCCGCGCTTGGCGACGGGCGACTCGACCTGCCGGACGGTGAGGTTGCCGGGGATCGCGGCGAGGGCCTGGTCCACGGCGGCCGGCTCGCCGACGACGCCGATGTCGACGGTCGCGGCGATCTCGGGCAGGTCGGCGGTGGGGACCAGCAGCGGGCCGATCATCGGCGCCCACCGGCCGGCGCGGTGGCGGAGGTGGGCCGGGACGGCGTCGGGCAGCGGCATGCTCCCCGGCGGGAAGACGGCGGCGTCGTCGACCAGGGCGGCCAGCAGAGGCGGTACTGCGTTTGACACAGCTTCCGAATCTAATGGACGCTATACAGGGCGGACAACTTCGTCCGCTATCCGGACGGTTTCCATTCTTCCGGGAGGCAGCGATGCCCTACTACCGTCGCGTGGGCGACGTTCCACCGAAGCGACACACCCAGTTTCGCCAGCCGGACGGCTCACTGTTCGCGGAAGAGCTGATGGGGCAGGAGGGTTTTTCGAGCGACTCGTCCCTGCTGTACCACACGCATCGACCGACGGCTATTCTATCGGCCACCGTGGTGACGCCGTTCGCCACGACCCGCGCGCCCAACCTGCCGCTCAAGCCGCGCCATCTCCAGACGCACAAGCTCGGCGGCGGGCCCTCCGACGCGGTCCTGGGCCGGCAGCACCTGCTGGCCAACGACGACGTGCGGCTGTCCTACGCGGTCGCGACGGCGCCGTCCCCGCTGTACCGCAACGCGATCGGCGACGAGTGCCTGTACGTCGAGTCCGGCTCGATGCTGGTCGAGTCGGTGTTCGGCGCGCTGCCGCTGAACGAGGGCGACTACGCGATCATCCCGACGTCGGTGATCCACCGGCTCGTGCCGGTCTCCGGCGAGGTCCGGCTGCTGGTGATCGAGGCGTCCGGGCACATCGGGCCGCCCAAGCGGTACCTGTCCAGGCGCGGCCAGTTCCTGGAGCACTCGCCGTACTGCGAGCGCGACCTCCGCGCACCCTCGTCACCCCTGCTGGTGGAGGGCACCGAGGTGCCGGTCCTCGTGCAGCACCGGCGCGGGTGGACCGAGCACGTGTACGCGCAGCACCCGTTCGACGTCGCCGGCTGGGACGGCTGCCTCTACCCGTGGGCGTTCTCGATCCACGACTTCGAGCCGATCACCGGCCGGCTGCACCAGCCGCCGCCGGTACACCAGACCTTCGAAGGCCCGAACTTCGTCATCTGCTCGTTCGTGCCGCGCAAGGTCGACTACCACCCGCTGTCCATCCCCGTGCCGTACAACCACCACAACGTGGACTCCGACGAGGTGCTCTTCTACACGGGCGGCAACTACGAGGCGCGCCGCGGGTCGGGCATCGTCCAGGGCTCGATCTCGCTGCACCCCAGCGGCTTCACCCACGGCCCGCAGCCGGGCGCGGTCGAGCGGTCGCTCGGCGTGGAGGCGTTCGACGAGCTGGCGGTCATGGTCGACACGTTCCGCCCGCTCGACCTGTGCGAGCCCGGCCTGTCCGTCGAGGACACCGGCTACGCCTGGACCTGGGCCCGCACCGTCTAGCCACAGTCCCAGCGCACAGGGCTGTTGTCCGGGAGCGACCAGCCGAACAGCTGCCGGCCGTCGTCCCGGACCGCCTCGGGCCGCGCTGTCCGGCCCTCGAACTGGTCGGGCACCGGCTGGAGGGTGCCGTTGACCCACACCGCCTGCCGGTGCTCGGGCGTGTCCGTTTCGCCGTAGACCCGCCCGTACATGTCGACGACAGCCCACCGGCGGCTCAGGCCGTTGATCGCGTCGGCGTGGCGGGTGCGGATGTTCCACCGCACCCCGGACCCGACCGCCCAATCACCAGTCAGGCCGGTGACCTCGACCTTCCCGCCGACCTCCGGCGGCACCGGCAACGGCTCGCCGGTGCCGTCGGGGTGCCACAGATACGGTGTGACGACATCACCCCTGACCAGCTCGCCGACGATCAGGCCGTCCCAGGCGATCCCGGTCGCCCGCGCGACATGACCGGCGGGAGCCTTGAGCATCCGGGGGCGGTCCGGCCGGCCGCCCGGCCACACCACCGCCTCATAACCCATGGGGTTTCCCAGGTCCACCGCGCCGAGGAGATCACCGGCCTCGTTGATGTCGGTCAGCGCGAGGTGCGTCGCACCCTTGGGGAGCGTAAGGGCCCTGAACCGGCCGTCGCGGTACACCCAGCCGCGCTCGACCTTCCCGTTGACCCCGGCGAAGTCACCCGCGCGGTTCACGTTCGTCAGCTGGAACCTGCTCGGCACGTCCGGGATCCGCTCGACGGCACCGTCCACGTACCGCACCGCCTCGACCGGTCCCGTCCCTCGCGCCTCGAGGTGCACGACCACCCGCCAGGTGTCGTCCAGCACGAACCACGGATGCCACTTCGCCCACGGCGCGGTGTCCTTGCTGATCGTGCACTCGCCGAGCGGCGGAGCGATCGTCGACGTCGGCAGCGGCACCGGCGTCCGATCCGCCGGCATCGCCTGGGGGCGGCTCCGCACGGCGCCGATCGCGACGGTCACCGCCAGCACGGCGACGGCGGCGACCGCGGCGTTCCGGATCCTGCGCCGGCGCCGGCCGGTCCGGATCGCCCGGTGCAGGTCGACCCCCGGCGGCCGCACATCGGGGTCGCGCAGCGGGGCAAGCAGATCCTCGGTCATCGTGCACCTCCGGCCGGCGCGAGCACGCCCAGCTGCTTCCTGAGCTTCGCCAGCCCGTCCGACGTCTGGCTCTTCACGGTCCCCGCGGAGCAGCCGACCAGCTCCGCGACCTGCTCCACCGGCAGGTCGCACAGGAACCGCAGCACCAGCACCGCCTGCTGCTTCGGCGGCAGCGTCCGCAGCGCCGCCCGGACCACCAGCCGTTCGTCGGCCGGCTGCCCCGTGACAGCCGGCCGGTCGGGCGGCGTCTCGGTCAGCACGACCCGGGACCAGAGGCGGCGGCGCTCGCTCAGGAACGCGTTGACCACGCTCCGCCGCACGTACGCGTCGAGGTTGCCGACCTGCCGCACCTGCCGCCACCGCGCGTACAGCGTCGTGACCGCCGCCTGCACGATGTCGTCGGCACGGTCGGCGTCGCCGCAGAGCATCACCGCCAGCCGGTGCAGCTGCGGCAGCCGCGGCTGGAAGTACTCCACGTACTCCCGCTCCAGTTCGTCGCGCACATCGCCTCCCACCGCATTGACGCGCGGCGGGCCGGCGGCGGTTGGGTGCGTTTTTCCGCTAGTGCTCGACGACCTTGGTGGCGGTCACCCGGCAGACCACCCTCGTCACGCCCGGGACCTTCTCGATCCAGGGTTTGCCGTCGTACGAGCGGCTCAGCTCGTCGATCAGCTCCGGCCCGCCCTCCTCCGTGATGGCGACGGTGCCGCGGAGCTCGACGTGGCGGTACGGGTTGGCGGGGTCGTACGCACAGATCGACACCCGCGGGTCGCGCTCCATGTTGCGGGTCTTGCGGCGGCCGCGGATCGTCGAGAAGACGACATCGCCGCCGTCGTGCTTGGCCCAGATCACGCTGGACTGCGGGGCGCCGTCCGGGTTGATCGTGCTGAGCACCAGGAACGCCCGGCGGTCGAGCAGCTCGCGCAGCATCTCGTTCACGTGTGTCTCTACTCCTTCGGTACGGGATAGATCAGCGCCACGGCGGTGGCGGCGAGACCCTCACCGCGGCCCGTGAAGCCGAGCCCGTCGGTGGTCGTGCCCGACAACCGGACGATCGCCCCGATGGCGGCCTTCAGCGTGTCCTCCGCCTCGGCGCGGCGCTTGCCGACCTTCGGCGCGACGCCGATGACCTGCACGGACACGTTGCCGATCTCATAGCCCGCCGCCCGGACCAGCCGCGCGGCCTCGGCCAGCAGCGTCACGCCCTTCGCGCCGGACCACTCCGGGCGGCCCGTGCCGAAGATCGCCCCGACGTCACCCAGGCCCGCCGCGGACAGCAGCGCGTCGCAGATCGCGTGGGCGGCGACGTCGCCGTCGGAGTGCCCGGCGAGGCCGTCGACCCCGTCCCACTTGAGCCCCGCGACCCAGCACTCGCGCCCCTTCTCGAACGCGTGCACATCCGTCCCGTTGCCGATCAACATCATTTCCGGATCACTTTGGGAGGGTACGACGACCGGTGCACAATCGTGAACTTCCGGTTGCTGGCTCGTCATCAGGCTCGGCATCGTGGCGTTCCGGGCCTAGGCTAGGTCGGGTGCGCAGCGACCAGACGACCCCGAAAGCCCCACAGCAGTGGTGGCGCACCGGAGCCGCCTTGCGCTTCGGGCTGCTCGCCCTGCTGGTCGCGACGTTGTCCGTGGTGATGCTGATCATCCACCCAGACAAATCGTCGCTGACCCATGCCGTGGGCCCTGACCACCCGTTCGCCCCGGCGATCGCCGTCTTCGGCACCGCCCTGCTGACCACCGCCCTGGTCCCCCGGACCCTCCTCGCCGGCGTCGGCGGCGTCCTGTTCGGCTTCGCCGGCGGCGTCCTGTACATCCTGGCGGGGGTGACCCTCGGCGCGCTGATCGCCCACACGATCGGCCGCTTCCTGGGCCGCGAGTTCATGACCCGCCACCTGAGCGGCCGCTTCCTCGCCGTCGAGCAGGCCGTCGCCAACCGCGGCATCGTCGCCGTGATCATCTCCCGCATGATCCCGTTCGTGCCGTTCTGCGTGGCGAACTACCTCTTCGGCACCACCCGCGTCCGCCGGTCCGCGTTCATCACCGGCACCACCCTCGGCGCCCTGCCCGCCACCATCGCCTACGCCGCCCTCGGCTCAGCCACCGCCCGCGGCGACCACCTGGGCATGTCCATCGCCGGCGTGGCGATCGCGACCCTGGGCATCGGCGGCTCGATCGCCTCCTACCTGGTCTGGCGCCGCCGCCCCCGCAAACAGGTCACCCCTGCCTTGGCCGCCCCGGTCTCGGCCGCCCCGGTCTCCCCTGCCGCCGCCTGACCTCTCTTTTCCCGTCTCCCACCGGCCCCGCGGCGCTCATCGCCCGGGGCCGGCTTCGTTGTATACGCCTTTCGCTCGCGCACGCCGCGCCCACCCGCCGACCTCCAGACGCACGCCTCCCTGCACCGGTCTCCAGCCACTGATCTGTGAGACGCGGATCTCCGGACACCGGCCCCAGACACGCGCCTCCACAGCACGGGTCTCCAGCCGGCCTCACCAGGGAACTCGCCGACACCGTCGCGTCCGTGCACGGCCGCCGACCTCGAGACGCGGATCTCCGGACACCGGGCCCAGACGCGTGCCTCTCCAGCACCGGTCTCCAGACGCCGACCTGTGAGACGCGGATCTCCAGGCGCGGATCTCCAGGCGCGGATCTCCGGACGCAGGTCTCTGGACAACAGCCTCAGACGCCGACCTTCAAACGCGGGCATTTCAGACGTCGGCACCGGACGCGGGTCTCCAGACACCCGCCTCCGGACGTCAACCCCAGCTGGGGCCTACAGAGGCGCACCTCCTGGCTTCGGCCGCCGCCGGGCTCAGTCTCCAGACGCCAACCTCCTCACGCGGGTGGACGGGATGGGGGCGGCGAGCCGACGAGGGGACGAGGGGACGAGGGGACAAGCATGCCAACCTCCTCACGCAGGTGGACGGACCCTGGCTCCGGAGGCCGCCCCTCAGACGGGCATCGGTGGCGAGCCTCCAAGCGCCGACGTCCAAGCGGCCCCTCCAAGCGCCGACCACCGCCGAGCGGAGGGTCGGCCCCGATCACCTCCAGGCACCGGTCTCCAGGCGCGGACATTCGCGCGGAGATTCGGGCACCGGTGTCCGAATCGGCGGATTCCGTCAAACTCGGCCGGGCGCCGCACCCACCCCGAGCGCGGATTTCGAACGCCAGACGCCGGCATGACCCACGAGCAGACCGGCGAGTCCGACCGCGACCGGAGCGTGGGTCTCCTTCCGAGTCGACCCGGGTCCGCCTTCCGATCGCGGGTGCCGCCCCAGGCGCGTGCCGACCCCAGACGCGTGCCTGAGATCACGTCAGACCTGGGCCGCTCCAGATGCCCGACGACCTGCGCCCGGTCGCCTCGGAGGTAACCGCCGCGTGGCTGGATGATCGATCCCCGTCATGCCATCGACACTATCGCCCGGGTACGACAAAAAGGCGGGGCGGCGGGCGAAGGTCTCGATCGCGGTCAGGTCGCTGGGGCGCAGGCCGCGGCGGGGGTGCGGGCGGATCAGCAGGGCGCGGCCGCCGGCGGTCAAGGTAGTCGCCGGGACGGCGGTGTCGTCGGTCCACACCAGGCGGCGGCCGGCGGCGAGGACGCGACGGGCGGCAGCGAACTTCAGGGCGTCGGTCGACAAAGACGCGGCCAGCTCGGCACGGGTCAGGGCCCGGCCGAGCGGCGGCAGCCCGAACAGCCGCTCCAGCTCCGCGGCGTCCGGGCACCAGGTGGAGCACCAGCGCAGCTCGACCAGGCCGGCGTCGTACAGGCGGCGCATCCGGGTGATCAGCGCGGGCGCCCACCGGATCGGCCAGTCGACGCCGTCGGCGCGGGCGACGCCGCGGCGCAGGTCGGGGCCCCAGAGCGGGCGACGGGTGTTGATGACGCCGTCGACGTCCACGAGCCAGACCGGCGGGCGGTGCACGGTGTCAGAACAGCAGCTCGGCGATGGCCAGGTCGAACGGCCGGGTGATCTTCATGGCCGCCTCGGAGCCCGGGACCGTGTGGACGGGCACGCCGATCTTCTCCGCCATGCCGGCGTCGTCGGTGTGCTCGTCGACGGCGGCGGCATGGGCGCTGGTCAGCACGTCGCGGCGGAAACCCTGCGGGGTCTGCACGGCACGGAGGACCGAGCGGTCGACGGTACCGACGACAATGCCGGAATTGTCGACCTCTTTGATGGTGTCGACCACAGGAAGAACGGGTATGACGGCGCCGTGCCCCCCTCGCACCGCGTCCGCGACCGTCTCCACCAGCTCCGGTGGGGTCAGTGCGCGCGCCGCGTCGTGGACGAGCACGATGCCGAACTCCGCGGGGACCGCGGCCAGCGCGGCGGCGACCGACGCCTGCCGGCTAGCCCCACCAGCGACAACGAGCAACAGCGGCGACCCGGGCAGCAGCGGAGACTCACTGGAAGCTTCCAGCTTCGGCTCAGCCGCACCACAGGTCTCGCTGGCGACAATTGGCGCAGTGGTCACAGGACTGGCGACCAGTGGACCGAGCAGTGCGGTGACGTCGTCGACGGCGTCGGAAGGAGCGGCCACGACGATGCAGCCGACGCTCGGGGCAGCTGCCACCCGGCGAACGGCGTGCACAAGCAGCGGCTCCCCTCGCAGGAGCCGCAGTGCCTTCGGGGCGCCGGGGCCGAGTCGGACCCCCATGCCCGCAGCAGGCACGAGGACCGCGACGTCACCACGCACGCGTGGGTGCGCCGTCACGTCGCGGTCCTCGGTCTCAGTGATAGCCGGGCTGAGATGTCAGGCCTCGGTCAGCACCTTGTCCAGCAGCGTCTCGGCCTCATCCTTGGTGCTCTTCTCAGCGAGCGCCACCTCACCGACCAGGATGTCCCGCGCCTTGGCCAGCATGCGCTTCTCGCCGGCCGACAAACCACGCTCCCGGTCACGGCGCCACAGGTCACGAACGACCTCTGCGACCTTGAGCGGATTGCCGGAGGCCAACTTCTCCAGATTCGCCTTGTAACGCCGCGACCAGTTGGTCGGCTCCTCGGTGTGCGGAGCGCGGAGGACGTCGAAGACCTTGGTCAGGCCTTCCTCGCCAACCACCTCGCGCACGCCGACGATCTCGGCGTTTTCGGCGGGCACCCGCACCGTCAGGTCACCCTGAGCGACCCTGAGGACGAGATACTGCTTCTCCTCGCCCCTGACGACCCGAGTCTCGATTGCCTCGATGAGTGCGGCCCCGTGGTGGGGGTAGACAACGGTCTCGCCGACACTGAAAACCATAGGTTCGAAACCCCTTTCGCTGTGTCTAGGGTAACACGGTCACGCGCTGTCGTCCCACCCCAGAGAGCAGCATTCGCGCAGGTCAGAACACATGTGAGTCCCCTTTCTCCCGCTTGACATGAATCGTGGAACCTGCTGCGTAACGGATCAACAACCCTGGGCACACGCAAATGCGCAGCCTGTGGGACATTTCCGATTGATTGCCGCGAGTACGTACAGATGCGTCGGCACACCGTTCCGACACCACTCTCCGTGATGCCACCAGCGGCGGAGCGTGGGAAACTCTTCATCCATCTCGATGGGTGGCTCCTCTGGCGCCGACGCGTCAGGTGAGGGAAAGTTAAGGCAGGTGCGAGGAGAACAGCGATGGGCACGCTGCGGGGCGACAACGGCGGTGGTGAGCGACCACAAGATGGTGGTGGCCTCCCCGACCTGCCCCCTGAGTGGGGCACGATCATCATTCCCGACGATGCGGGCGCACTCGACGATGAAGGATCATCGATCCGTCGACAATTCCGCCGTGCCGCAATCCGTCGCCGCTGGCGGCGCCGGCTGCATCTGAAGCCCGAGCCGGTCCAGCGAGCGGGAGACGATTCCCCGGGGCTCGCCGTGCCGCTGCTGATCATGTCGATCGCCGTCATCGCGACGTTGGTGAGTCTGTTCGCCGTCGCGTGGCCGCGCCGCAATCCCAACGGCACGCCGCAGGTGGCGCCGCCGTCACCACCCGCCGCGGTGAAGCTGACCGGGCACAGCCTGTTCGACGCCGACGGCGCCGCGGTGCCGCTGCATGACCTCACCCCCGCCGTTGTACTGCTGGTCGAGGGCTGCACCTGCGCGGACCTCATCACCGGCACGGTCGACGCGGTCGCGGCGAGCAAGGCACCGTCGGCCACGGTCGTCGTCGTCGCGGCCCGGGTCCCGACGCTGCCGCCGGGCCTGAACGAGAAGGTGAAGGTCCGGGCGCTCGCCGACCCCAACAGCTCCGTGCGGGCCGCGGTGCCGTTCCTCGCCCCGAGCCGCACCACGGCCGCCCTGCTGGTGGCCGCCGACGGCACCGTGATCAGGGCGGTCAGCTCCGTGACGGCGGCGTCGGCCTTCGACTCGGAGCTGGGCAACCTGGCGACCGCGGTCCCGGCCCCGACCGCCTGATCAAAAAAGGCCTGATCAAAGCCTGATCAGG
Source organism: Dactylosporangium maewongense (assembly GCF_039531485.1). Lineage (NCBI taxonomy): Bacteria > Bacillati > Actinomycetota > Actinomycetes > Micromonosporales > Micromonosporaceae > Dactylosporangium > Dactylosporangium maewongense. Next base: position 135,750 of record NZ_BAAAQD010000021.1, on the reverse strand, counting down.
TCAGAGGCCGCGCAGGAGCGTCCCGTACAGCGTCAGCCCCGGGCCGAACGCGAGCGCGACGGTGTTCCTCGGCGGGCCGGAGGGGCGGCGGCGCAGGGCGTCGATGATGAGCAGGACCGTCGGGGACGAGCAGTTGCCGTGCTCGGCGAGGGTGTCGCGGGACTCGGCCAGCGCGGACTCCGGCAGCGCGAGCTGGTCGCGCACCACGTCCAGGATGCGCGGGCCGCCCGGGTGCACCGCCCAGCCGTCCACGTCGGCGAGGGTCAGGCCGTGCCGGGCGAGGAGGTCACCGACCAGGTCGGCGACGTAGATGGCCAGGACGTCGGGCACCTTCGGCGACAGCCCCATCCGGAAGCCGAGGTCGGTGACGTCCCAGGTCATGTGGTCCGCCGTGGCCGTGTCGGTCACGGCGGCGATCTCGGCGACCTCCTGTCCGGCCCGCGGCACCAGTACCACCGCCGCCGCCGCATCCGAGAAGAGGGCGTGCGCCACGATCTGCTGGGGATCCTCGCTGGGCGGCTGGACGTGCAGGCTGGTCAGCTCGAGGCAGAGCAGCACGGCCGGACGGCCGCGGGCGGACACGAAGTCGGTCGCGGCGCCGAGCCCGGGCAGCGCGGCGTAGCAGCCCATGTGCCCGATGAAGAGGCGCTGGGTCGTCGGCGCCATGCCGAGGTCGCGGGCGAGGAGGATGTCGAGGCCGGGGGTGGCGTACCCGGTGCAGGAGCACACCACGAACAGCCCGATCTCGTCCGGTCGCAGACCGGCGGCGTCGAGCGCGCTCGTGACCGCATCCTTGCCCAGCGGCAGCGCCTCGGTCAGGTAGCGGCCCATGCGTTTGGCGGTCGACCAGCTCGACGCGTCCTCGATCAGCGGGTTGACCGCGCCGTGCCGGCTGACCACGCCGGAGTTGGTGAAGATCCGCTTCGCCAACCCCTTGCGGGGGCCGCTGTAGTGCCGCTCGAAGAAGCCCGTCCACACCTCGTCCTGGCGCATCGGGCCGGGGAATGTCACACCCATGCCTGCGATCGCGGCACCTGTCACTGGGTCCCCTTTCTGCCGCGCCCCTGATAGAGGATCGCGGTGGTGAACGTCGGCACGATCGGCACAGCGTTGCGGCGGGTGACGAGCCACCGGGTGAGCGCGGGCAGCGTCGGCCGGACGCCCCGCACCGCGAGCGGCACGCCGTGGCGCGCGCACTCGATTCGCAGCTTCCTCGGGGAGACGAACAGGGCCGGGTCGTGGATGCCCCGCACCGCCGGAATGATCGCCTCGGCCATCCGCACCGCGACCAGCCGCGACACGGCGGTGTCGGCGAGCGTGTCGAGCACCAGCCAGCCCCCGGGCCGCAGCACGCGGCACGCCTCGGCGACCACCGCCGGCCAGTCCGGGACATGCTCCAGCAGTTCACCCGCGCTCACCACGTCGGCGGCGCCGTCGGGGAATGGCAGCCGCCGCGCGTCCGCCAGCACGGGCAGGACGCCGTGGGCCGCGGCCTGCTCCAGCCCGGACACGACCAGGTCGACGCCGACGTGCTGGTAACCCTTGCCGGCGATGTGCGGGGCGAGCAGCCCACCACCGCACCCGAGGTCGATGAGCACGGCGCCGTCGCGCTCCGCCGGCGGGATGAGCCGGGCGCGGGCGCGGGCCAGCCAGTACAGCATCGACAGCGGCGAACCAGGACGCCACCACTCGCCGGCCAGGTCGTCATACTGACCAGGGTCGTTACGCGCCCGGCGCGTCGATCGCATGGATCGAGACTGACACGGAACCCCTCCGACAGCCACACTTGCCGAGTGTCGGTTGCTCGCGCGATTCTGCGCTCAAGCCACCCGGAGCCGGCGGTGGCGGTCACGGCCGTCGCCGCGCTGCTGTCGTTCGGACTCGGAAGACCCTGGCCGGGTGTGATTGCGGCGGCTGCTGCGGTACTGGCGAGCCAGCTCTCCATCGGGTGGGTCAACGACGCCCTGGACGCCCCGCGGGACGCCGCGGTGGGCCGCACGGACAAGCCGGTCGCCGCCGGGGTGGTGTCCCGCCGGTCGATCCTCTCGCTCGGCGTCGCGGCGGGCCTGCTCGTGCTGCCGCTGGGCCTCCTGTCCGGCGTCACCCCCGGACTCGTCGCCCTGGTCGCGCTGGTCTCCGCGCTGCTCTACGACTGGCCGTTGAAGGCGACGCCGGTGTCGGTGCTGCCGTACGCGGTGTCGTTCGGCTGCCTGCCGGCGTTCGTCGTGCTGGGTGCGGGGCTGCACCCGCCGGTGTGGCTGCTGCTCGCCGGCGCCCTGCTCGGGGCCGGCGCGCACTTCGTCAACACGCTGCCCGACCTGGACGACGACATCCGCACCGGCGTCCGGGGCCTGCCGCACCTGCTCGGCCGGCGCGGCTCGCTCGCCGCCGCGGCCGTGCTGCTGCTGCTCGCCACCGGGGCCCTGGCGTTCGGGCCGCCGGGGCCGCCTCCGCTGCTGTTCTGGCCGACCCTCGGGGTCGCTCTGACTGCGCTGTCTTTCGGCGTGTACGCCATGCGCCGCGACCCCACCTCCCGCGTCCCGTTCCTGTCGGTCATCGCCGTGGCGTTGATCGATGTGGTATTCCTGCTGGTCAGCGGCTTGAACCTGGAATGACCGGTGCAGTGTCAGGGTGCGCGTAATCGGCCGATCAACGGCATCTAGGCTGTAGTCGGCCGCCCGATCCAGATGGAGGACCCAAGGTGACGCGTACGATTCCGGCTGCCCGCCGCCGCACGGTACTGGGCGCCGCGCTGCTGGCTTCCGCCGCGCTCGGCGTCGGTCTGCTCTCGGGCTGCAGCGCCGGTCAGATCACGCAGACCGACACCCAGGTCGCCGCGGTGCCCGGCGTCAGCGCCAACAGCACCGACGGCCTGATCGCGCTGCGCGACGGCGCTGTGGCCTACTCGAACGAGTACAAGCCCGGCAGCGTCGTGCCGATCGAGGTGCGGCTGTTCAACAACGCGAAGCAGTCCGTGAAGCTGACCGGCGTGACCTCCGCCGCGGGCACCGTGGTCCTGGTCGGCGGGGCCATGCCTGCCGCTGCCGCGCCCGCGCCCACTTCTGCCGCGCCTTCGCCTTCTTCGGCCTCGCCGTCCGCGCCGCGTTCCGGGTCCGGGTCGCCGTCTGCGCCTGCCTCTGCGTCGAAGTTGCCTGCGGCGCCTCCCACGCCCGCCCCGGTCGGCACGGCGAAGATGGCCGTCGAGATCCCGGTCGGCGGGTTCGTCGCGCTGAGCCAGAGCACCAAGACCTACCTCGCGGTCGAGAAGCTCTCCGGCGACGTGCTGATGGCCGGAGGCGCGCTGGCGGACGTCAAGTTCACCTTCACGTATGCCGACGGCACCACCACCGAGCTCACCCTCGGCGAGCTGCCGATGACGGTGCCGCTGAGCCCGCTGCCGAAGCCGTCCTCGGTCGTGGGGCACGAGGGCGAATAGTTTTTCTGTCGTACCCCTCGGCTAGTTTTCGGATGTGACGAAGACGAGGGGCGCTGCCTACCAGTGCGACGTGTGCGGCCACCGGCCGGCCAAGTGGATGGGGCGGTGCCCCGAGTGCGGTGAGTGGGGCTCGATCATCGAGTCCTCACCGCTGGCCGCGCTCGGCCCCACCGCCCTGCGCTCCGTCCAGAGCCGCGCCCCGCTGGAGCCGGCCCGGCCCATCGCCGAGATCAGCGCCAAGCCGGCCCAGGCCCGCCCGACCGGCGTGGCCGAGTTCGACCGGGTGCTCGGCGGCGGCATCGTCCCCGGCGCCGTCGTCCTGCTCGCCGGCGAGCCCGGGGTCGGCAAGTCCACCCTCCTGCTCGACGTCGCCCAGCAGTGGGCCAAGCACAGCGACACCCCGTCCCTCGTCGTCAGCGGCGAGGAGTCGGTGAGCCAGGTCCGTCTGCGCGCCGAGCGCATCGGCGCCCTCCACGAGCGGCTCTATCTGGCCGCCGAGAGCGACCTGGGCGCCGTCTTCGGCCACCTCGACGCCGTCAAGCCCGGGCTGCTCATCCTCGACTCGGTGCAGACCATCTCCGCCCCCGGCACCGACGGCGTCGCGGGCGGCGTCACCCAGGTCCGCGCCGTCACCGCCGCCCTCGTCGCCATCGCCAAGGAGCGCGGCCTCGCCACCGTCCTCGTCGGCCACGTCACCAAGGACGGCAATGTCGCCGGCCCCCGCGTCCTGGAGCACCTCGTCGACGTCGTGCTCAACTTCGAGGGCGACAAGCACTCCTCGCTGCGCATGGTCCGTGGCCTGAAGAACCGCTTCGGCGCCGCCGACGAGGTCGGCTGCTTCGAGATGCACGAGGGCGGCATCACCAGCCTGCCCGACCCGAGCGGCCTGTTCCTCACCCGCTATGCCGACGCCGTCTCCGGCACCTGCGTCTCCGTCGCCATGGAGGGCCGCCGCGCCCTCGTCACCGAGGTGCAGACCCTGATCGGCGCCCAGACCCCAGGCTCCCCCCGCCGCACGGTCAGCGGCCTCGACTCCGCCCGCCTGGCCATGATCATCGCTGTCCTCCAGCAGCGCGCCAAGATCCAGCTCCACGACCGCGAGGTCTATGCCGCCACGGTCGGCGGCCTCCGCGTCACCGAGCCCGCCGTCGACCTGGCCCTGGCCCTCGCCGCCGCCTCCGCCGCCCACGACCTCCCCATGCCCCCCGACCTGGTCGTCATCGGCGAGGTGGGCCTGACCGGCGAGGTCCGCCGCATCGGCGCCGTCCCCCGCCGCCTCGCCGAGGCCGCCCGCCTGGGCTTCCGCTTCGCCCTCGTCCCACCCGGCTGCGGCCCCGCCGCCACCGGCGTCACCCCACCCGGCATGCGGGTCCTGGAGGTCGCCGACGTGCGCACCGCCCTGCATTACGCCGTAAAGGCCTCCAGCGAAGCCGACCCCCGCTGACCCACCCCACCAACCCCATCCCGGCTCGACCCGCACCCACGCAACCGCCCCGACCTCCACCGCAGCCACTCACTCAGCCAGCCCCCGCCCAACACCCACAGCCCCCTAACCCACACCGCACCAGCCCACCAATCCAGCCCGGACCGACCCACAGCCACTCAACCAGCCCCGCACCGCACCAGCCCCCGCACCGCACCAGCCCAGCCGCACCGCAGCCAGCACCGCTGCCGGCCGGTCGACCTCTTCTACGGCAGGCCCATCCGCCCCACTAGGTCGTCCGGAACAGCACCAGCCGCCTGACACCGCGACCACCCGACCGACTCCACACCAGCTCGCCCGGCACTGCAGCAGCTCACCCGGCTCTGCAGCATCTCGCCCGGCACCACAGCCGGCCGACCACTTCTACGGCTGACCCGCCCACCCCCACTGGCAGACCCGCACCAACCCAGCCGCGCCGCAGCCAGCACCGCAGCCCGTCAACCACGTCAACGGCAGACCCGCGCACGCCCACTGGCCAGACCGCCCGGCACCACAACAGCCCGCCCGGCTCTGCAGCACCCGCCCGGCACCACAGCTGGCCGACCACTGCTACGGCAGACCTGCCCACCCCCACTGGCTGACCAGCACCGCACCACACCAACCCAGCCGCGCCACAGCCAGCACCGCAGCCCGTCAACCACGTCAACGGCAGACCCGCGCACGCCCACTGGCCAGACCGCCCGGCACCACAACAGCTCGCCCGCCACTGCACGTGCTGCCCACCACCGCGACCACTCGACCCACTCCACACCAGCCCACCCGCGCCCTCAGGCCACCCACCCCACCAATCCAGCCCGGACCGACCGACAGCCGCTCAACCAGCCCCCACCCGCATCACAGCCGGCCAGCCAGCACCGCAGCCGGCCGACCACTGCTACGGCAGACCCGCCCGCCCCCACTGGCCGGCCAGCCCGGCACTACGCCAGCTGCCTGACACCGCAACCGCTCGACCGACTCCGCACCAGCCCACCCGACTTCTTAGCTGCACAGCAGCTCAACCAGCACCGGCACCATCCGACCGACCCCGCAGCAGCCCGCCCGACCCTTGCCTACCCGCTCGGCACCGCCACCAGCCTGCCCGGCACGACGGCCGCTCGTCTGGGCCACAGCGGCTCGACCGGCGCAGTGCTGTAGACCGCCAACGGCACATCACGTGGCAGCACCCCAACCAGCCGTGCGCACCCGAAGGGCCAGGCTCGGGAGACGTTCAGCGACGCGCGGCTCGGCCAATGACCCACGGGCCGTCGACATCCGGTGGCTCGGCGCGTCCGGGCGAACCCGCTGCTCCTCCCTCATCCCATGCGGTTCCGGTACATGACGGCTCGGATAGACGTTGCGCGATCTGCCTCCACTTTAGAGATCATCTTGTGAGTGGATCGCGCAACGTCGATGGCGCAGATGCCACATAGCGGGGCATTGACCAACGTCTGTCGTAGGTGCCGGAAGCCGCCCGGCCAGATGTGCGAGTCAAACGCATTCACGGCACTGCGGCAGGACGGCGGCCGGCCACAGGTTGCGGCGCGCACGCGCGATCCCAGCCACGCGCGAGCGCGGGCTGTGCGTCGCGGAGCGGCGCATTGGGGTGCGGGTGAGAATCCCCGCCGGGACCCGCCGCGAAGCGGTGGGGCGGAAGCACAGCGGTCGGGTGAGAATCCGCGCCGGGACCCGCCGCGACAGCGGTGGGGCGGAAATACAGCTACAGCGGCAGGTGGTTGGCGATGAGGACCTGGTCGGGGGCGAAGGCGGCCAAGGCCGCCAGCCGGCCGTCGGAGGTGCCGGTGAAGTCGCGGAGGCGGACGGCGACGTCGAAGCCGCGGGCGCGCTTCGACGGGGTCTTCGACAGTTCGCGGACGACGTTCTGGTCGAGCCAGCCGGGGTTGGTGCCGGTGCGGTCCAGGCCGGCCCGGAGCCTGACCAGCAGGTACCGCTCGCCGCCGACGTCCATCAGGGCCACCTGCGCGACGCGTGACCACGGCAGGACCAGCGTGCGGACCCAGCCGGGGCGCAGGGTGAGGGCGAAGTGGTTGGCGCCGACCCGGGGGCGGCGCACGACGGCGAGGACGAATGGGGTGGCGCCGACCGCGGCGAGGGCGACGGTCCACATCGGAAGGTCGGCGAGGGGGTTGTTCGCGCCTGACGGGAGGACGTCGGGCTCGTCGGCGAAGAAGCCGCGGACGAGGCCGACGGCGAGGGCGGCGGAGAGCACGTACCAGGCGAGGCTGACCAGTGCGCGGGACGGGAAGCTGCGCCGCCACTCGATCCGCTCGGGACCGGCCACCGGTGGGACCTCACAGACTGAACGCAGACATCAACTTCGATCCATCGGCTGATGGGGTCGGCCCACTCTACGGGTTGGGTCGATACCGCACCAGCACCGGATGTCCGACCATCCGTAGACTGTGCGGGTGCCGATAGACCGCGAGCCCAGCAGGGGCGGTTCCCACACCGGCCTCAACGGGGGTTGGGCCGCCGCAGACCCGCTGCGGGCGACGCTCGCCCTGATGGCGCCGGGGACGGTGCTGCGTGACGGGCTGGAGCGCATCCTCCGGGGGCGCACGGGCGCCCTGATCGTCCTCGGCTACGACAAGGTGGTGGAGCAGATCTGCACCGGCGGGTTCCCGCTGGATGTCGAGTTCTCCGCGACGCGGCTGCGTGAGCTGTGCAAGATGGACGGTGCTGTCGTCCTGTCGAGTGACGGCACGAGAATTGTCCGGGCCGCCGTGCACCTGATGCCGGACCCGACCATCCCGTCGGAGGAGTCGGGGACCCGGCACCGGACGGCCGAGCGGGTGGCGAAGCAGGCGGGGTTCCCGGTGATCTCGGTGAGCCAGTCGATGCGGATCATCGGCCTGTACGTGAACGGCCAGCGGCACGTGCTGGACGACTCGGCCGCGATCCTGTCGAAGGCGAACCAGGCGCTCGCCACGCTGGAGCGGTACAAGCTGCGCCTCGACGAGGTCAGTGGGACGCTCTCGGCGCTGGAGATCGAGGACCTGGTCACGGTCCGCGACGCGGTGGCGGTGGTGCAGCGGCTGGAGATGGTGCGGCGCATCGCGGACGAGATCGCGGGGTATGTGGTCGAGCTCGGCACCGACGGGCGGCTGCTGGCGCTGCAGCTCGAGGAGCTGATGGCGGGCGTGGAGGCCGACCGGACGCTGGTGATCCGCGACTACCTGCCGTCGGGGCGGCGCAGCCGTTCGTCGGACGACGCGCTCGACGAGCTGGACGCGTTGACGGCGACGGAGCTGATCGACCTGGTCGCGGTGGCGAAGTCGCTGGGCTATCCGGGGGCGAGCGACGCCCTGGACGCCGCGGTGTCGCCTCGTGGGTTCCGGTTGCTGGCCAAGGTACCGCGGCTGCCGGCGCTCGTCGTGGACCGGCTGGTCGAGCACTTCGGCAGCCTGCAGCGGCTGCTCGGCGCGACCGTGGAGGACCTGCAGGCGGTCGACGGCGTCGGCGACGCCCGCGCCCGCGGCGTCCGGGAGGGCCTGAGCCGCCTGGCCGAGGCCTCGATCCTGGAGCGCTACGTCTAAGAAGTCACGTTCAGGTGAGCTGCACCTGGACCGGCGCGCTCAGCTTGGTGTCGAGGCGGGCCATCAGCTCATACTTGCCGGCCGGCGGCAGCTCCCGGTGCTCGCACCCGTCCTTGGTGGTCTTGCCGTTCCACGTGGTGGAGAACTGCACCTCGATGCCCGGCTTCAGCGTCGTGGGCTGGCTGCCCTTCGGGGCGTCGCAGGCGTCCGACGACCACATCTTGACCGCACCGACCTGCAGGTAGAGCTCCTGATAGTCGGCGCCGACGTCACGCGTGCACTCCCGGGTCGAGGTGTTCTTGATCTTCAGGAAGAACTTGAGATACGCCCCGCGGAACTGCATCGCCTGCTCGGGCTGCGCCACCAGCGACAGGTCCGTGTCGGCGCAGACCGGCACCGTGGACGTCCCGGCGGGCGCGCTCGAAGGCGGTGCGCTGGAGACCGGGTCGCCGGTCGTCGGAGTCTGGATCGTCGGCTCGGCCGCGGCAGGCGTGGCGGTGGGCCCCGTGGAAGCCGGAGCCTTGGTCTGTGCCGATGCCGGGGTTCGCTTCGGGTCCGGTCCGGAGCACTGCACCCACAGCATGAGCACCACGATGAGCAGCGCCCCGCCGAGGATGGCGCGACGCCGCCAGTAAACGCCAGCGGGAAGCGGGCCAACCGTCAGCTTCATGATGCACTCACCGTATCGAGGGAACGGGTGGCGAACGGGGCGGCGCGCCGTGTAGACCGCTCAGAGATAGACCTTGCGGGCGTATACGGCATGCGCGCCGGCAACACGATCAAGGAACAGTAACCCAGCGCAATGATCGATCTCGTGCTGTAAAGCCCTCGCCTCGAACGCATCCGTAGTGATCTCGATCTCGTCACCCGTTCCGGGGACCTGGCCGGCCACGACGAGCCGGTTGGCGCGCTTCACGTCGCCGGTGAGGTCGGGCACCGACATGCAGCCCTCGCGGCCCTTCTGCCACTGCGAGGCCTCGACGACCCGCGCGTTGCACAGCACCAGCGTGCCGTGCACGGTGCGGGCCTTCGGGTGGCCGGTGACGTCGACGGCGAAGACCTGCGCGCCGACGCCGACCTGCGGCGCGGCGAGCCCGACGCAGCCGGGCGACACCCGCATCGTGTCGACGAGGTCGGCCGCGAGCTTGACGATGTCGTCGGCGCACGGGTCCACGGCCACGCCGGCCGAGCCCAGCACCTCCGCGGGGGCCTGGACGACCTGCAGGACGGTCACATCAGGTCCGCTTCGCCCGCGCGCAGCGTCGCCTCGACCCCGAGCTCGCCGGCGACCCGCTCGATCGCCTCGGCCAGCTCCGCCATCGGCCCGGGCGCGTCGACCTCGGCCACGACCACGTAGAGGTTGCCGGCCAGACGGGTGGTCAGGTCGGTGATGTTGCCGCCCGCCGCCGCCACGGTACGGCAGAGCGCCGCCACGATCCCCAGCTTGTCCGCGCCGTGGACGGTCAGCACGTAGTGCGCGCCCGAAGGCTCGTCGACCAGGTCCTGGCCCACCTCGCGGACGGTGACCAGCAGCGTCCGGCCGGCGGTCAGCGGCGCGAGCGCCGACTCGACCTCGGCGGCGGACACGGACCCGGCGCAGACCAGGGTCATCGCGAAGTGCCCGCGCAGGCGGGTCATCGTCGAGTCGGTGAGGTTGAGGCCCAGACCGGCGAGGATCTCCGCGACGTCGGCGATGATGCCGGGGCGGTCGTGGCCGATGACGGTGACGGCGTACTCGTTCACCTGGCTTATCCTTCCTTATCGCCTCCATCGCCCTCTCACAGACCGTCACCAGTTGGTACGACGCCAACGCCCGGGACCTCCCCTGGCGGCAGCCCGACGCGACACCGTGGGGCGTGCTGGTCAGCGAGGTCATGCTCCAGCAGACCCAGGTGTCCCGCGTGGACCCCGCCTGGCGCCGCTGGATGGAGCGCTGGCCGACGCCCGCCCACCTGGCCGCCGACCCGCCCGGCGAGGCCATCCGCGCGTGGGACCGTCTCGGCTACCCGCGCCGCGCCCTGCGCCTGCACGCGTGCGCGGTGGCGATCGTGGAGCGGCACGACGGTGTCGTCCCCGACGACGTCGACGCGCTGCTCGCGCTGCCCGGCATCGGCATGTACACGGCCCGGGCGGTCGCCGCGTTCGCGTTCCGCCAGCGCCACCCGGTCGTGGACACCAACGTCCGCCGGGTCGTCGCCAGGATCGTCGACGGCGTCGCCGACGGCGGACCCGCCACCACCCCCGCCGACCTGCGCGCCGTCGAGGTGCTGCTGCCCGAGGACCACGAGGCGGCGGCCCGCGCCTCGGTCGCGTTCATGGAGCTCGGCGCCGTGATCTGCACCGCCCGCGCACCACGCTGTGAGGAGTGCCCGATGGCCGGCGTCTGTGCCTGGCGCATCGCCGGGGCGCCGGCGTCCAGTGGCCCGAGCCGGCGCACGCAGCGGTACCACGGAACCGACCGCCATGTGCGGGGCCTTCTGCTCGCCGTGCTGCGCGCCAGCGACGACCCGGTGCCCGCGGCGCGGCTCGACCTCGTCTGGGACGACGAGGTGCAGCGCGGTCGGGCGCTGGCCGGGCTGATCGAGGACGGGCTGGTCCGCGAGCGGGGTGGGACGTTCACGCTGCCCGGGTGAGGCGAGGGTTGCAGCCGGTTCAGCTGGTTTTTCCCACACTTTTCGGGACTCCCCTCACGTGCCCGCATGGATAGGCTCACGGCGTGCTCATCCCTCGCCTCAGGGCACGCCGGATCGCCGCGGCGGTCCTCGCCGTCGCGACGCTCGCGGGCTGTGCCGCGTCGAAGCCTGACCATCCGAAGTGGACGGACACCGCCGCCCCGCCGCCGGCGGTCGCCTCCAGCGCCGTCGCGGCGTCGCCGGCCTCGTCCGAAGCGGCCCCGCCGTCGGCCTCGCCCGCCGCGAAGCCCTCGAAGACGCAGGCCACCACCACCGCGGCGGCACCACCCGCCGGCGTCAACTACGGTGACCGGCTGCCGAAGTTCGACCGCGCCCCGAAGGCCGACAAGGTCCACCTGCCGGAGGGCAACCTCGCGGCGTACTACTCCCGCATCCCGACCGACCAGCCCGTCGCGTTCATCACCATCGACGACGGCCAGGTCAAGCGCCCCGAGGCCCTCGACCTGATCAAGCAGGCCGGCGTGCCCGTCACGCTGTTCCTCATGATCGACGCGATCAGGAACGACCCGCAGTACTTCAAGCGCCTCCAGGACGCCGGCGCCGTCATCGAGGCGCACACGGTCACCCACCAGAGCCTGCGCGGCAAGTCGTACAACGTCCAGCGCAAGGAGATCTGCGACTCCGCGGACAAGCTCGGCAACTGGTACGGCCGCCGCCCGGTCCTCTTCCGCCCGCCGTACGGCGAGAAGGACGACACGACGCTGAAGGCCTCCCACGACTGCGGCATGCACGCCGCCTTCTTCTGGAAGGAAACCGTCGACAAGGGCATCGTCCGCTACCAGCAGGGCAACACGGTCCAGCGCGGCGACATCATCCTGATGCACTTCCGCGACCGGTTCGTCGACGACTTCATCGCGGCCCTCCAGGCCATCAAGGCCGCCGGCCTCACCCCGGCCCTGCTGGAGGACTACATTCCCTGAAACGCCTCCAGCAGCGCCTGCCGTTCGGCTTCAGCGAGCGGCAGCCGCTGCTGGATCGTTTTCCGCAGCGGCTCCGGTACGACGAAAGCCTCCTTCTCCGCACGGGCCGGCACCACGAGCGGCGGCACCGCGCCCCACTCCTCCGCCAGCCCCAGGACATCCGCCCGTCCGGCGTCCACCGCCGGCAGGTACGCGAGCCGCCGCACGAGCTCCCGCTCCCCCGCGTCCAGCACCCCGACCAGTGCGCCGACGAGATGCTCCTGCAGCCCCCCGTCGACCCGCGCCAGCTGCCGCAGGCTGCCCGCCCGCTCCGCCTGCGGCACCCGCGCCAGCCACGCCGCCGCCAGCCCGACGAGCCCGGGCCATCCCCCCGTCAACAGATGCAGGTCAGGCGCCAGCCTGTCGGCCCCCGCCGCATCCGCCAGCGCCGCCGCCAGCACCTGATACGTCTCATCCTCGCCGAACGCCAGGTGCCCCGCCCCCAACCGGTCCACCGCGGCCACCGGAATTGGCTCCCTGCCACTGAGCACCAACGGCACCACCCCGACCCGCGCGACCACCCACCCCCACCCAGCACCCCCGACCTCAAGCCGCTCCACCCCGTCAACCACGACGAGGGCACCCGGAGGCACCTCAGCCGGCAGTTCCTCCGCCTGTACGAGCACCGCCCCCCGCCGCTCGGCCCACTGCCCCAGCAGGATGCTCTTCCCCGCCCCGCTCCCCGCCACCACCACAACCACCGGCGCCCCTGCCGCCCTGTCGCTCCCAGCCTCCTGCCCCGCCTCGGCCCTCTCACTCAGCCCCTGCCCGGGCAACGTGCCAGACCGCTCCGGCGCGAGACCGGCGTCCGGGTCGGCAGGTCGGCGTGGCCGCTCCCGGTCCGGCGCGAGGCCGGCGTCCCGGTCGGCAGCTCGGTGGGCCTGCTCCCGGCCTGGTTCGTCGAACGCCCTGTCGAGCCGCGCGAGCAACCCCGTCCGGACGATCGGCCGCGGCGCGACCGGCCGCCCGAAGCGCGCCGCCCCGAAGTCCCGCCACCACCCACTCACGCCAGGCAACGTAACCCGCCGACCGCCCCCACGAACCCTCGACATGTCACTCTTCGCCACCAACCCCACCCAGCCGCGTGAACCATCCTCGCAACATGCCCCCACGACGCCACCGACAATCAATGCCCGGATCGTGCCGCCACCAAGACCGGCCCTCCTTCGCTCACCGCACGATTGAGTTGGTCGAAGGACGGATCTGGCTGCCCCCACGACCAGTCCTCTCCTTCGATCACGCCGCTGACGACCCCGCAATGTGGGGGGGTTGATGGAAAGACGGACGGATCTGGCCACCGCACCGGCGGACGCCACACCGTTGAATTTGATCGAAGGACGGATCTGGCTGCCATCACGACCGGTTTCGTCCTTCGATCACCACATCCGCTGGACGCCGGCGCGCTGGGCGCAGCCGGAATGCGCGACGAACTTTGCCTGATGGCGCTGGTTCAAAGAGAACACCGCACGAATTCGGTCGCGGTGGAATGCCAAGGTTCCAGTAGGAAGTGGTCAGCACGCGAGGTGGACGGCGGTGCGTGGCTGAACAAACTGCACGACAACGGCGCCGGCGGGAGAGCGGTGGTCGCAAGAACGGAACCGCACGAAACGGGAAAGGCCCCCGTCCTGAGTGGACGGGGGCCTTTCGCGTGGTGCCGGGTCAGGCTGCGGACTCCTCGGCGGAGCCGCCCTTGGTCAGCTCGGCGGGGACGGCGTCCGGGACTGCGCCCGGGCGGTCGGCGCCGTTGAAGACCAGCTTGGCCTTCTCGAACTGGGCCGGGTCGCCTTCGCAGTCGATGACGACGATCTGGCCCGGGCGGAGCTCGTTGAACAGGATGCGCTCGGAGAGCGAGTCCTCGATCTCGCGCTGGATGGTCCGGCGCAGCGGCCGGGCCCCCAGGACCGGGTCATAGCCCTTGTTCGCCAGGAACTTCTTGGCGTTGTCGGTCAGCTCGAGGCCCATGTCCTTGTTGCGCAGCTGGGACTCGATGCGGGCGATCATCAGGTCGACGATGCCCAGGATCTGGTCCTGCATGAGCTGGTGGAAGACGATCGTGTCGTCGATGCGGTTGAGGAACTCCGGGCGGAAGTGCTGCTTCAGCTCGTCGTTGACCTTGATCTTCATGCGCTCGTAGTTGGACTCGTTGTCCTCCGACGCCTGGAAGCCCAGGGACACGGCCTTGGCCACGTCGCGGGTGCCCAGGTTGGTGGTCAGGATGATCACCGTGTTCTTGAAGTCCACGATGCGGCCCTGACCGTCGGTGAGACGGCCGTCCTCCAGGATCTGCAGGAGCGTGTTGAAGACGTCCGGGTGGGCCTTCTCGATCTCGTCGAAGAGGACCACCGAGAACGGCCGGCGGCGGACCTTCTCGGTCAGCTGGCCGCCCTCGTCGTAACCGACATACCCGGGAGGCGCACCGACGAGGCGCGACACCGTGTAGCGGTCGTGGAACTCGGACATGTCGAGCTGGATCAGCGCGTCCTCGGAGCCGAAGAGGAACTCGGCGAGCGCCTTGGACAGCTCCGTCTTCCCGACGCCGGACGGGCCGGCGAAGATGAACGAGCCGGAGGGGCGCTTCGGGTCCTTCAGGCCGGCCCGGGTGCGCCGGATGGCCTTCGAGACCGCCTTGACCGCGTCGTCCTGGCCGACGAGGCGCTTGTGCAGCTCGTCCTCCATGCGCAGGAGGCGGGCCGTCTCCTCCTCGGTCAGCTTGTAGACCGGGATGCCGGTCCAGTTCGCCAGGACCTCGGCGATCTGCTCGTCGTCGACCTCGGACACGACGTCGAGGTCGCCGGCCTTCCACTCCTTCTCGCGCTGCGCCTTCTGCCCGAGCAGCTGCTTCTCCTTGTCGCGCAGCTGCGCGGCCCGCTCGAAGTCCTGCGCGTCGATCGCGGACTCCTTGTCGCGGCGCACCTGGGCGATGCGCTCGTCGAAGTCGCGCAGGTCTGGCGGCGCGGTCATCCGGCGGATGCGCATCCGCGCGCCGGCCTCGTCGATCAGGTCGATCGCCTTGTCC
Source organism: Dactylosporangium maewongense (assembly GCF_039531485.1). NCBI lineage: Bacteria > Bacillati > Actinomycetota > Actinomycetes > Micromonosporales > Micromonosporaceae > Dactylosporangium > Dactylosporangium maewongense. The sequence goes on along the minus strand of NZ_BAAAQD010000021.1, from coordinate 120,630 downwards.
GGCAGGAAGCGGTCGGAGATGTAGCGGTCGGCCAGCGTCGCGGCGGCCACCAGGGCGGCGTCGGTGATCGTCACCCGGTGGTGCGCCTCGTAGCGGTCGCGCAGGCCCTTGAGGATCTCGATGGTGTGCGCCAGCGACGGCTCACCCACCTGGATCGGCTGGAAGCGGCGCTCAAGCGCGGCGTCCTTCTCGAGGTGCTTGCGGTATTCGTCGAGGGTGGTGGCGCCGATGGTCTGGAGCTCACCACGGGCCAGCATCGGCTTGAGGATCGACGCGGCGTCGATCGCGCCCTCGGCGGCACCCGCACCGACGAGCGTGTGGATCTCGTCGATGAACAGGATGATGTCGCCGCGGGTGCGGATCTCCTTGAGCACCTTCTTCAGGCGCTCCTCGAAGTCACCGCGGTAGCGCGAACCGGCGACGAGGGCACCGAGGTCGAGCGTGTAGAGCTGCTTGTCCTTGAGCGTCTCGGGCACCTCGCCCTTGATGATCCGCTGGGACAGGCCCTCGACCACGGCGGTCTTGCCGACGCCCGGCTCGCCGATCAGCACCGGGTTGTTCTTGGTGCGGCGGGACAGGACCTGCATGACCCGCTCGATTTCCTTCTCGCGCCCGATGACCGGGTCGAGCTTGCCCTCGCGGGCGGCCTGGGTGAGGTTTCGACCGAACTGGTCGAGCACCAGGCTGGTCGACGGAGCAGCCTCGCCGGGGGCACCGGTGCCGGCGGCGGCCGGCTCCTTGCCCTGGTAGCCGGAGAGCAGCTGGATGACCTGCTGGCGGACCCGGTTGAGGTCGGCGCCGAGCTTCACGAGGACCTGGGCGGCCACGCCCTCACCCTCGCGGATCAGACCCAGCAGGATGTGCTCCGTGCCGATGTAGTTGTGCCCGAGCTGCAGCGCCTCGCGCAGGGACAGCTCCAGCACCTTCTTGGCTCGTGGCGTGAACGGAATGTGCCCGCTCGGCGCCTGCTGCCCCTGGCCGATGATCTCCTCGACCTGCTGGCGGACTCCCTCCAGCGAGATGCCGAGGCTCTCGAGCGCCTTGGCCGCCACGCCCTCACCCTCGTGGATGAGGCCGAGCAGGATGTGCTCGGTGCCGATGTAGTTGTGGTTGAGCATCCGGGCTTCTTCCTGCGCCAGGACGACAACCCGTCGTGCTCGGTCGGTGAACCGCTCGAACATCCCTGCTCCTTCACGTGCCGTGTCCGTCGCCGCCGCCCCTGCCGCGGAACCCCTCGAGGGGGTCGCCACGCCGAAGCTCTGTCGGACGCCAACGTGACCGTGCCATCACTCTATCGCCGTAGGCCGACACATTGCGGGTGTGCGCCATTGCCGCACCCCACCATCGGACCATGTCGGAGTCGTTGCGTGGTACTTGTCTACCCGCCGGGGACGCGTGTACCCGGCGCTTTTGCTCAACGCGAGCATCCGTCGCCGTGTTCCTGCTGGCGAGCCCGTACGCCAAGAGCGAAATCGACGCACCATGCAAGTCACCCACCGTAGCAAGTTGGCTACGATGGGTGAAAGGCGCTGAAAGAACCCCAAAACGACCGCTCAGGCCGAAACCGGTCAACGAGCGCTAACGGCCGGCCTCGGCGTTGTAGCGGTCCACGATTTCCTGCTTGATGCGGCCCCGGTCGGAGACCTTGATGCCCTTGTTCTGAGCCCATTCCCGAATCGCCTTGTTCTGCTCGCGATCGGCGGCTGCCCCACCGCGGCCGCGGGCACTGGCGGCGCGCCCTCCGACCACGACGCCACCCCGGCCGACCTTGGTCGCCGCACCGAGGAACGGCCCGAACGCGTCACGCAGCTTCGTCGCGTTCTTCTTCGAGAGGTCGATCTCATACTGAACGCCGTCCAGCGCGAACTTCACGGTCTCGTCGGCGTCCCCGCCGTCGATGTCGTCGACCAGCACGTGGATGGTCCGCTTGGCCACTGTCGTATTCCCTTCGAGGAAGCTCACCCCGCGTTGTGCGAATGCAAAGATAACGCAATCAGGGTCCGCTTCGTCAACGGTACGCCGAAACTACCGCTACCGCACCAGCGGAAAGACACCGCGTTTCCCGAATGCCGGGCGCGACGGGCCGCACGCCAACGCGATCGATTCCCATCACACGCCTGCCGCCGGTGGCATTCCGTACTCCATCACGCGCGGTTAGTTCCCGATCAGGCATCCGCACCCGGCACGCACACCGCAGCCAGGGCCGCAGGCAAGGAAGACAGGGCCTCGGAATCGGATAGGGCGATACGCCGACGCAAATCCGTGTCCGTCGCATTGCTATGCGTGACGAATGGCAGGTGCAGCACCACCTTGCACAACTGCAACATGGCGGCTGCAGGTAGCAGAGGCCAACAGCCGCCCAGAGAGAGCCATGCGTGCCCGGCCGGCCAATTCCGCGTTTTACGGCGCGACCTCGCAACTTCGGATTCGGTACTTTTGGCGGCGTGGATTTCGCAGCACATGCCTCCTCGTTCGGAGCGGCCGCCGACCTGTACGACCGCATCCGCCCCCGGTACCCGCGCGAGGCCCTGCAATGGGCGATACCGGAAAAATCCGAAATCTGCGATCTTGGTGCGGGCACCGGCATCCTGACCCGCCAGCTCCGCGACCTGGGCCATCACACCATCGCCGTCGAGCCGGACGACAAGATGCGCGCCAAGATCCCCGGGGAAGCCCGCAAGGGTGACGCCACCCACATCCCCCTGCCGGACGCGTCCGTCGACGTCGTCACCGCCGGGCAGGCCTACCACTGGTTCTACGGCGAGCCGGCGCACGCCGAGATCGCCCGCGTCCTCCGGCCCGGCGGCCGCTTCGTCCCGATCTGGAACATCCGCGACGAGCGCGTCCCCTGGGTCGCCGAGTCCTCCACCCTCTTCGACGGCGCCCGCGAGCGCGACGCGTTCGACGAGACGGCCGTGCAGGACTTCGGCCCCCTCTTCGGCCCAGTGGAGCGGGGGACGTTCGAGTGGAGCGCCACCCACACGAGGGAGTCGTTCCTGGAGCTGGTCAAGTCCCGCAGCTACTACCTGGTCTCGGGCGACGAGGCGCGGCGACGGCTCGAGGAGCAGCTGCTGGAGGTGCTGCCGCGGACCGAGGAGTTCGAGCTGCCGTACGTGACCTACGCGTACATCGGCCGCAAACGCTAACCGCGGTTGCGGTCGAAGATCAGTCGCAGCCCGATCAGGGTGAGCATCGGCTCGTGGTGCGTGACCGTGGCGGACTCGCCGATCACGATCGGGGCCAGGCCACCGGTCGCGACGACCGCCTTCACCGGGACGCCCAGCTCCGCGGTGACACCCCGCACGATGCCGTCGACCTGCCCGGCGAAGCCGTAGACGACGCCGGACTGCAGGCACTCGACCGTGTTCTTGCCGATCACCCGCGGCGGCTTGACCAGCTCCACCTTGCGCAGCTGGGCGGCGCGGGCCGCAAGGGCGTCCACGGAGATCTCGATGCCGGGCGCCAGCACGCCGCCGAGGAACTCCCCGCGGGCGGAGACGACGTCGAAGTTGGTCGACGTGCCGAAGTCCACGACGATCGACGGGCCGCCAAAGAGCGTGAAGGCGGCCAGGGTGTTCGCGACCCGGTCGGTGCCGACCTCCTTCGGGTTGTCGATCGCCAGCTGGACACCCGTCCGCACGCCCGGCTCGACGATCACGGTCGGGACGCCCGGGTAGTACCGCTGCAGCATCGTGCGCAGGGAGCGCAGGGCCGCGGGGACGGTCGAGCAGGCCGCGATGCCGGTCAGCGACACGGCGTCGGTGGCGAGCAGCCCCCGGTAGAGCAGGCCGAGCTCGTCGGCGGTGGCCCTCGCGTCGGTCTTGATCCGCCACGAGTGGACCAGCTTCTCGCCCTCGAACGTGGCGAGCACCGTGTTGGTGTTTCCGATGTCGATGCACAGCAGCACGTGGTGAGCCTAACGAAAGGCCCGCCAGCGGCGGGGTGAGCCTGGTCATCTACGATCCGGTTCCCATGATGCCGACGGCCCGCACGCTGCTCGCGCTCCTCCCGCTGGCGGCGCTGGTGTTCACCGCGTTCGCGCTGCGTCCGGGCAGTCTGGACGCCCGCCAGGCGGTCATCCGCGCGGCGGCCACGGTGGCGGGCGTCACGGTCGTCTTCGTCGAGCTGCTGTCGCTCGCGGGGTTGATCACGACCTGGCCGGTGATCGTCTACTGGGTGCTCTTCGCCGGCGTGTCGGCCTTCTTCGCCAGGCGCCACCTGCACGTCCCCCACCTTGTCCTGCGAAACTGGGACAAGGTGCTGCTGTCAGCGTTTGCGGCGTTGGTACTGGCTGAGCTGGTCCTCGCGCTGGCCCACTCGCCGAACAACTACGACTCGAACCACTATCACCTCACGAAGATCGAGCACTGGATCGCCGACGGCGACCTGGCCCCCTACGCCACAATCCAGAACCAGCAGATCATCCTGGTCCCGGGCGCGGAGTACCTGCTGCTGCAGGCCCGGCTGCTGACCGGGGACGACTCGCTGTACAACCTGCTGCAGTGGGGCGTGTCGCTGCTGGCCGCCGTCGCCGTCTCCCGCTGCGCCGCCCAGCTCGGCGTCGGCCGCCTCGGCCAGCTCATCGCCGCCGCCGTCCTGCTCACCGCCCCGGCGGTCGCCCTGGAGGCCACCAGCACCCAGAACGACCTCGTCGTCACCGCGTGGGTCGCCTGCGCCGCCAGCCTCGCGCTCGACGGCGCCCGCCGGGTCGCCACCGCCGGCGACGTCCTGACCCTCGCCACGGTCGCCGGCCTCACCGCCGTCACCAAGTCGACCGGCCTCATGCCCCTCGCCCCGATCCTCGTCTTCTGGGGCGTCTGCCAGCTCCGTCTCCGGCCGGCGCGGTTGGCGGTGACGTCCGAGGCTCCCGTGCCCTCAGACGGGCCCTCAGACGGGCCTTCAGACGGGCCTTCAGACGGGCTTTCAGACGGGCTTTCGGACGGGCTTTCAGACAGGGCGGGCGGCCGGACCGGGCAGTGGCTGCGCACCGCCGGCGCCGGCCTGGCGATCGTCGCCGGCATGGTCGTGCTCGCCGGGCCGGCCATGCTGCGCGTCAACGACGCGTTCGGCTCGCCGCTCGGGCCGCCCGGCTACAGCGCCTCGCTGTCCACGGAGCGCAAGGACCCGCCGGCCGTGCTGGTCAACGGCCTGCGCCTGGCCGCCTCCACGCTCACCACACCGTTCCCGGCGGTCAACGGCATGGTCAGCGACGCCGTCATCGCCGTCGCGGACGTCGTGGGCGTCAACCCCAACGACCCGAAGATCACCCAGTGGCGGAGCGTCTTCCCCGGCACGCGCTGGAAGCCGGACGAGGACCGCTCGCCGTACCCCGTCCAGTCCGCGCTGATCCTGAGCGCCCTCGTCGTCACGCTGGTGTGGCGGCGGCTGCCCCCGCTGCTGAGGGGCTACGCGGTCATGGTGCTCGGCGCGTTCGTCATGACCGCCGCGGTCGTCAAGTGGCAGGACTGGGGCAACCGGCTGATCCTGCCCGCGTTCGCGCTCGGCGCGCCGCTCGCCGGCTACTGGGCCGACCGCCTGCGCACCCACCGCGCCACCGCGGCCGCGCTCGTCGTCGTCATGGCGGCGGCGTTCGCGGCCGGTGGGATCTCCGTCGCGTACGGGCAGCCCCGCCGCCTCGTCGGCCAGGGCTCCGTCTTCACCCTCACCGACTGGCAGGAGCGCTTCGTCCGGCTGCCCGACCAGGCGGTGCCGTACCAGCAGGCGATCGACGCGATCAAGGCCAGCGGCGTCCGGCGGGTCGGCCTGGTCATGGACGGGGACCTGTGGGAGTACCCGCTGCAGATCTCCCTGCCGGACGTCGAGCTGGTCGCGGTCGAGTCGGTGATCCCGTCCGCCCCGCCCGCACCGGTCTCGTCGGTGCAGGCGATCGTGTGCGTCTCCGGCGTCGAACGCTGCGCCGCGGTGGTCCCGCCGGCGTGGAAGGTCCAGCGGTTCTCCGCGCTGGTCGCCGTCGCGTTCCCCGCGTAGGGGCTCAGTGGGTCCGCAGGTCCATCGCGATGTCGAGGATCGGCGAGGAGTGGGTGAGGCCGCCGACGGACAGGTAGTCGACCCCGGTGGCCGCGTAGTCCGCCGCCGTCTCCAGGGTCAGGCCGCCGGTCGCCTCCAGCTCGGCCCGGCCGCCGACCGCCGCCACGACCTCCCGCAGCAGGTCCGGCGCCATGTTGTCGAGCAGCAGGAACGTGGCGCCGGCGGTGACCGCCTCCACCGCCTCGCCGACCGTGGTCACCTCGACCTGGACCGGGACGTCGGGGAACGCCTCACGGACCCGGGCGTACGCCGCGGAGATGCCGCCCGCCGCCAGCTTGTGGTTGTCCTTGATCATGGCGACGTCGTAGAGGCCCATGCGCTTGTTGGTGCCGCCGCCGGCGCGGACCGCGTACTTCTCCAGGATGCGCAGGCCGGGCGTGGTCTTGCGGGTGTCGAGGACCAGGGCCTTGGTGCCGGCGAGGAGGTCGGCCCACCGGCGGGTGTGGGTGGCGACGCCCGACATGCGGCACAGCAGGTTGAGGGCGGAGCGCTCGGCGGTCAGCAGGTCGCGGGTCGGTCCGGTGACGGTCGCGAGCACCGTGCCGCGCACGACGGACGAGCCGTCGACGGCGTGGATCGCCACCTCGACGGACGGGGACACGGCCTCGAACACGGCGGCCGCGACGGCCAGGCCGGCGACCACGCCGTCGGCGCGGGCGACGAGCTCGGCGGAGTCCGTCTGGGTGGCCGGGATGGTCGCCACGCTGGTCACGTCGAGGCGGTCGGGGCCGAGGTCCTCGGTCAGGGTCCGCTCGACGATCTCGCCGACGGCGACCGGGTCGAGCCCGACCTTCCGCAACAGCGCTTCGGTCTCCGGGGTCACGCGTCCTCCAACGTCTCGGTCAGGGCACCGGCGGCGGCCACGAGGGGCGTCACGCGTCCTCCCACGTCTCGGTCAGGGCGCCGGTGTCGGACAGGCCGGCGAGGAAGTGGCCGCGGAACACGTCGCTGGCGTCGGGGAAGTCCTCGCGCCAGTGGCAGCCGCGGGTCTCCTGCCGCTGGTCGGCGGCGCCGACGAGGGCGGCCGCGACGGTGAGCAGGTTGGTGGCCTCCCAGCCGGCGAGGCCGGGCGCGGCGCGGTCCAGGGCCAGCTTGGCGATCGCCTGCGCCGCCTGGTCGAGCGACTCGGCGCTGCGCAGCACCGAGGCGTGCGCCGACATGGCCGCCTGCAGCGGGCCGCGCAGCCCGGGGTCGGCGGTCCACGCCGGCAGGTCGCCGGCCACGGGGTCGGTCTGCGCGGGCAGGTCGCGGGCGATGTCCTCGGCGATCCGGCGGGAGAAGACCAGCCCCTCCAGCAGTGAGTTGGAGGCCAGCCGGTTGGCGCCGTGCACACCGGTACAGGCGACCTCACCGCACGCGTAGAGGCCCGGGATCGACGTGCGGCCGTGCAGGTCGGTGCGGACGCCGCCGGAGGCGTAGTGCGCGGCCGGGGACACCGGGATGAGGTCCGCGGCGGGGTCGACGCCGGCCGCCCGGCAGGACGCCACGATCGTCGGGAACCGGCCCTCGAGGAAGTCCCGGCCGAGGTGGCGGGCGTCGAGCCAGACGTTGTTCGTGCCCTCGGCGCGCATGACCCGGTAGATGCCCTTGGCCACGACGTCGCGCGGGGCGAGCTCCGCGAGCTCGTGGCGGCCGACCATGAAGCGGTTGCCGTCGCCGTCGCGCAGGTACGCGCCCTCGCCGCGCAGCGCCTCGCTGACCAGCGGCTGCTGGGAGTCGCGGTTGTTGAGCGCGAGCGCGGTCGGGTGGAACTGGACGAACTCGATGTCGGTGACGGCGGCCCCGGCGCGCAGGGCGAGCGCGACCCCGTCGCCGGTGGAGACGATCGGGTTGGTGGTGGCGGAGTAGATCTGGCCCATGCCGCCGGTGGCGAGCACGACGGCCCGGGCGAGGACCGCGCCGACGCCGTCCTCCGCGCCTTCGCCGAGGACGTGCAGGGTGACCCCGCAGGCCCGGCCGGCGGCGTCGGTGAGCAGGTCGAGGACGAGGGCGTGCTCGATGAGGCGGATCCACGGGTCGCGGTGGACGGCGGCGTGCAGGGCCCGCTGCACCTCCGCGCCGGTCGCGTCGCCGCCCGCGTGGATGATCCGGTTGGCGTGGTGGCCGCCCTCGCGGGTCAGCATGAGGGAGCCGTCGTTGTTGCGGTCGAACTCGGCACCCCAGCGGATCAGCTCACGGACGCGGGTCGGCCCCTCCCGGACCAGCACGTCGACGGCGGCGGTGTCGCACAGCCCGACGCCGGCGACGAGGGTGTCCTGGGCGTGCGCCTCGGGCGTGTCGAGCGGGTCGAGGACCGCGGCGATGCCGCCCTGGGCCCAGCGGGTCGAGCCGTCATCGATGTTGACCTTCGTGACGACGGTGACGTGCAGGCCGGCCTCGCGCAGGTGCAGGGCGGCGGTCAGCCCGGCGACGCCGGAGCCGATCACGACGACGTCGGTCGGCTCGGCCCACCCCGGCTGGGGCCCGGCGAGTCGGCGCGGTAGTACGGGCAGCTCCATCACTCCAGTCAAACATCACAACCAGGCATTCCGCGCCGTGCCGAGAATCACGCGAACGGCAAAGGGCCCGTGCCCAGTTTCTGGATGGTTCCCTTCAGCGGGCGCGCGCTCATCAGGTAACACGCGAAGGTCTGGTCGCTGCCGAGCCAGGCGGAGCCGGTCTTGGGCCCGACGGCGGCGGCGGACAGGTCGGCCCGGTCAGCGGTCTCCGCCAGGCCGAGGTACCGCAGCCCGACGCTCGTGCAGCCCTTCGCCGACGCGTTGCGCACCGCGGTCTCGTCGAACGGCGCGTCCATCGGGGCGATCGAGTAGCTGCCGGAGTACTCGCCGTCGTGCGGGCCGGCGCAGCCGACGTACTTCAGCGCGGAGATGCACTCGATCGGCAGGCTCGGCCCGGCCTTGGCCAGGCTCCCCTCGCGGGTCGCGAACTCGTCGCCGGCCGGGCCGGTCACGGGGGCGACCGCGCAGCCGAAGAAGCCGTCCTTGGCCGGCGTGATCCACGAGGCGAGGATCTGGACCTTCGACTCGTGCCAGTTGCCGCCGAGGAACGCGGTGCCCTGCACGACGCAGGCGCGGCGGGCCTGGGCGTACAGGAGGTTCTGGGCGATCGCGACGTCCTGGCCCTTGGCCTTGTCGAGGCGGTGCAGCAGGTCCTCGGTGGCCTGGCCGACGTGGAACACCTCGGCGGTGTGGGCGGCGGCGCAGTCGACGGGGCCGCCGGCCCACGGGAAGGCGGCCTTCGCGCCGGCCGCGTCGACCGACCAGCAGGAGCCGGCCTGCGGCGCGGCGGCGGGTGGGTTCTTGGGGATCTTCCGGTCGCCGTCGCGCAGCAGCCAGTAGGCGCCGCCCCCGGCGAGCGCGAGCACGACGACGATGAAGATGACCCGCCTCATGAGGAAGCAGTGTGCCATTACCGGCCGGTAACGTCACGACCCGTCTTGGACCGGGACGTCACCGGCTCGCTCCTAGACCGGGCGGTTACCGTTCGCCAGCAGGGAGCGGCTGACCGAGAGGTTGCCATCCAGCATCAGGTAGCAGCGGGCGGTGCGGTCGCCGTAGCCCCACCGGGTCGGCGTCGCGGTCGACCAGGCGAACGAGATCTGCTTGTTGAGGTCGTACTCGGCGTCGGTGAGCCCCAGGTAGCGCGCCACGATCGTCTTGCAGCCGGGCTGCAGCAGCGAACGGCGGGCCGCGGCGTCGCTCGGATACGGCCGCGCGTCCGGCGCGTAGAAGGTGCCCGTGTACTCACCGTTGTGCAGCGTGTCGCACTGGACCGGGATGAAGTCCTCGATGCCACCCTTGCTGTCGGTCGCGACCTTGACGCAGCGGAGCAGGGCCGGCTTGGAGCCCCGCAGGGTGTCCTTGAGGCTCGTCGTGCGCGGCGCGATCGTGTACGTGTCGTCGGAGACCTCGATCAGGTCGCACCGGTAGTGGCGCGCCTGACCGGTCCACTGCTTCGACGACGGCGGCAGCACCCGCAGCATCAGCCGGCCGTCGTGCCAGTCGGCGCCGAGGAAGTTGATGGCCTCGGCCTGGCAGGCGGTGAACGCGTCGATCAGGTCGGCGTCGGCCGGCACCGTCGACTTCTGCGCGATGGCGCCGGTGAACTCGCTGACCTTGAACGTCTCGCTGGCGTGCGACGCGGTGCACTCGACCTCGACCAGGTCGGGTCCGACGGCGAGCTTGTCGGCGTCACCCGAGAAGGTCCAGCACTCACCGGCGGAGGGCTTGGGCACGCTCGGCGCCGCGAGGGCGGTCCAGCCGTTGACGAGGTCGCCGTCCGTGCCCGCCGGATTGCCGCAGCCCGCGGCGAACAGCACCAGCGCCGCTGACAGCCCGGCGGTCCACCGCTTCATCGGCAGAACTCCCTCACCTCGTAGCACGGGCCCCACAGTCTCGCAGAGGGGATCAAATCTTGCTCTGACCGAGGCCCTTGAGGGAGCGGATCGTGCTCTTGGTGCCGTAGAGCATCGCGTAGCACCGGGCGGTGCGGTTGCCGCGCAGCCAGTTCTCCTCGTCGACCATCCAGAAGCCGATGCCGACCTCCTGGTGGTTGTCCAGCATCTGCTGCGTCATGCCGAGGAACTTGGCGCCGAGCGCCTCGCAGCCGGTCCGCATCGCGGCGCGCCGCTCGTCGGCGTTCTTCGGGAAGGCCCGCTCGCCGGCCAGGTACGTGCCGACGTACTCCATGTTGTGCGTCTGCGTGCACGCCCTCGGCTCGTAGTCGTCCCAGGTCTTGCCGTCGGCCTCGTAGATCTCCTGGGCGCAGGTCAGCGCGATCGGCTTGTCGCCGGTGAGGTTGCCCTTGAGGCTGCTCGTGCGGCTGATCGGCTTGCCGGCGTCGCTCTGCACCTCGGCGAGGTCACAGCGGAAGTAGCGCCCGCCGCCGCTCCACTGCGTCGTCGACGGGGGCAGCACGATCAGCTCGAGGCGGGCGTCATGGTAGTCGCCGCCGAGGAAGGTCTGCGCCTCGGTGTTGCACTTCGCCCAGGCGTCCTTGAGGTCCGCGCCCTTCGGCGGCGACGACGCGCTGGCCGCGGTGCCGCTGAGCTCGCCGACGAAGAACGTCTCGCTGATGTGCGCGGTCGTGCAGGAGGCCACGGCCGTGAAGGAGAAGACCGTGAGGGTGTCCGTCTCGAAGTACGGCACGGTGGTGTCGTAGCACGCACCGACCGGCGGCGAGGGAACCTTGGGTGCGGCGAGCATGGCCCATTCGTCGACGAGGTTCTTGTCGACACCCGCGGGCGTCGAGCAGCCCGCCAGCATCACGACGGCGGCGACCGGTGCCACCGCCATGGCGAGCCGTCGAAAACGCACCATGATTCCAACCCCTCCCCCGGCGCACACAGCGCGGGTGCAGTGTGCCAATGATCAATGTGGTTGGCAACCCGGCCCAACTGCCAGATCTAGGACAGCATCTACGCGATTGTGATCGGTAGACCCTTTGTACCCGCGCCCCGCAACGACGTCGTCACCGGCTTCGGCGGCCACACGAAACAGCGCACCCCGCGGTTGCCGAGCTCCCAGGCCGCCTTGTCATAGGGCCACATTACGAGACCGGTGCGGGAGCGGAAGTTCACGTCGTCCGGCACGCCGGTGAAGCCCGCCACAACGGGGCGGCAGCCGGCGAGGTTGGCGTTGCTGCGGGCCTCGCTGTCGGCCGGGTATTCACCGTCCGGGGGCTCGTAGAGGCCGGCGAACTCGCCCTCGTGCGGGGTCGTGCACGAGGCGGGGAAGATCCGGTCGATGTCGCCGGCGGCGCCGCCCGCCTTGGTGGTGACCTTCACACACCCGATGCGCAGCTCCCCGCCGTCGGGGCGCAGCGTGCCGCGCAGCGACGCGGTGCGGGTCGCGACGCTGAAGCGGTCGATGTCCTGGAGCGCCTGCAGGTCGCAGCGGAACCAGCGCGCCCCGGCGTCCCACAGCGACGGCTTCGGCACGTCCACGCTCAGCGACACCCGGCCGGTGCGCCAGTCCGCGCCCAGGAGTGTCTTCGCGTCGTCGGCGCAGCGTCGGTACGCGTCGCGCATGGCCGGGCTCCCGACGTTCGGCGGGGTGGCCCGCTCGGCGTCCGCACCGGCGAACCGGCCCACCGAGATCAGCTCGACCTCGTGCGGCTCGGTGCAGCCGACCGGCGCCGGCCAGCTCGTGACGGCGGCGCTCGCGGTGCCCGCCGGCAGCGCGTAACACGCCGGCGCGGTGGGCTGCTGCAGCACGGCGGCCGGCAGCATCGGCCAGCCGTTGACCAGGTCCTTGTCGGTGCCGGCCGGGGTCGGTCGCGCGCAGGCACTCAGCAGTGTCGCCACCGCCACGACCAGCACGACCGCGCGCCGCACCGCCACCTCCCCAGGTGCTTACGCCCGGAGAAGGTCTCCCCTCACAGGCTCGCCCACCATACCCGGTATGGCGTCCGCGGGATCGTGACCGAGTTCGATGATTCCGTTGGTGGCGTCGACGTGGACGATCCGCGGTTGGTACGTCCTGGCGGTGGCGTCGTCGAGCTGCGCGTAGGAGATCAGGATGACGAGGTCACCCGGGTGGACCAGGTGCGCAGCGGCGCCGTTGATCCCGATGACGCCGCTGCCGCGGGGCCCGGCGATCACGTAGGTCTCCAGCCGCGCCCCGTTGGTGACGTCCACGATCGCGACCTGTTCGCCGGCGAGCAGGTCCGCGGCGTCCATCAGATCCTCGTCGACCGTTACCGAACCGACATAGTGCAGATCGGCCTGTGTCACCGTCGCCCGGTGGATCTTGGACTTGAGCATCGTACGGATCACGGCATCTCCACTGCTTTGTCGCCTCTGGTACGGATCACGGCAGGTCCACCGCGATGTTGTCGATCAGGCGGGTGCCGCCGACCCAGGCCGCGGTCAGCAGCCGGCCGGCGCCGTGCGCGGGTGCCGGGCCCAGCATCGGGTCGGTCAGGACGAAGTAGTCGAGCTTGACCTCGGGCTCCGTCGCGAACTCGGCGATCCCCACGGCGACGGGGTCCTCGCTGCGCGCCGCCTTCGTGAGCGCCCTGGACAGCACCAGCGCCGCCTGCCGCTCCGCCGGGGCGAGGTAGCGGTTGCGGCTGGACAGCGCGAGACCGTCGGGCTCCCGCACCGTCGGCACACCCCGCACCACGATCGGCAGGTCGAAGTCGCGGACCATCGCCCGGATCATGCCGAGCTGCTGGTAGTCCTTCTCCCCGAAGTACGCGACGTCGGGGCGGGTCAGCTGGAACAGTTTGTTGACCACCGTCAGCACGCCGTGGAAGAACCCCGGCCGGCTGGCGCCCTCGAGTTCGTTGCCGGCGGGCCCGGGGTCGACCCGGACCGCGGGCTCACCCTGCGGGTACATGATCTCCGGCGTCGGCGTGAACGCGATGTCCACACCGGCCCGCTCCGCGATCGCCAGATCGGCCTCCACGGTGCGCGGGTAGCGCTCGAAGTCCTCACCCGGCGCGAACTGCAGCGGATTGACGAAGATCGTGAGCAGGACCGTGTCCGCTTCGGCGCGTGCGGCACGCAGGAGCTCGGCGTGCCCCTCGTGCAGCGCACCCATGGTCATGACGACAGCGACGGCGCCGCGCGCTCCCGCCCGCGCGACGGCGAGCTGCTCGCGGGTCTCGGCGACGATCATGGCTTACCTCCGGTGCCCTTGGCCTTCCGGCGGCCGCCGCGCTGCGCGGCGACCACCGGCACCTGCTTCTGCGCTGAGCCCTCCTTCTGTCCGGAGTCGCCGCCCTTATGCCCGGAGCCGCTGAGCACGTCGAGCAGCGGCTCGGCGTCCATCGGGCGGAGCCGGCCGGCGGCGATGACCCGGTCGGCGGTGCGCCGGGCGAGCGCCAGGTAGGGCGGCACCGACTCCGGGGCGACCGCGTCGAGCGCCCTGAGGTGCTTGGCGACCGTGCCGGCGTCGCCGCGGGACACCGGGCCGGTGATGGCGGCGTCGCCGAGGCGCAGCGAGTTGTCCAGCGCGGCGCCGAGCAGCGGGGCGAGGACCTGCTCCGGGTGCTGGACGCCGGCGTCGCGCAGCCGGTCGAGTGCCTCGTTGACGAGGGTGGCGAGGTGGTTGGCGCCGTGGGCCAGGGCAGCGTGGTACAGCGGCCGCCGCTCCTCCTCGATCCACTCGACCTGACCGCCGAGGTCGGCGACCAGGGAGGCGGCGAGGTCACGCAGGTCGTCGGGGGCGGTGACGCCGAACGAGACACCGGCGGCGAGCCGGCTCAGGTCGACGGCGGTGCCGGTGAACGTCATCGCCGGGTGCAGCGCCAAGGGGCGCGCGCCGGCTGCCGTGACAGGCGCGAGGACGTCGAGGCCGTGGGCGCCGGAGGTGTGCGCGACGATCTGCCCCGCGCGCAGCGCGCCGGTCTCGACCAGCCCGTGCACCAGGCCGGCGAGCACGTCGTCGGGGACCGCCAGCAGCACGAGGTCCGCGGAGGCGGCGACCTGGTCGGCGGGGAGGAGCGCGACGCCCGGGAGCAGCTGCTCCGCGCGGGCCTTGGAGGCGGTCGAGACACCGACCGCGGCGACCACCTGGTGGCCGGCGTTCACGAACGCGGCGCCGAGCACCGCGCCGACCCGCCCGGCACCGATGATGCCGATGCTCCGGCTGCTCTTCTGGCTGCTCTTTTGGCTGTTCAGAGCACTGTTCATCGCGGTGGATCCAGTCCTCGAAAGTGGGGTACCGGTCGACCACGAGTATGCGTCGTGCGGGGCAAAGCGGACAGGACGTGTGGGATTGTCAACACGAGGTTTCAGACCCTTTACCGGCCTCGCGAGCAGCCGATAAAGGGTCCGAACGACGTCGTCAGAGGCGGTGGTGCAGGTAGTCCTTGATCAGGGCCTTGGCCTCGCCGAGCACCGCGCGGTCGCCGTCCGGCGAGCGCCGGAACGCCATCTTGATCAGCGCGTCGGCGGCCTCGACCGCGATCGCCAGCACGAACTGGAGCCGCTCGGCGTCCACGATGCCGAACCGGCCGATGAGCAGCGCCGCGAGCTGCGACACGATGACGTCGTTGTTGTCCCGCTCGTCGTCGAGCAGGTGGATGTCCACGACGTCACCGAAGTGCAGCGTCCGGAAGCCCGGCACCGTCCGGTGCATGTCGATGTACTCGTCGATGGCCGCGTCGACCGCGTCCCACCAGTGCGAGATGTCCTCGTCGGCCAGCCGGGCGCCGAGGCGCTCCAGGTAGCCCTCCAAGCTGCGCAGCGTGAGCGCCTGCACGATCGCGCGCTTGTCCGGGAAGAACTGGTAGACCGAGCCGATCGCCACCCCCGCCCGCTCCGCGAGCAGCGTCGTGGTCAACCCGTCGTAGCCAACCTCGTCGACGAGCTCGGCGCACGCGTCGAGCATCCGCCCGACCCTCGCCACACTGCGCCCCTGCACCGGAACCCGGCGCAGTGGCTTCGTCCCGGCACTGGCCACTGTCTGCGTCGCCACCCGGCAGTCCCCCCTCAAGCTCGTCCCTCTGAAACCTACTCACGTCAACGAGCGGGCGGGATCGGCGGATAGCCCATTTCACTCTTGTGGTTCAACGGGTCATTGACGGCGGGCATACGTGAAGGGTACTCAGGTTTCGTGACTTCTCCGTGGGCCAACTGGGCCGGCAACCAGACCGCGCGGGCGACGCGTGTCGCACACCCGTCGACCACCGCTGAGCTGGCCGTTGTGCTCCGCGCCGCGGCGGACGAGGGGCTCCGGGTCAAGGCCGTCGGCTCCGGGCACTCCTTCACACCCACCGCTCTGACGGACGGCGTGCGGATCGAGCTCGACCAGATGGCGTCACTCGTCCGGGTCGAGGGCAACCTCGTCACCGTCCAGGCCGGCATGAAACTCGCGACCCTCAACGCCACGCTCGCCGCGCACGGCCTGGCCATGCCCAACCTCGGCGACATCGACGCGCAGACCATCTCGGGGGCGCTGTCCACCGGTACACACGGGACAGGCGCCGCATATGGGTGCCTTTCGACATTCATCGAGGCCCTCGAGCTGGTCACCGCCGACGGTGCGGTCGTGCGCTGCTCGGCGTCCACCCAACCGGACCTGTTCGCCGCCGCCCGGGTCAACATCGGCGCCCTGGGCGTGCTCACCGAGGTGACCCTGCGATGCGTGCCGGCCTTCATCCTGCAGGCCGACGAGCGCCCGGCGCCGCTGTCCGACGTGTGGTCGGGCCTGGAGACCCACATCGCCTCGAACGACCACTTCGAGTTCTACTGGTTCCCCTACACCGACCGGGTCCAGATGAAGCGCAACAACATCGTGCCCGCCTCCGACCACCCCCTCGCGGGCTGGCGCCGCTGGCTCGACGACGACTTCCTGTCCAACACCGTCTTCGGCGGCGCGTGCCGGCTCGGCCGGGCCCTGCCCTCGACCGTCCCCACGATCAGCCGTGTGTCGGCCCGGGCATTGTCCGCACGCACGTACACCGCCGCCTCGCACGAGGTCTTCTGCACCCCCCGCCGGGTCCGCTTCGTCGAGATGGAGTACGGCCTGCCCCGCGCCGCCCTCCGCGAAGCCTTCGACGGCCTCCGCTCGGTGATCGCCGGCCTGCCGTACAAGATCCAGTTCCCGGTCGAGGTCCGCTTCACCGCCGCCGACGACATCTGGCTCTCCCACGGCCACGGCCGCGACAACGCCTACATCGCCATCCACCAGTACGTCGGCGCCCCGTTCGAGGAGTACTTCCGCCGCTTCGAGGCCGTCACCACCCCCCTCGGCGGCCGCCCACACTGGGGAAAGATGAACTTCCGCGACGCAGAGTCACTGGCCGCGGCCTACCCACGCTTCACCGACTTCACCGCACTGCGCGACAAGCTCGACCCGGGCCGCCTGTTCGCCAACACCTACACGGACCGCGTCCTCGGCGCCTGACCCCATTCCACCGGCGCCTGACCAGCTGGTCACCACCCCTGCACGGATCGCGCGTCACCCACACTGCCACCGGACCTGCCGTCCACGGACGCCGATCCCCTGCACGGATCGCGTCACCCACACCGCCACCGCCACCGGACCTGCCGTCCACGGGCGCGATCCACTGATCCACTGCACGGATCGCGTCACCCACACCGCCACCGGGCCTGGTGTCCACGGACGCGATCCCCTGCGCGGATCGCGTCACCGCACCTGCGCCGCCACCGGACCTGTGGGACCCGCGACCCACGGGCGCGATGCGGTGGCCACGCCCTCGACACCTGCCCCTTCACCGCGATCGACGCCCAGCCGGCCGTTCGACCAACGCCTGCACGACCCGCGCCACCGCGCCCACCTGCGGCGATCCGCGCGCCCTCGCAGACCCCGACGCGATCCGAAAGGCGGGCCGCCGGACTCGCCGGACACGCGGCTGCCGTCACCGCGACGCGGCAGGCACACCGCAGTGCAGCAGGCACACCGCAGTGAGCAAGACGCCGGGCGGCCGAGGTCGGCGCGCAGGTCGTCGAGCGCGGCTCGCCGGACACGCGGCTGTCATTCGGCGACGCGGCAGGCACACCACGGTAAGCGCTACGCCCCGCTCACCTGGCACACTGCTGCCGGACCGACGAGATCTGCGGAGCCCGCAGGACCCCGACGCAATGCGATGCGGTGCACACCCCCGCCGCCTGGCGCCTCGCCCGACCTGGCGCGTCACCCGACCTGGCGCGTCACCCGACCGGCACCCGACTGGCCGTTTGGCCAATGCCTGCACAGGTCGCGGCTCGACGCCTGAGAACGCCTCGCCCCGCCGACGCCTGGCCGGTCACATCGACGGTAACACCGCCGGTCTAATCGGCCTCCGGGCTCGGCACCGGCTGTAACCGAGCGAGTGCCTTGTCGCGTCGTGACAGCGATCTCCAGGCCGGCACGGTCGCCATCGCGTCGATGCGGCGACCGTGCGTATCCGGACTGGTGGCTGTGCGTCGGCGACGCTGGCTGATCACTCTCCGGGCGGGGTCGACTTCTTCGCCGAGGTGGCCTTCCGCGGGGCTGCCTTCTTGGCCGGGGTTGCCTTCTTCGCCGCGGTGGTCGTCTTCTTCGCCGCCGTGGTCTTCTTCGCCGCCGTCTTCTTCGCGGAAGTGGAAGCGGAAGCCGCCGTACCGTCCTCGGCGCTCTTCGTGGCCTTCTTCGCCGCGCGCTTCTTCGGCGCCGGGCCCTTCGCCCGCTTCTCGGCCAGCATCTCGCTCGCCTCGTCCACCGAGAGTGACTCGACCGTCTGGTTGCGGCGCAGCGACGCGTTGTGCTCGCCGTCCGTCACGTACGGGCCGAACCGGCCGTCCTTGATGACCAGCGGCTTCTCGGTCGCCGGGTCGGGGCCCATCTCGCGCAGCGGCGGCTTGGCAGCGGCGCGGCCGCGGGTCTTCGGCTGCTGCAGCAGCACCATGGCCGCGTCGAGCGAGATCGTGAAGAGCTGGCCCTCGTTCTCCAGCGAACGGGTGTCGGTGCCGCGCTTGATGTACGGCCCGTACCGGCCGGGCGAGGCGATGATGTCCACGCCGTCGGGGTCCTTGCCGACGAGCCGCGGCAGGGTCAGCAGCTGCAGGGCCTCTTCGAGGGTCAGGTGCTCCGGCGACTGGGTGGACAACAGCGAGGAGTTCTTCTCGCCGGTCGACACGTACGGCCCGTAGCGCCCCGACTTGAGGACGATCGGCTCGCCGGTCTCGGGGTGCTCGCCGAGCTTGCGCTCGCCGCTGGCGCCGCCGACGAACAGCTCCGCGACCTTCTCGGGGGTGAGCTCGTCCGGGGCGAGCCCGTCCGGCACGGTCGCGCGGTCGCCTTCGTCGCCCTCGGGCTGGTCGGCGAGGAAGCGCTGCAGGTACGGCCCGTACCGCCCGACGCGCACGACGACGTCGCGGTTGGCCTCGTCGCGGAACAGGGGGATCGAGTTGATCCCGCGGGCGTCGATCTCGCCGAGGCGCTCGGTGACCATGCGCTTCAGCCCGCCTTGGCGGGGCACCGACCCTTCGTCGCCCGTGTCTCCACCGAAGTAGAAGGGGCGCAGGAAGTCCACGGCACTCTCGTCGCCGTTGGCGATCTCGTCGAGGACGTTCTCCATCGACGCGGTGAAGTCGTAGTCGACCAGGCGCGGGAAGTGCTTCTCCAGCAGCCCGACCACGGCGAACGCCAGGAACGACGGGATCAGTGCCTGGCCGCGCTTGAACACGTAGCCGCGGTTGTTGATCGTCTCCATGATCGAGGCGTACGTGGAGGGGCGCCCGATGCCGAGCTCCTCCATCACCTTGACCAGCGAGGCTTCGGTGTAGCGGGCCGGCGGCTG
This sequence comes from Dactylosporangium maewongense, assembly GCF_039531485.1. Lineage (NCBI taxonomy): Bacteria > Bacillati > Actinomycetota > Actinomycetes > Micromonosporales > Micromonosporaceae > Dactylosporangium > Dactylosporangium maewongense. The sequence continues at coordinate 101,349 of NZ_BAAAQD010000021.1, read as the reverse complement.
GGTGGTGTGCCCGGTCGCGGTCAGCCCCTTCTCGGTCAGCGTCTGGCCCTTGACCAGCACCGGCAGGCGCCGCTCGGCGTCCTCGGCCTCCGCGTTCTCGTCGTCGGAGGATTCCACGTACACGCGCAGGAAGCCGGGATCGGTGATGGTCTTGCCGGTGGTGCTGAAGTCGACCGACTCGCCGGCGGGGGTGGTCGCGTTGATCCGGACGGAGGTGCTGTTGCCGACCGCGTCGGTCATCTGCGACGCGATGGTGCGCTGCCAGATCAACTCGTACAGGCGCAGCTCCTCGGCGCTGAGCTCCTTGGCCACGTCGCCGGGCGTGCGGAAGCTGTCGCCGGCGGGGCGGATCGCCTCGTGCGCCTCCTGCGCGTTCTTGACCTTGCCGGTGTAGCGGCGCGGCTGCGGCGGGACGGCGCTCGGGCCGTAGAGGTCGAGGATCTGCTTGCGGGCGGCGGCGATCGCGGCCTCGGACAGGTTCACCGAGTCGGTTCGCATGTACGTGATGTAGCCGTTCTCGTACAGCCGCTGCGCGATCCGCATGGTCTGCGCGCTGGACAGGCGCAGCTTGCGCGAGCCCTCCTGCTGCAGCGTCGAGGTGATGAACGGCGCGGCGGGCTTGCGCCGGTACGGCTTCTCCTCGACCCGGGTGACCGTGAACGGCCGGCCCTCCAGGCGGGCGGCGAGGCCGCGGGCGCCCTGCTCGTCGAGGTGGATGACGCCGGCGTTGGGCCGGACCTTGCCGGTCTCCGGGTCGAAGTCGCGGCCGGTGGCGACCCTGTCGCCGTCGATGGCGAGCAGCGTCGCGTTGAACGTGCGGGTGTCGCCGTCGGGCAGGAGCTTGGCGAGGATGTCCCAGTATTCGGCGGAGCGGAACTTCATCCGCTGCCGCTCGCGCTCGACCACGATCCGGGTGGCGACCGACTGCACGCGGCCGGCGGACAGGCCGCCCTGGACCTTCTTCCACAGGACGGTGGACAGGTCGTAGCCGTAGAGGCGGTCGAGGATGCGCCGGGCCTCCTGGGCGTCGACGAGCGCGCGGTTGATCTCGCGCGGGTTGGCGACGGCGGCCTGGATCGCCGGCCGGGTGATCTCGTGGAAGACCATCCGCTTGACCGGGACCTTCGGCTTCAAGGTCTCGAAGAGGTGCCAGGCGATGGCCTCGCCCTCGCGGTCCTCATCTGTGGCGAGGTAGACCTCGCTGGCCGACTTCAGCAGTTCCTTGAGCCGGGTGATCTGCTTACGCCGGTCCGCCGAGATGACATAGACCGGGGTGAAATCGTTGTCGACGTCGACGCCCAGGTAGGCCCACGGCTTGCTCTTGAGGTCCTCGGGCATGTCTTTCTTGCCCACAGGCAGGTCACGGACGTGGCCGAAGCTCGCCTCCACGACGTAATTCGGGCCCAGGTAGCCCGAAATCGTCTTGGCCTTCGCCGGCGACTCGACGATCACCAGCCGCTTCGTGTTGGCGGAGTTCGGCACAGCTCTCCCCGGTGCGGACGGACATGTGTCAAACGTAACGCGCGCTCTCGCGCCGAGTTGCGCAATGCGGCACCCGGCGGTCGGCTCGCGACACGCCGATCGGCGCCACGGTACACCCAAGCAGAAGCGCTACCTGCCCGATCTTGCGATCGTGTCGCATCGGCTGCCGTATTTGTCACGCTTTGTCGTACGGCGGTGACCCCGATGGCGGGTGGAATCACACTGCGCGCCGACTGACCAGCCTACCCCGCGGTCACCTCGGCCAACTCGCGTTCGGCGCCCCGGCCGGTGGCTCACCGACGAGCTCCGCGAGACGTGTCACGCGTCGCAGTCCCACGATCCGGTACGCAGGCCCGCCGGCTTTGGGACCGACGAACACCGCGATCAATCCGACGGCCGACAGGGCATCTCCGATAGCGACCCAGTTGTCCGCGATTCTCCTGTTGATGGAGGTTTCATCGGTTTTGTCCTGCTGCGTCGGTACCGCGGGAGCCTCGGCCGGCGGTTCGGTGACGGCGTCGAGCTCGACGGTGGGCAGGTCGGCGACCCCGGAGTCGGGCCACTCGTCGCGGACGTCGTCGACCCAGTCCTCGACCTCCACGCCCAGGTCGACGGGGCCGGGATCGAACCCGGAGATGAGCGGTGCGGCCTTCTTCTTCGCCTTCACCCGGGGCTTGCCGGGCAGGTCCTCGATCTCGTCGAGGCCTTCGTCGCCGACCAGCTCCGCCCCGTCTCCTGTTCGGGGCTTGCCCGACGCGCCCTCGACCGCTTCGACGCCGGCCGCGGCCGACCCGTCGTCGCCGGCATCACCCACGTCCGCCGCGCCCGCCGAACCCTGGCCGGCGCCGCTTCGTCCGGTTCGCCGCGCCTCGCTTCCCGCTCCGACGCCGTCGGCGTCCGTGCCGCTCCCCGCCTCGGACATTTCCGAGATGTCGCCCGACGGGTCGAACGGGATGACCTGGTCGTCCGCCGCTTCGGGATCGACGTCCTCGTCTGTCAGGGCGGGGCGGCTCGGGGCGAGGCGGAGCAGGTAGGCGCGCTGGCCGTCCCAGGATCCCGCCGCCGCGACCCACAGCCGCAGCCGCCGGCCGTCGAGCACCAGGTCGGGTGGGGAAACTTTCGCGGTGCCGTCGAGCCAGCGGGCCGCGAGCGGGGCCAGCAGCGCCGCGTACGCCGTCCGGACGGTCCACCGGTCCTCGACGCCGGTCGGCTCGCAGGACACGACCAGGCCCCGCTGCTCGCACTCGGCGCGCAGCACGTCGGCCCGCCAGGCGTCCTCGACCTCGATCGACACCTTCGCGGTGCCGCCCATCCTGCCGACCTCGCCCGCGCCGGCGAGCAGGCCTTCCAGGTCCATCGGGGTGGGCGGGCGCGCCTCGACCCCGAACAGCGACAGTTGCCGGCTCCGAGCCGGCGTCACCGACACTCGGGCACCTCGTTGAAGGCCTTCTGCAGGTCCTTCTGCTTGACGTGCTGCGGGTCGATGGCGCTCTGCTCGTACTCCTCCTTGAGCACCGCGAACGTGGACCCGACCGAGGTGTAGAACGCCTTCGCGTCGGCGGTCTGCAGGCCCTGGACGGAGCGCTTCGCGTTGCCATACGCGTCGCGGGCCTTCGCGAGCGAGCCGGTGAACTGCTGGGCGACCTTGTCGCCGCCGGAGACGTCGGGCACGCCGGCGCCGCTGATCCCGGCCCGGGCCTTCTCGCTCGAGGTCTCGGCGCCGGCGAGCAGGTCGACGATGTTGGTCTTGGTCTGCGCGGCGGTCGTCGCCGACTGCAGCTGCTGCTGGGCCTTCGTCGTCAGGTCGGCGATCTCGGTCCGCCAGGGGGTGAGCGCCGTGCACACCTGCAGCGCCCAGTGCTTGGGGGCGATGTCGCCGCTGCCGTCGTCGCCGCAGCCGCTCATACCCGTCGAAACGACGACAATGAGGGCGGCTGTGGCGACGGCGCGGAAGTGCATGGATGGAAGCCTAGAACCGATCGTCTGTTCGACAAATACGACGCCCCGGCCGGATGCTCCCGGCCGGGGCGTCGGATCGGTGGAGGGTCAGGCGGTGACCCGCTCCGGCGTCGTCTCCTGCGCGTTGGAGTCGTCGCCGTTGCCGGCGTCGACCGCGACCGGCTTGCGCTTGCTGATGAGCACGGCCACGGCGACGACGAGCGTCGCCGCGATCGCGATCGCGAAGCGGACCGCCGGGCTGCCGTCGCCCGTGGTGTAGACGACCACGGCGGGCGCGATGAGCAGCGCGACCAGGTTCATGACCTTGATCAGCGGGTTGATCGCCGGGCCGGCGGTGTCCTTGAACGGGTCGCCGACGGTGTCGCCGATGACCGTCGCGGCGTGCGCCGGGGAGCCCTTGCCGCCGTGCGTGCCGTCCTCGACGAGCTTCTTCGCGTTGTCCCACGCGCCACCCGAGTTGGACAGGAAGACCGCCATCAGCGTGCCGGTGCCGATCGCACCGGCGAGGTACGCCGCGAGCGGGCCGACGCCGAGACCGAAGCCGACCGCGATCGGCGCCATCACCGCGAGCAGACCCGGGGTGATGAGCTCACGCTGGGCGTCACGGGTGCAGATGTCGACGACCTTGCCGTACTCCGGGCGCTGGCTGTAGTCCATGATGCCCGGGAACTCGCGGAACTGGCGGCGCACCTCGAACACGACCGCGCCGGCCGAGCGGGCGACGGCGTTGATCGCCAGGCCCGAGAAGAGGAACACGACCGCCGCGCCGATGAGCAGGCCGACCAGGTTGCCCGGGTTGGCCACGTTCAGGAACTTGTCGACCTCGACCTGGCTGAACTCCTTGAGGATCGAGTCCGTGTAGGAGCCGAACAGCGCCGTGGCGGCGAGCACCGCGGTGGCGATCGCGATGCCCTTGGTGATCGCCTTGGTGGTGTTGCCGACCGCGTCGAGCTCGGTCAGCGTGCGGGCGCCGCGCTCGTCGATGTCGCCGGACATCTCGGCGATGCCCTGCGCGTTGTCGCTGATCGGGCCGAACGTGTCCATGGCGACGATGACGCCGACGGTGGTCAGCAGGCCGGTGCCGGCCATGGCGACCGCGAACAGCGACAGGGTGATCGAGCCGCCGCCGAGCAGGAACGCGCCGAACACGCCGGCGCCGATGACCAGCGCGGAGTAGACGGCCGACTCGAAACCGACGCTGATGCCGGCGAGCACCACGGTGGCCGGACCGGTGAGGGCGCTCTTGCCGATGTCCTTGACGGGGCGGCGCTCGGTCTCGGTGAAGTACCCGGTCAGCGCCTGGACGATCGCGGCGAGCACGATGCCGATGATGCAGGCGATGATGGCGGTCACGTGCGGGCCGAACGGCGGCGCGTCGCCGCCGGTGAGCCCGACGATCGCCTTGAGCGAGTCGGTCTGGCCGTGCAGGCCGGCCCACGTCTTGGGCAGGTAGACGACCGCGGCGACGGCCACCAGGACCGCGGAGACGGCGGCGGAGATGTAGAACGCCCGGTTGATGGCGACCAGGCCGTTGCGGTCGGAGGGGCGCAGCCGGGTGAGCGCCACACCGAGGATCGCGACGATGACACCGATCGTCGAGACGATGAGCGGGAAGACCAGGCCTTGCTCGCCGAACGCGGCCCGGCCGAGGATCAGCGCGGCGACCAGGGTCACGGCGTAGGACTCGAACAGGTCCGCGGCCATACCGGCGCAGTCACCCACGTTGTCGCCGACGTTGTCGGCGATGGTGGCGGCGTTGCGCGGGTCGTCCTCCGGGATGCCCTGCTCGACCTTGCCGACCAGGTCGGCGCCGACGTCGGCGGCCTTGGTGAAGATGCCGCCGCCGACCCGCATGAACATCGCGAGCAGCGCGGCGCCGAAGCCGAAGCCCTCCAGCACGGTCGGGGCGTCGCTCTTGAAGATCAGCACGACCAGCGCCGCGCCGAACAGGCCGAGGCCCACGGTGAGGAAGCCGACGACGCCACCGGTGCGGAAGGCGATCTTCATCGCCTTCTCCCGGCCGCCGTCTTCTCGGGCCGCCGCCGCGACGCGCAGGTTGGCGCGGGTGGCCAGCGCCATACCGGCGCCGCCGATGAAGGCCGAGAAGACCGCGCCGACGATGAAGAACGCCGACCTTCCGATCTTGACCATGGTCTCGTTGTCCCCGACGTCACCCACGGGGAGCAGGAACAGCACCACCACGGCGATGACGACGAAGATGCCGAGGGTCTTGAACTGGCGAGTGAGATACGCGGTCGCGCCCTCCTGCACCGCCCCGGCGATCTCCTGCATCTTCGGGGTGCCCCGACCAGTCGCGAGCACAGCCTTGACCAGCGCGGCCGCGAAGCCCAGCGCCACGAAGGCGATGACGAGCGCGACGACGACGTAGGTCAGGTTGTTCCCGCTGAGGGAAATCTCGTCGGCTGCGACGAGTGTTGCGGACATTCGTTGTCCTCCTGTACCGACACATGACAGCGCCGCGAGCGGTCAGGCCGGCGGCGGGTTCTCCCAAGGGAGCCGTGCTGGACGGTCGAGGTACCCAATGACCAGGCCCGTCATACACGATCGCCGTACTCTAGCCGCAGAGCGTGTCTGTGGTCACACCGACTTGCGCGTTTCAAGAGATCGCTTTTTGTCGATGGTCCGGTTTGTGGCGCGCTTCACTCGATTGGGCGTTCCAGGTGGCCACTCCGTTGAGCGCTCCCACGGCCGTCCCGCCGGGCGCCCCGGCGGCTCTATTCCGTCGGACGCTCCAGCGGCCACGACATGCGCACCTGCGTGCCGACGCCTTCGCCCAGCTCGGAGACGTTGAGGTCATCGACGAGCCCGGCGAGCAGGGCGAGCCCCATCCTCGCCGCGACCGCCTCCTCCGCGAGGAGGTCGGGCGGGGTGGTCAGCGGCAGCGCCGGGTCCGACAGCACCATGACTTCATCCCCGGTCTCACCCTCGGCGCGGGTCACCATCGCCCCGTTCGCCGCCCGGTCGACCACCAGCACGGTGAACCGGTCGCCGTCGGCCATCGCGACGTCGACCAGGTCGTCCAGCCCGTGCGAGCGGTGCAGAGCGACGGCACGGGAGCACGCCTCACCGATGGCGAGCCTGACCTCTTCCAGCAGCTCCTCGGCGACACCGGCGCGCCGCGCGACGGCCACACCGACCAGACGGGCGGTGCGGACGTGTGCGGCCGCCGGCGAGAACGACAGCCTGACTGTGGGCATGAACCTACGCCGTGGGTTCGGTGTCCGAGCCGGCCGCGGCGGTCGCGGCGGCCACGGAGTCGTACAGGGAGAACACCCGATCCAGCGCGGTGATCCGGAAGATCTTCAGGAGCCTCTCGTGCGCGCACACCAGCCCGAACGTGCCGTTGACCGCCCGCAGCCGCTTCAACGCGCCCACGAGCACACCGAGCCCGGTCGAGTCGAGGAACTCCACCCGGCTCAGGTCGACCACGACATGGCGGGCACCCGTCTCGACGAGCTCGACCAGCTTCTCGCGAAGCCGTGGCGCGGTGTACACATCCACCTCACCGCCGACTTCGAGCACTGTGTGGTCGCCGGAGTCGTACGTCGACAACGACAGCTCCATGCGGACCTCCTCTTCTGGCGGGTGCTGCGCACAATGAGTCTCACGGGCATCTAACCATCGACGCCTCCACAAGGCGACGCGTCCACCCTGTTTCCCACAATTGCCACACGTGTATCACGCCATCTTCTTCGAACATCTGTCTTAGAGTGCTCGACGTGACGGCCGTACTTCCGCACTCCTTCCTACCGTCCCACCGCGCCGAGTCGCTCACCCACGTCGAGCACGTGCCGCCCCGCGCCGGGTCCACCGCCGCGTGGCCGTCGTGGGCGCCGCCCTCGCTGCGCACCGCCTTCGAGGCCCGCGGCGTCGCCCTCCCGTGGACCCACCAGGCCGCCGCCGCCGACCTCGCGTGGTCCGGCACCCACACCGTCGTCGCCACCGGCACCGGTTCGGGCAAGTCCCTGGCGTACCAGCTGCCGGCCCTCTCCGCCCTGCTGCGCGACGCCAAGGCCACAATGCTCTACATCTCGCCGACCAAGGCCCTGGCCGCCGACCAGCTCCGCTCGCTGCAAGCCCTCGACCTGCCGGACACCCGCCCCGCCACCTTCGACGGCGACACCTCCCGCGAGGAACGCGACTGGGTCCGCCAGCACGCCCGCGTCGTCCTCACCAACCCCGACATGCTCCACCACGGCATCCTGCCCAACCACGCCTCGTGGACCCGCTTCCTGCGCGGCCTGCGCTTCGTGGTCGTCGACGAGTGCCACACGTACCGCGGCGTCTTCGGCTCCCACGTCGCCCACGTCCTGCGCCGCCTGCGCCGGGTGACCGCCCGCTACACGCCCCGCGGCCTGCCGTCCCCGTGCTTCGTCCTGGCGTCCGCCACCTCAGGCGACCCGCAGTCCTCCGGCTCGCGCCTGACCGGCCTGCCGATGACCGCCGTGACCACAGACGCATCGCCACGCGGCGGGGTGACGTTCGCCCTCTGGGAACCCCCACTGCTCCCACCGCCCCCCGACTTCTCCGGCATCGGCGAGGCCGAACTCCTCCTCCCTGACGACCCCACCCTCATGACCACGGTCGCGGAACGCACCACACCCGCCGTCGCCACCCGCCCTTCCGCCACACCGCACACCTCTATCCCCGCCCCCACGACTGCAGGCGACTCCACAACCGCGCGCGGCTCCACGACCGCGGCCACCCCGACAACCACGGCCGGTTCTACACCCGCGGCCAGCCCCACGACCTCGGCGCAGAGCCCCACAACCGCCCTCAGCTTGTCAACCACTGCCGACGCCAAGACCGCAGGCGACTCCGCAAACGCGCACAGCTCCACGACCGCGTGTGCCTCCGCACCCACGCGCGGCTCCACGACCGCGGCCAACCCGACCGCAGCTCACAGCTCCACCACCGCCGGCGCCTCCGCAACCGCGCGCAGGTCCACACCCACGGGCGGCGTCGCAACCGCAGCGGGCGGCGTCGCCGGGGCGGCGCGCGACTTCGCGGGCGCCGGGCGGGACGCGGAGCCGGTGCGACGGTCGGCACTGCGGGAGACCGCCGACCTGCTCACCGAGGCGGTCATCGCCGGCGTACGGACACTCGCCTTCGTCCGGTCCCGCAAGGGCGCCGAGGTGGTGGCGAGCATGGCAAGGCGCTCGCTCGACCAGGCCGTGCCGGGCCTCGGCGACCGGGTCGCCGCCTACCGCGCCGGCTACCTCCGCGAAGAGCGCCGCGCCCTCGAACGCGACCTCATGGACGGCACCCTGCTCGGCCTGGCGTCCACCAACGCCCTGGAGCTCGGCGTCGATCTCGTCGGTCTCGACGCGGTCCTCATCTCAGGCTATCCAGGCACCCTCGCCTCCCTCTGGCAGCAGGCGGGCCGGGCCGGCCGGGCGGGCCGCGACGCATTGTGCGTGCTGGTCGCCCGGGACGACCCGCTCGACACGTACCTCGTGCACCACCCGGAGGCCCTGTTCGGCAAGCCGGTCGAGGCGACGGTCCTCGACCCCGGCAACCCGCACGTCCTCGCGCCGCAACTGTGCTGCGCCGCCGCCGAACTGCCGCTCACCCCGGCGGACCTGCCGCTCTTCGGGCCGACCGCCGAGGCCACGCTCGACGCCCTGGTCGCCTCGGGGATCCTGCGGAAGCGGCCCAGCGGCTGGTACTGGACGGAGCGCCACCGCCCGGACGTCGACCTCCGCGGGGCGGGCGGCGGGCCGATCGCCGTCGTGGAGGAGGCCACCGGCCGCCTGCTCGGCACGGTCGACACCGGCTCCGCGCACCATCAGGTCCACACCGGGGCGGTCCACCTGCACCAGGGCGTCTCGTACGTCGTGGACAAGCTCGACCTGGCCGACTCCGTCGCGCTCGTCCACGCCGAGGAGCCAGACTGGAGCACCCATCCCCGCGACGTCACCTCCCTCACCGTCCTGTCGGTCCGCCAGACCCGCACGGCGGGCCCGGTCACGCTCTCGCTCGGGGAGGTCGAGGTGACCTCCCAGGTCGTCAGCTACCAGCGCCGCCGCATCACCAGCGGCGAGGTCATCGACACCTGCCAGCTCGACCTCCCCGAACGCATCCTGAAGACCGTCGCCGTCTGGTGGACCGTGTCGCCCGAGGCGCTCGACGAGGCCGGTATCGCGGAGGTCGACTGGCCCGGCGCCCTGCACGCCGCCGAGCACGCGTCGATCGGCCTGCTGCCGCTCGTCGCGACCTGCGACCGCTGGGACATCGGTGGCCTGTCGACCGCGCTGCACGCCGACACCGGGCTGCCGACCGTCTTCGTCTACGACGGCCATCCCGGCGGCGCCGGCTTCGCGGAGCGCGCGTTCGACGTGGCCACCGACTGGCTCGGCGCCACCCGTGCCGTCGTCGCCGAGTGCCGCTGCGAGCAGGGCTGCCCCTCGTGCGTGCAGTCCCCCAAGTGCGGCAACGGCAACAACCCCCTCAACAAGCACGATGCGGTCCAGGTCCTCTCGCTCGTCCTCGCGTCGCTGTAGTCATCTGTCGTCGTCAGCGTCGCCGGTACCGGTGGACCACACCGGCCCCGCGCGGGCGCTCGCCTTGCCGCCGGCCATCCCGTCGCCCAGGCGGACCTCGACGGTCACCCACACCTCGAACCCGTCGACCGCGCAGCTGACCAGACTCGCGTCATTGGCCGTGACCGCCCGGCCGGCGACCGCGCAGGCCACCGCCGGACCGTCGATCGCCCACACCGCCCCGGCCAGCGCACCCGCGTCGGCCGCGTTCTGCGCCCGGTGCCACGCGACCTTGGCCCCGCCCAGGCCGATCCCGGCGAGCAGCGCCCCGACGAACGCGACCCCGATCACCACCATGAGCAGCGAGATCGACCCGCGATCCCGGGCCCCGGCCGCCTGTCGCCGCCCGGTCATGAGGACTCCGCTCCGGGCTCGATCAGGGCGGCGGCCTCCTCCTGCAACGTGATCGACGGCAGCGGGCCGAGGCCGACCCGCTGGCGCACCGTCACGCGGACGAGGTCGCCGTCACGCTGGACCGAGATCGTGGCGCCCGCCGGCATAGCGCCGCGGGACGCCACCGGCTCGCCGCGGGCCGCCGCCCGTGCCGCCAGCCCCGCCGCGTCGGTGAGGCGCACCTTGGCCGCGAAGGCGCTCCACCCGGCGACGAAGATCAGCAGCAGGACGACGACCCCGGGGAGTGTCACGGCGAACTCGACCGTCGCCGATCCGCGGTCGTCGGCCCGGCCGTTGCGGAGCGTCCATCTCCGCCGGCGCCACGGACCCCCACGGCAGGCGCCACGATCCCGGTCGTCTCTCATGCCAGCGCACCGCCGATCAGGCGGAACATGGCGTCGTACGTCGAATCCGACACGACCACCCTCAGCAGCACCGCGGCGAGCGCCACCCCGACGCCGATGACCAGGACGTATTCGATGCTGTGCGACCCACGGTCTTCCCGGCGGAAGGCACGAAGACGGGCGCGGAGGTTGTGCACTGCTGCTCCTTCACGATGACGCTGAACCAAACCGATCGATGAACTGGAATACGAATCACAGGGCACCCACCACGTCGCGGATGATGGCGGCGACCACCGGCACGACCCCGATCAGCACGAACGCGGGCAGGAAGCACACCCCGAGCGGCAGCACCACCAGCACGCCGACCCGGCGTGCCGACGCCTCGCCGGCCGCGGCCTTCGCGACCCGCAGGTCCGCCGCCTGCCGCTCCAGCGCCTGCGTCAGCGCCGTGCCCCGGTCGGCACTGCGGGCGGCAACCCGGGAAAGCCGCCGCCCGCCGGGCAGGTCGGCCAGGTGCGCCCAGGCATCCCGCGGCGTCGCACCGAGCCGCAGTGCCCGTCCGACGAGCGTCAACCTGGTCCCGACCGGCCCGCCGACCGCCTCCCCGACCACGATCGCCGCACGATCGGGTGGCGCGCCGGTCCTCAACGCGGCGGCGAGCAGATCCGTCGCGAACGGCAGGTCACCCCGGGCCATCGCCCGCTCCCGCCGCACGTGCGGGGACTCGACCCGCCGCAGCATCCGCTCCGCCGCGACCGCCGACACGACGCCGGCCACGACACCCACGAGCCCGCCCAGCAGCAGCCCGGCGGCCAGGCCACAACCGATCGCGTACAGCCACCGTCGCCCCCGGCCCATCACCGCACCTCCGCGACGACGGACCCGACCATCCGCCCGGTCCACAACATCCCGGCGCACTGCAACGCGACCGCGACGATCGCGCACGCCGCACCGAGCGGCGTGTGCAGCAGCTGGCCGACGGGGTCGACCCCGATGCTCGCGCCGAGCCACAGCCCCGCCACCGGCAACCCGACCAGCAGCGTCGTGGTCGTCTGCGCCCCGGACGTCTGCGCCGCGAGGTTGAGCCGGACGGCCTGCCCCGCCCGCAGGTCGGCCTCAACCTGGTCAAGGAGATCGGCGAGCGGCGTGCCAAGCGCCTCACTGACCCGGTGCGCGGCCTCCAGACGCGCCATCGCGACCGCGACCGCAGCCTCCTCGCGCCTCCGCGCCCGCCCGCCGCGCGCTCGACCAGACGACCCGGCCGCCCCGACCCCGCCGCCGACCAGACCACCGCTCGACACCACGCCCCCGCCCGCCACGCGGTCACCCAAAGCCTGACCACTCGCAGCCCGACCACTCGCGGCTGGGCCACTCGCATCCCGGCCACTCGCATCCCGGCCACTCGCATCCCGGCCACTCGCATCCCGGCCACTCGCAGTCCGATCAGTTCTCGTGGCCGACCGGCCATTCGCGACCTGACCAGTTCCCGCCGCCGGCCAGCCTGTCGTTGCCCGGCCGCTCTCGACCCCATACCGGCCGACCGCCCGGCCACCATCTGCTGCGGGGAGATCGCCCGTGGCCCGGCCGTTCACCACCGTCGGGGAGCCGTCGGCAACCCCGCCATGTTCGGCAACCTGGTCATTCGTCATCTGCCAGCCGCCTGCGAACCGGCCACGTTCCGCAGCTCGGCCATCGACAGCAGCCCAGCCATCGACCGCAGACCGGCCATTGATCGCGGGCCAGCCATCCGCCCCGGCCGATCCGCCGACCGCAGCCCGGCCATCGACAGCAGCCCAGCCGCCAACGGCAGCCCGGCCGGTGATGGCGCCCCGACCGGTGTGGCGACGGTTCGCAGCGAGTGCGGCCTCGGCAGCGTTCCGACCTGCAGGGGGCCGGCGCCGTTGCGCATTCCGGTCGCGGCCGGTGGGCTGACCGTCCTGCCTGTCGGCGGCGTCCCAGATCCGGCGGACGGTCGCCCCGAGGCCGCCCGCACCAGGCGTGCGGAATGGGCTCGGCGTGGTGTACAGCTCCACGTCCGCCCCGCCCGGATAAGGCGCGGCGGTGGCAAAGGGCACGATGCCCGCGCGCAGGTCTCCGACCGCGTCCTCGATCGTGTCGAGCAGCTCGGCGACCGCACGGTCGGCCGCCCGGCGTGCCAGCTGGCGGCGCACACCGATCAGCCCGACCGCCGCATACGCCCCCGCCAGCACGGCGGCGACCGGGCCACCGCTCAGCAGCCCGATCCCGGCCGCGGCCACGCAGCCGGCGGTGATGGTCGCGCGGGGACGGTCGACGAGCGCGGCCTGCAGCCGGTCCGTCTTCGGCCATCGTGCGGCGATGGTCGTCCTGCGATGCCGGGTGATGCGGTCGAGCCGGGCGCGCGCCCGGCGCCGGCGGAGCACGAACAGTCCACAGAAGACGGTCATGCCGCCGCCGGTCATGAGGGCCAGGTCGATGGCGTTCATTGCCAGCCCGTTCCTCTCTCATAGCGCCAAGGCCCCGAGGAGCGGGGCGGTGTGATGCCTCGGGCGGCGATCAACGTCTCCAGCTGGTCGGCCGCGGCCGCCCTGCCGGTGCCGCGCCGCCAGGCGGTGGCCATGACGGTGGTGCGCTGCTCCGGATGCGCCTCCAGGAGGCAGATCTCGCTGAGGTGGCGGCTGCCGTCGCCGGCTCGCTGCAGGTGCATCACGACCCGCAGCGCCGCGTGGGCGAGGGCGTGCAGCGCCGCTCTCGGCACGCCACCGAGCAGCCCGAGCGCTTCGAGCCTGGCCGGCACGTCGGCCGGCGAGTTGGCGTGCAGGGTGGCCGCTCCGCCTTCGTGCCCGGTGTTGAGGGCGCCGAGCAGGTCGACGATCTCCGCGCCGCGGCACTCGCCGACGACCAGCCGGTCGGGGCGCATCCGCAGCGCCTGGCGGACCAGGTCGCGGAGGGTCACCTCGCCGGCGCCCTCCACATTGGACATCCGCGACTGCATCGACACGACGTGCGGGTGCGAGAGTCGCAGCTCCGCGGCGTCCTCTACGACGACGAGCCGCTCCGTGGGCGGGGCCAGGGACAGCAGCGCCGCCAGGACGGTGGTCTTGCCGGTGCCCGTGCCGCCGGTCACCAGGAACGGGATCCGCGCCGCGACGATCGCGGCGAGCAGCCGGGCCGCGCCGGGGTCGAACGTGCCGCGCGCGATGAGCTCGTCGATCGTGAACGTCTGCCGGCGGAACGTCCGCAGCGACAGATACGGCCCCTCCCGGCCGATGGGCGGCAGGACCGCGTGCAGCCGGGTGCCGTCGGCCAGCTGCGCGTCGACGAACGGGGACGCGTCATCCAACCGCCGCCCGGCGCTCGCCGCGAGCCGCTGCGCCAGCCGCCGCACCTCGGTCGCGTCGCCGAACCGTCCGCCGGCCCGCCGCAGCCCCGCGCCGCGGTCGACCCACACCTCCACACCGTTGACCAGCACGTCGGTCACGGACGGGTCGGCGAGCAGCGGGGCGAGCCCGCCCGCGCCGATCATCTCGCCGATGAGACGGTCGGCGACCTGCCGCAGCGTGCTCTCGCCGAGCAGCGCGGCGCCCGGCTCGGCGCGCACCGCCTCCAGCACCGCCGACGGGGTCGGCTCGACGCTGCCGACGGTCATCCGCAGCCTGACCCGCTCGGCGAACTCGTCGAGCGAGCTCGTGACGACCCCTCCGCCGGCCGTCACGATCCGCCTGCCCGGCGCCGCCTTGCTGCGCTCGTCGAGCATCAATGCGCTCATGCCGTCGCCTCCGCTGCACCCCAGCGCCCGCCTGAGCAAAGACCTGCAGTCCCGATCCGCGGCGCGCTCATGCCGCCGCTCCGGTCGCCAGGCCGAGGTCGCCGATGATGCGGCGGCAGAGGTGGGCGAGGGGGCCGCGGCCGTCGCCGGCCGGTGGGCTGCCCTTCTCGAGCCGGCGCGTGAGGCCGGGCTCGGCGCGCAGGGTGCCGGCGACCGGCATGCCCAGCGAGCGCGCGATGTCCCTGGTGCGCAGCCGGCCCGGCGCGGGGCCCCGGACGACCAGCCGCAGCTCGTCGGTGTGTGGCGTGACGGTCGCGGCGACCCTGGCGGCGGCGACGCAGGCGCGCAGCTCGGCCGGCACGACGAGGAGCACCCGGTCGGCGGCGCGCAGGGCGAGGACCGCCGCGTCGTCCAGCGATCGGGGCAGGTCGGTGACGACGAGGTCGCGGCCGCGGCTGCCGGCGTCGAGCGCGGCGGCCATCGCGTCCTGCGACAGGCCGCCGGGCTGGCCGCGGTCGCAGGACAGGACGGCCACGTCGCCGCGGCTGGGCAGGGCCGAGACGAGCGCCGGTGGGTCGACGGCGCCGCTCGTCGCGGCGAGCGCGGGCCAGCGCAGGCCGGCGACGTTTTCCCAGCCGAGGATCAGGTCGGCGCCGCCGCCGAGGGGGTCGGCGTCGACGAGCAGGGAGCGCAGGCCGACGTTGCCGGCGGTGATCGCCAGGGCGGCGGCGAGGACGCTGGCACCCGCGCCCCCGCGCCCGCCGAGGACGGCGAGGATCCTGCCGCGGGCGGAGACGGTGACGGCGGGCCCGTGGGCCACCGTGGCGAGGCGCTCGGTGAGCCATGCGGCGCCGTCGGGGAAGCGGACGATCTGTTCGGCGCCGACCGCGTCGGCGAGCGCCGCCAGGCGGTCCGTCCCGTGGTCGCGGGTCAACAGCACGACGCCTCGCCGGCGCGGCAGGTGGGCCCGGGCGCACGCCTGCGCCGCGGCGTCGCCGATCAGGACGATCGGCGCGTGGGGATATCGGGCCCTGGCCGGCTCGGGTCCGTGCTCGACGTCGACGTCGAGGGCGACCCCGGCGGCGAGGGCGAGCACGTCGTCGAGGAGGTCGACGTCGGCGGTGACGAGCAGCGGTCGGTGACGGGTCACGGCGTGCTCCACGGTCTAGACGGGCTGGTGGACTCCGCACACCATCGCCCCGACCTCGCTGCGGCCGCTCGACCGCCGACTCGTTTCTGTGGATAACCCGCCGCTTGTGGATATCTCCCGCACCATCAGTCGATCTGCTACAGCAGTACGGACAAATCGGGTGTAATGCCGCGTTGCGGTGCGCCGGCAGTACCGTGGAGGAAAATCAAAACGGCAGGAGATGCCTAACCGTGAACGCTCAACAAAGCATCGAGCGTCAATGCCCTTAGCCCGACCAATCGCCGGGCCACCCGGCAAAACGCCATGTGGCAGTCGAGATACAAAGGGGACGACCCCCGCCGGGGGGTGACGGGGGTCGCCGGGGGTTCGGCTCCGGGGGGGTCGAGCCGAACCCACTCAGCGGCTACGGGGGGTGCAACCGCTGAGAGTCAATAGCAGATCGTTGTCGCGTCGACGTGAAACCGCGTCGTAAACATAAGCATGCCTGAGTGGACCGCCATACGTCGAGTAGGCCCGGCCCGCAACACGCCCGGAACGCCAATCAATATTTCGCCCGCCGGTAATCTTGCGTGATCGAGCACACGCCCAGCGTGATCCGTAGTCGGGGTTGCGGCGTCCGGCCCCCACACCATGTCCGACAACGCTACACTTGCCCGCCGTGGGGCGTAGCGCCGCGTTTTTCGACCTGGACAAAACGGTGATCGCCAAGTCAAGCGCCTTGGCCTTCGGTCGACCGTTCTATCGCGATGGGCTGATCAACCGCCGCGACGTGATCAAAGGCGCCTACGCGCAGCTGCTCTTCCGCGTCGGCGGCGGCTCCGACGAGCAGACCATGGCGAAGACACGGGACTACCTCGCGGCCCTGGTCAAGGGCTGGCGCGCCGAGCAGGTCCGGCAGATCGTGCGGGAGACGCTCGAGGAGCTGATCAGCCCGTACATCTATGCGGAGGCCGTGCTGCTCATCGAGGAGCACCGCGCCGCCGGCCGGGACGTGGTCCTGGTCTCGACCTCGGGCGACGAGATGGTGCGGCCGATCGGCGAGCAGCTCGGTGTCACCGACATCGTCGCGACCCGCATGGTCATCGGCGAGGACGGCTGCTACACCGGTGACGTCGACTTCTACGCCGCCGGACCCAACAAGGTCGTCGCGGTCAAGGAGCTCGCAGCGGAGCGTGACTACGACCTCGCTGCCTGTTTCGCCTATTCGGACTCGGTCACCGACGCCGGGCTGCTGAGCCTCGTCGGACACCCGACGGCCGTCAATCCCGATCGCGGCCTTCGCAAGATCGCGATTGAGCGCGGCTGGCCGATGCTCGCATTCCGGCACCCGATCCCGCTCAGCCGGCGGCTGCGGGAGCGGCCGGCGGTGCCCGTGACGGCCGCCGCGATCGGCGTCGGTGTCGGGCTGGCGATCGCGTTCGCGCTGTACAGCAAGCACCGCCGGACCAAGGCGGCCCTCACCGCGGCATGATCACAGCAGCACCATCCGTCACATTCTGCCGCCGAGGACTTCCGCTCATGGAGGTCGCGGCGTAGAACAGAAGAGCGGGATCTGCACGGATCTCGTGCACGGCCACCGGGCACCCACGAGCGATCAGCCGCGGTAGGCGCGTTGCGGCGGCTCCACAAGGACCGCCGACAACGGACTCAAAGTGCACGCATGGTAACCCGGTAGGACGTGTGTGACGGCGCCTCTCGATGGGGCGCCGTTCACTGTACGTAGGCGCCGCTGTCGCAGATCTCGACCAGCTCCTCGGCCGCCCGCTCGGCCGCCGTCGCGTAGTGGCGCAGCCAGGAGCGCAGACCATCCGGCGTGCCCGTCGCGAAGGCGTTGGCCGCACCGACATACTCGGGCTCGCGGCTACGGTGGCCCACATCCATCGCCAGCAGGCCCCGGGGGTCCAACCCGCCGCCGATCAAGGTCAGCCGCGCCGCCGCACGCGCCACCACACCGTTCGGCCCGTCAAAAGACTTCAGAGCCAGAAGCTCACCATGTACGACTGCCGCCAACACCAACACGGGCACCTTCGTGCCGCCGGTGATGAGCGCTGACAGTGCATCGAGACGCGTCGCGGCCTCCGGCTTGACCGGCCGGCCGAGCGACGCCTCGGGCACGACGTCGCGGGCGACCAGCGTGTGCAGCCGGGCGAGCGCCTGGCGGGGCGCCTTCGACCAGGTGCCTGTCAGCCCGTCGAGGGCCGCGGTCGCCCGCAGCGCGCCGTGGACCACCGGGTCGGTCACGACACCGGCCCGCACTCCTTCGAGGTCGAAGCCGTGCGTGTCGAGCGCCGCGCTGGCGACCGACGAACGCAGGGCGACCTCGGCGGCGACGGGCCCGCCGGAGCGGCGCAGGGCACGGTGGCGCATGGCCGCGTCGACGGCGACGCGCGCGGCGTCGAACGCCGGCCGGACATCGGCCAGATCCAACAGCGGAGCGAGTGGGTCATCTTGCACGGGCAAACGGTATCGTGCCCCTACTGGTAACAATACTTACAGAAGAGCCCGGCGCTTCACAGGCGCCACTCAGCGCAGAACACTCGCAAACTGTCACACCCCCCAACTAGCCTGCTTGCGAGAGCTGGACCACATCGAGGAGCCATCACCGATGAGCGAGACCTTGGAAAACCTTCTCAACGAGACCCGGCAGTTTCCCCCGCCTGCCGAGTTCGCCGCCGCCGCCAACGTGACGGAGGGTGCCTACGCAGAGGCCACGCAGGACCGGCTCGCATTCTGGGAGAAGCAGGCCCACCGGCTGAGCTGGGCCAAGGAGTGGGAGCAGGTCCTTGACTGGACCAACCCGCCGTTCGCCAAGTGGTTCGTGGGCGGCCAGCTCAATGTGGCGTACAACTGCGTCGACCGGCACGTCGAGGCCGGCCGCGGCGACAAGGTCGCCATCCACTGGGAGGGCGAGCCCGGCGACACCCGCACCATCACGTATTCCGACCTGCACCGCTCCGTGTGCCAGGCCGCCAACGCGCTGACCGACCTCGGCGTCACCGCCGGCGACCGGGTCGCGATCTACATGCCGATGATCCCCGAGGCCGCGGTCGCGATGCTCGCCTGCGCCCGCATCGGCGCGACCCACAGCGTCGTCTTCGGCGGCTTCTCGGCCGACGCGCTCGGCGGCCGGGTCAACGACGCCAGCGCCAAGGTCGTCATCACCGCCGACGGCGGCTTCCGCCGCGGCAAGCCCAGCGGCCTCAAGGCGATCGTCGACGAGGCCGCGGCCAAGTCGCCGAGCATCGAGAAGGTCATCGTGGTGCGCCGCACCGGCCAGGACGTCGACTGGGACGACAGCCGCGACCTGTGGTGGCACGACGTCGTGGAGACCGCCTCCGCCGAGCACACCGCGGAGGCGTTCGACGCCGAGCACCCGCTGTTCATCCTCTACACGTCGGGCACCACGGCGAAGCCGAAGGGCATCCTGCACACCACCGGCGGGTACCTGACCCAGGCGAGCTACACGCACAACGCGGTGTTCGACCTCAAGCCCGACAGCGATGTGTACTGGTGCACCGCCGACATCGGCTGGGTGACCGGGCACAGCTACATCGTCTACGGGCCGCTGTCCAACGGCGCCACGCAGGTCATGTACGAGGGCACGCCCGACACGCCGCACCGTGGCCGCTTCTGGGAGCTCATCCAGAAGTACAAGATCACCATTCTGTACACGGCGCCAACGGCGATCCGCACGTTCATGAAGTGGGGCGACGACATCCCCGCCGGGTTCGACCTCTCCTCGCTGCGCCTGCTGGGCTCCGTGGGCGAGCCGATCAACCCCGAGGCCTGGATGTGGTATCGGGAGCACATCGGCGGCGACCGCTGCCCGATCGTGGACACCTGGTGGCAGACCGAGACCGGCGCCATCATGATCTCCCCGCTGCCGGGCGTCACCGCCGCCAAGCCGGGCAGCGCCATGCGGCCGCTGCCGGGCATCTCCGCTGACGTCGTCGACGACCAGGCCCAGTCCGTCCCCGACGGCGGTGGCGGCTACCTGGTCCTGCGCGAGCCGTGGCCGTCGATGCTGCGCACCATCTGGGGCGACGACGAGCGGTTCAAGGAGACGTACTGGTCACGCTTCCAGGACATGTACTTCGCCGGTGACGGCGCCAAGAAGGACGCCGACGGCGACCTGTGGCTCCTCGGCCGCGTCGACGACGTCATGCTCGTCTCGGGTCACAACATCTCCACGACCGAGGTCGAGTCCGCGCTCGTCAGCCACCCGAAGGTCGCGGAGGCCGCGGTCGTCGGCGCCACCGACCCGACGACTGGGCAGGCGATCGTCGCGTTCACCATCCCGCGCGGCGGCGTCGACACGGAGGGCGACGCGGGCGAGGCGCTCATCCAGGAGCTGCGCAACCACGTCGCGAAGACCCTGGGCCCGATCGCCAAGCCCCGCCAGATCATGCTCGTGCCGGAGCTCCCGAAGACCCGCTCCGGCAAGATCATGCGCCGGCTGCTCCGCGACGTCGCCGAGAACCGCAGCCTGGGCGACGTCACCACCCTGCAGGACTCGACCGTCATGGACCTGATCTCGTCCGGCCTCCAGTCGGGCAAGTCCGAGGACTGACACCCCCGCTTCCCGGGCCGGCAGTGTCTCACCGCTGCCGGCCCGTCGCGAAGCCCAGCCATCCGCCGAAGCCAACCGAGCCAGAGGTCGCTGACGCGGAGCCTGCTGTCAGCCGGAGCCGGGCGAGCCAACAGCTAGACGACCACGAAGCCAGCGAGCCCCACTCCACGGACCAGGACCGACGAAGGGCGCGCCTGTCGTCAGCCGGAGCCGGCCGAGCCAAGCCAGACGACTACGTGGCCGGCGGTCAGAAGGCAGCGAGCCCAACTCCATCGAGCCGGGACCGATGGGTGGCGCGCCTGTCGGATAGATGCGTTCGGGCGCTTCCGGCCGCCGCTCGTGATTCCACTCGCGTAGTGGCCCACCCGGACAACCACGGCCGTCTTGGATCAACAGCAGAGCCGGTTCGGCCCGCAGCCTGGCGGGCAATGGATGGCGCGCGAGCCCGTCTCGGCCGGATGCACCTGGCGGCGTAGTCCCCACTCGTGATCCAAGTCGCGTCGCGGTCGCCCACACAGCCACGGCCGTCCTTCGATCACCAGACGCCGCGAACGCCCCTCGGCCCAGACCAGCAATCGCACACGGACCAGGCCCAAGAACAATCACGCCCACAGCGGCCACCACACATGATCCAAGTCGCGTTGCGGTCGCCCGCACGGCCACGATTGTCCTTCGATCACCAGTCGCGGCGGATGGCCCCGGTTGTCGGCGTCGGGGTGGCTCTCCCCCGGGCGCGGCGGCGGGTGACCACGGGATGGGCGCGTATGCGCAACTCCAGCCACGCGCAAGCGTCGGCTGTGCGCCGCGCAGCGGCGCATTGGGGTGCGGGTGAGAATCCCCGCCGGGACCCGCCGCGCAGCGGTGGGGCGGAAGCACAGCGGTCGGGTGAGAATCCCCGCCGGGACCCGCCGCAACAGCGGTGGGGGGAAGAACAAGAACAGCGGGGCGGCCCCCGGGACCGGGGCCGCCCCTACTTACGCGTAGGTGGAGCTACGCGTAGATCTTGACCGGCGTGTAGGTCTGGCGCGGGAAGATCTGCCCGACCTCGGCGTCGGTCAGGCCGAAGCGGCCCTGGGCCACTGAGCCGAAGACGCTGAACATGTTGTTGTACTCGGGGACGTCGCCGTTGGTGAGGGTGGTGAGGCCGTTCCAGTTGCCGAGGAGGTTGCCGGCGAGCTTCTTGCCGGACAGGACGATGACGCCGCCGCCCTTGCCGTGGTCGGTGCCGCCGCCGTTCTCCGCGACGCGGCGGCCGAACTCGGTGGAGACCATGACGGTGATGTTGGCGGCCAGGTCGCCCAGGTCGTCGAAGAAGGCGGCCATGCCGGCGGCCAGCTCGCCGAAGCGCCCGGCCAGGTAGCCGCCGCGGGTGCCCTGGTTCTCGTGGGTGTCGTAGCCGCCCATGCCGATCGTGGCGATGCGGACGTTGGCGCCGCCCTTGATGAGCTGGGCGAGCTCCTTGAAGGCGTTGCCCACGCCGGTGTACTTGACGCCCTCGGTGGGGGTGTAGCCCTTCTGCGCCAGCGTGGAGGCGAGAGTGAGGGCGTCGATGCCGGCCTTCACCGGGGCCTCGATCGGGTGGTTGGTGCCGGTGAAGAGCTTCTGAATGGCGTCGACGGTGGCCTGCTTGTACTTGCCGTCGCCGTTCACGTTGAGGGAGCCGACGCTGTTGAGCGCGAGCGCGCCGCCGCCGCCCACGAGGGAGCGGGGCAGGGTCGAGCCGATGCCGATGGCGCGGAAGGCGGTGCCCGGGCCGAGCTTGTCGGCGAGGTTGGTCAGCCAGCCCATGCCGCCGGTCTCGGCGGGGAGGCCGCCGAGCTGGCAGATGTCGGTCGCGGCGAAGTGACTGCGGTCGAGGCGCCGGTCGCTGACGGCCGGGATGAAGGCCAGCTGGCCCCCGTCCAGGTACTTCTTCAGCGGGGCGAAGGACTGGTTGAGGCCGAACCCGCGGTCCAGCGGGATGGACCCGTTCTCCGGCAGCGTGAAGCTGGGGCGGACGCGCTGCAGGACCGCGTCGTTCATCGGGGCGAAGAGCGAGAGCCCGTCGGCGCCGCCGTACAGGAACACGTGGATGAGCGTGCCGGTCGGGGTGGCCGCGAACGAGGCCTGCGTGGTCAGGAACTGGCTGGTCGCGAGGGCGGTCGTGGTGGCCGCGGCGCCGACGAAGAACCGGCGGCGGGTGACGCCCTTGCCATCGTCCTGCTCGTCTTCCTGACGGGCGAGCTCGAGGTACTCGTCGCGGGTCGCCTTCTGTTCCTCCTGCACCGCGACGGCCTCGGCGCGCAGGGCGGCCTCGAACCGGTTGGGGCCGAGCTTCAGCAGGTCGGGGCACTCAGGGTGCAGTGACGGGTGTTGTGCGCGCACTGTCTTCTCCATTGGTATGCCTCGACTTACCGGAGGTGGTGGTGGGGAGTGGCGAAGATCGCCCGGACGATGGAGGCGATCGCGCCGTTGAACGTGGCGTCGACGGGGGTGCTCGCGGTCGTCGCCGGGCCGAGGATGTGCAGGATCGCCAGGCGGCGGTCGTTGTCGAGCGTGACGTTGATGAGCTTCTTGGTCAGCGCGTCGAGGTAGGCACCCGCGGTCGCCGGCGGCGCGGCGATGATCGCCTCGGGCTTCTGCCAGGTGAACTGGCGGCGGCCGCCGGTGACGGCGCCGTACGCGTCGTTCCACTGGTTGACCATCGTGCCAGCAGAGGTCCAGGCGACGTAGACGTCCGGGTAGCCGTTGGGGGTCGGCAGCTCCATCGGGGCGTGGCCGTACTCCTCCAGCTTGCGCTTGATGTCGCCGAGGCCCTGGACCATCGGGCTGACGTTCATGTTGTTGGAGGTGAAGCCGGCCGGGGCCTCGGCGCCGATGTCCAGCGCGCGGTAGGTCGCGGTGAGGTACTCGCCAGGGCGGCGCACCTTCTGGCCGACGGACTCCCAGAACTCGGTGCGGCTCAGCATCGTCATGAGCACGGCCGGGATGTTGCTCTTCTTGTCCAGGTAGGTCTTCGCCATGGCGTCGACCAGCGTCTTCGGCGGCACGTCGGAGACGAAGCGGGTCGCGAGGTTCTGCGCCATGTACCGCGCGGTGTTGGGGTGCAGCGCGATGTAGCGGAAGTACGCCTCCTGGACCGCTTCACCGCCGGCCGCGTCGCCGTTCGCGTGCGAGAAGCCCATGATCTTCACGGGGCCGACGTAGTGCTGCTCCGGGCGGTAGACGTACTGGTTGTCCCGGATGCTGCGACCGGTCTGCAGCATGGCGGCCTGCCGGACGTCGGTCTCGGTGTAGCCGTTGAAGGCGCCGACCGTGTAGAGCTCGAGGTTCTCGCGGGCGAGGTTCTCGTTGATCTGGTCCTTGGTCGACTCGTCCTGGTCGAGGTACCGCAGCAGCGCCGCGTGCTTGTTGCCGGCGACGAACATGTCGACGTAGTTGCCCAGCGCGTGCTTGCGGATGACGTCGCGCTCGAAGGAGGCGCGGATCAGCTCGTTGCCGTCGTGGAAGGCCGCGACGTGGAAGTAGTCGCCGAAGAAGTCGACCATCATCTCGAAGAGCTGGCGGTCGGAGAAGAGCTGCTTGGCGATCGCGTAGCGGACGTTCTGGTCGTCGGCCTGGATGCCCTTCTTGTCCAGGTCCTCGCGCTGGGCCTTCAGCTGCTCGTACGACATGGCCCAGGTGACCAGCTCGGCGTCGGCCTTCTGCTCGCCGCGCGTGAGCGGGATCGTCTCGGGCTTCAGCTGCTTGGCGATCCAGCCGTTGATGCCGAGCTTGTTGATGTCGGCGACCGTCTTGGCGTTCGGCCCGAAGGTCAGCCGCGAAGCGAGGTGCCGGACCGGGTCCTTGGTCGGCAGCACGGTCTTCGCGGTGACCTTGGCGTTCTTGGCGGCGTCGGCGGGGGTGCCGAACGAGTTGCCCGTGGTCGGCGTGTTCTTGCGGATGCCGAGGCCGGCCTGGCCGTTCATCAGGCTCTGGTTCTGGTCGACGTACGCCGGGGCGGCGGTGTCGACGGGCGTCTCGGCGCCGACGTTGGAGGGCTGGGTGCCCTCGCCGAAGAACTGCGTGACGGCGTAGGCGCCACCACCGATGAGGGCTGCCGCTCCACCGCCGATGGCGATCATCGCCGTGCGGCGGCGCCAGTTCGACGGCTGCTCGTCGTCGAAGTCCTCGTCATCGATGTCGGGCAGGCCCGCGCCGTAGTTGCGGGCGGCGGTGCTGGGGTCGTAGAAGTGCGGGCCCGAGCCGCCGCGGTCGGCGGGCATGGCGCGGTCGTAACCACGCCGGCCGCTGCCGGTCTGGTCCTCGTAGCCGGACTCGTAGTACGAGTCGGCGTACGGGTCGTAATTACCGTCAGGGCCCTGTCCCGGGCGCCGTCTCGGCACGTCTCGCTCGTTCATCTACAAATCCCGATTCCGACGAGGTGGGGGCTCACGTGCGTCGATCGGGAAGGTAGTAGGTGCCAAGAGCACCGACAAGCCGCGTATGAAGCGCTCTGACCAGGACTTAAGGAGTCGCGCGACCACCCACCGCGAAGATCACCGGGGACCTGCCGGGCTTAACCGTGCTGAGCTGCGGAAACAGGCCTTCTGACGGCAGCGGCCAGCCGCCGGAACAGCCTCATCAGCACAGATACATTTAAGGTGGTTCTGCACCGCAGCGGTCAGGCGAAAAGTCCGGTTAGTCGGACCTCGTGATACGTGTCGGCCTGACACGACGGGCCGGCGGCGATGGACATCCGGCGCTCGTCGAGGTCGAGGATCACGGCGTACAGCGACTCCGAGCGGTCCTCCTCCGTCGGCGCGTTCACGTCGTGCCGGCAGATCGCCTGCGGGTGGCCGCCGTGGTCCGCGAGCACCGCCTGGAGGTGCTTCTCATCCACAGGGAGCGTGCCGAGCAGGCGGCGCGCCCGGGCGCCGCGGAAGAACGACGAGCCGCCGAAGTCGCGGAACGTGTCGCGCACCGTCGGCAGCACCTCGAAGTGGTTGGCGTGGGTGATCACGCCGTCGACCGGATGCAGTACGCCGACGTCACCGGGAGCGACCTCCAGATCGATCAGCTCCCCCGGTACACCCGCGGCGAACGCCTGACCGAGCAGCAGGTTGATGCTCGCGCTGCGCGGCGTGGAGCACGCCACCCGCAGCGCCGCGCCGAGCACGTCCTCCTCCAGCACTGCGCGGAGCAGGACGTGATAGGGCACGCCGCCGGGCCGGCCGTCGCGGTCGCTGGTGAGCATGTTGACGCACACGCCCAGGCCGGCGTCGTTGAACCCCGTCTTGGCCAGCATGCCGGCCTCGGTCAGCGTGAGCACCGTCGATCCACGCTCGTCCCGGGTCGCCAGCAGCAGCGTGTACGGGCGTTGCGCCGGGTGCCAGTCCCAGTTCTGCGCCAGGAGGGTGTGACCGGAGGCCGTCCGCGCGTCCAGCACGCCGATCGAGGTGCATTCCGTGTTGCCGTACAGCAGCTCCGTGCGCGCGTTGAGGGCGTAGATCTCCTCCACCGGTACACCGGCACCCTCAGCGACACCGTCGAGCATCTCCGCCACGCGGGGGGCGTGCTGCCGGGACGCGGCGCGGAACAGGCTGCCGGCGCGCCGGACGGCCGGGCGGTCGAGCCCCGTCGCCGCGAACCGCTCGATGTAGTTGGCGGTGTTCGCCGCGATCATCGAACGGGCGGCAGCACCGTAAGCGACGCCACACTCACCAGGTGTGCCCGAGACTTCGATCAGCGGCAACGGCAGGCTCATGCGCTGCACGCTAAGCGTGACCCACCCCTGCCGAGAACCCTCGGCGTTCCCCGGAGCGGCGGATCACACCCGGTCGCCTGGCAGGGATCCGGGCTCCGGGGCCCTACGCTGAGCTACATGAACCCCGCGGTAGACGACACGTGCGTCATGCTCGACGGGCCGTGGTCGCACCGCTTCGTCAGCGCCAACGGCACGAGGTTCCACGTCGTGGAGGCCGGAACCGGTCCGCTCGTGCTGTTTCTGCACGGCTTCCCCGAGTTCTGGTACGCGTGGCACCACCAGCTCAGCGCGATCGCCGACGCCGGCTTCCGGGCGGTGGCCGTCGACCTGCGCGGCTACGGTGCGAGCGACAAGCCACCGCGCGGCTACGACGGGTACACGATGGCGGGTGACGTCGCCGGGCTGATCCGCGCGCTCGGCGAGCGGACCGCGCACCTCGTCGGCGCCGGGTACGGCGGCATGATCGGCTGGGCGACGGCGGCGTTCCACCCGAAGCTGGTCCGGCGCCTGGTCGTGCTCGGCGCGGCGCACCCGCTGCGGCTGCGGGCGGCGCTCGCGACCGACCCCCGCGGCCAGCTCGCGGCCGCGGGACCGGTGCTGAAGTTTCAGCTGCCGCGCTTCGAGCACGTGCTGACCCGCGACAACGCCGCGCTGGTCGGCGAGTACCTGGCGATGTGGGGCGGGCCGGCGTGGGTCGGCACCGATGAGTACCGCGACTACGAGCACTGCTGCCGGCAGGCGATGCGCATCCCGCAGGCGGCGTTCTGCGCCCTGGAGACCTACCGGTGGGCGGCGCGGTCGGCGTTGCGGCTGCAGGGGTACCGCTTCGTCAAGCAGCTCCAGACGCCGATCACCGCGCCCGTGCTCCAGCTGCACGGCGCGCTGGACACGGCGGTGCTGCCGCGGACCGCGCAGGGCTCGGGCCGTTACGCGCAGGCCGAGTACGAGTGGCGACTGATCCCCGATGTCGGGCACTTCCCGCATCTCGAGCAGCCGGAGCTCGTGACCGGGGAGATCCTGCGGTGGATCAAAACGGGCTAGACCCGATATTCCCGTAATTC
The DNA here is from genome assembly GCF_039531485.1 of Dactylosporangium maewongense. Classification (NCBI taxonomy): domain Bacteria; kingdom Bacillati; phylum Actinomycetota; class Actinomycetes; order Micromonosporales; family Micromonosporaceae; genus Dactylosporangium; species Dactylosporangium maewongense. The sequence continues at coordinate 74,354 of NZ_BAAAQD010000021.1, read as the reverse complement.
GCTGACGTCGGCGCGGGGGGCCCAGCCCTGATACACGCCGTAGTCGAACTCCTCCAGGCCGAGCTCGGCGGCCACGGTCGCCTTGCCGCCGGTGTACTCGACGCGCAGCCATCCGTCGTGCTCGCCGAGCACGATGAACGGCTCGTCGCGCCAGAAGCACGTCGTGCGGACGTACGCGAAGTCGACCTCGCCGAGCGGCACCACCCGCCGGAACCGCCCGGGTCGCACCTCCTCGAAGCCGTCGCTCGGATCCGGCCGGTACAGGCGGACGTTGTCGCCGTCCGGGCTGGCCTCGTACTCCGCGCCCTGCCAGCGGGCCGCGTAACCGTCCCGGATCACAGCTCCTGGCCCTTCCGCCACGCCGGCCCGTCGGCGTCGAGGCGGGCGATCAGCTCCTGCCTGCCGTCGCGCCGCAGCCGCCACAGCTCCGCGTGGTGCGGCAGCCGGGCGCTGTCGACCTTGAACTCGGCGATCACATCGCTGGTCTCGCTCGGCGCGAACCCGTTGCCCCGGAACGGCGGGCGCTCGATGACCCAGCCCTCCATCGCCCGCATCCCCGCCTCGTGCGACCCGCCGTAAGGGATCCGGTACAGGTCGCCGCGGTACGCCTTCCAGCGCAGCACGTACGCCTCCTCGGCGTCCGGCTTGAACGACGAGCCCGCGTACCCCAGACCCAGCGCCTGATACAGCTGCTCCGGCGTCTGCAGATGCGCCACCTCGCCGGCGCGGTGCACGAAGCCCGACACCCGGTCGTAGCCGCGCTCCAGGTAGTACGACAGCTGCTCGGGCGAGATCGGCTTCTGCATCAGCAGCGGCCCGCTGGCCGCCGGCGGCTCGAACGCCGGCCTCGGCTGCTGCACGGGGCTCGCCGCCGCCGCGGGCTGCACCGGCTCCGGCTCGTCGACGCCCAGGCCCAGCTCGGCGGCCCACGTCGCGAGCTGCACGACCTCCGTGCCCGGCAGCACCGCCCCGGTCGGCGAGTCCGGGTTGACCGCGAACGCCAGCTGGTCCCCCGGCGGCCAGTTGCGGATCAGCCGCGTGAACTTGATCCAGCTACCCTGCGGGTCCGCGCCGAGCCGGTCCGCCATCCGCTCCGCAGACGTGAACACGACCAGGTGCGGCAGGCCGTTCATGTGCTCGGTCCGCCACGACGCCGGGTCGATCAGCCCCTCACCGTTCCACTCCGGCACCAGGACCTTGGCCAGCAGCAGCGTCGACAGGAACCGGTCGGTGCTGTTGGCCTGCACCGCCTCGAACAGGTCCTGCTCGACCGTGTTGGCCGGCCGGAAGTCCCGCGCCTGCGCCGCGGCCGACTTCACCGGCACCGTCGCGGGCGGGGTGACGACCTCCGCGTCGACGACCTCGGCGTGCAGCCGCATCGGCGGCTCGTCGACGAGCTCGGGCTCGTAGACCGACTCGAAGAAGGACCTCACCTCGTGCGAGGGCGCCGCTCCCGTTGCGTTTTCGGCTGCTGTACCGGCGGCCGCGCCGGCGGCGAAGAACGAGATCGGGGTGTCTTCAGCGGGCCGGCCGATCGCCTGGGTCGATTCGCTGCCGCCTCGGGGGGTGTCCTGCGCGCCGGTCCAGCTGCCTACCGCGTCGTCGGCGTCGGCGTGGCTGAACGCGGCGCCGCTGCCTGTCTCAGACGTTGCCGTGGCTCGGCCGCTGGCCTCCTCGGCGCGGCGGCGGGCGTCCTCGACGGCGCTGGACCGGGCGACGCGCTCCTCGATCGCCCGCAGCTGCTCGGCCAGCTCGCGGGCGGCCTGCTCCTCGGCCGCCCTGGCCTGGGCGGCGCGCTCCTCGATCGCCCGCAGCTCGGCCGCCAGGTCGAGGCCTGTCGCCTCGTCGGACGGCCGCCACGGCTCGAACGTGCTCTGGGCGGCCGCCGCCTCGGCGTCCCGCTCTGCCTGCGCACGGGCCGCTTCCTGCGCTTCGAGGTCGCGGGCCTGCTGGGCCACCAGCTCCCGGGCGGCCTCCTGCGTGGCCCGCTCCTGCTCGGCCCGCTCCCATGCCTCCTGCTCCCGAGCTTCCTGTTCCCGGGCTTCCTGTTCGGCCAGCTCGCGGGCGGCCCGCTCACGGGCTTCGCGCTCGGCCCTCTCCCGGGCTTCCTGCTCCCGGGCTTCTTGCTCGCGTGCCTCCTGAGCGGCCCGGTCCCGGGCTTCCTGCTCGCGGGCTTCCTGTTCGCGGGCTTCCTGTTCGCGGGCCGCCTGCTCGCGGGCCTCTTGGGCGGCCTGTTCGCGCGCTGCCTGTTCGCGGGCGGCCTGCTGGGCGGCGATCTCCTGGGCCATCTGGTCGCGGTTGCTCTGCTCGAACGCGTCCGGGCCCCACGGCACCTGCTCGTGCGGCGCGCGGTCGGACAGCCCGGACGAGCGGCCCGGCATGTCGAACCCGGAAGGCTCGGCATCGGCGAAGAACGGGTGATCGTCCAGGTCCGAGACCCGCCCGAACCCGGCGGCCTTGGCTCGCCCCTTGACCGGCCCGAAGAGCGAACTCGGCTCGTCCACCGGCGCGGCAGGTTCGTCGGCGGGCGCGGGCGCCTCATCGACCTCGGGCGCCTCGATGTCCAGCCGGCTGAACCCTGGCCGGTCGAACACCGGCCGGTCGAACGGCAACGGCGGCTCCGTCTGCGGCCGCCGCGGCTCCTCGGCACGGGACCCCGCGGGTGCGGACAGGAAACCGCCCTGCTCCTGCGGCCCGCTCTCGCCCTGACCCGGGCGGGGCTCCTCGTCCCTGTCCCGCCCGCCCAGGAACCCACCCGGCGCAGGCTGCGGGAACCCACCCTCACGCGGTGCGCTCTCACCGGGCCGGAACGCGCCGGGGTCGACCAGCCCGGGACGCACCGGCAACCCACCCGGCGCGCCCTGACCAGCGGGCCGCTGCGGGAGAGCGCCCGGACCGCCGGGCTGAGGACCTTCGCCGGCACCGGGTCGCGACGGCAGCGAGCCGCCACCGGGGGTCGGCCGGGACGGCAGCGAGCCGCCCTCTCCAGACCGGAACGCGGCCGGCACGTCGGCCTCGCCGCGCCCACCCGGCTGGCGGGTCGGCAGCGGCGGAGCGGTCGACAGCGGCAGGTCCGGGGGCGGCTGCCACGCCGCCGGGATCACCGGGTCGGCGTGTTCGGTGAAGATCTCGCCGAGGCTGCGTGCGGGTTCGCGGCGTGGCCAGTACCGGCGCGGATCGCCCTCACGGTCGTCCTGCCCAGGAGCGTCAGCACCGCGTGAGGGCAGGCCACCGGACTGCGGTCGCCCGGGAGCGGACGCCGAGCCACCACCAAGCGCCGTGGACGGCCGCGACGGCAAGCCCCCCGCCGGCGACGTCGGCCGCATCGGCAGACCGGACTCACCACCACCAGGCCGCGTCGGCAGGCCGGACTCGCCACCGGGCCGCGTGGGCAGCCCGGAAGCACCAGGCTCCGCACCGGGTCGCATCGGCAGACCAGACGAACCGGCGAACCCGGGAGCAGGCGACGTCGGGCGCATCGGCAGGCCACCAGGACCAGCCTCGGCACCACCCGGACGCGCCGCGAAGCCCTGCGAACCGGCCTCACCGGCACCGGGCCGCATGGGCAGACCAGACGAACCGGCGGACCCGGGAGCAGGCGACGTCGGGCGCATCGGCAGGCCACCGGGGCCTGCCTCGGCACGCGCCGCGAAGCCCTGCGAACCGGCCTCACCGGCGCCGGGCCGCGTCGGCAGACCAGACGAACCGGCGGACCCGGGAGCGGGCGACGTCGGCCGCATCGGCAGGCCGGACGACTTGGACTGCGCTGCCGGGCGGGTGTCGGCACCAGGTGACCAGCCCGGCGCGCGGCTGGGCGCCTCGGACTGCAGGTCGCCGAAAAGCTCGCGTTCGCCCGGCACGTCCAGCGACGAACGGTCCGAATCGTCGAAGAGCCCAGACCGGCCCGTCGGCGGCGGCACCGGCGGCGGAGCGGCAGCGGGCGTCACCGGCGGCCGGGGACGGCGGAAGTCGGCGGGCCGGTCATAGCCCGCGGCCCCAGTCGTGCGCTCGTAGTTGATCGGCCGATCGGCCCGCGTCGGCAGGAACGCCCCGGGCGGCGCCACGTCAGGCGGCGGCACGTCCCGCTTCGGCGGCGGCCCCGCAGGCGACCGCCCGGCGAGCCCCGACTGCCCCGCGCCCGCGAACCCACCGGCCCCCGAACCACCAGCTCCCGGAGCACCGGCGCCGGCACCAGGCATCCCGGACCGGGCGCCGCCCGCTCCAGCAGCCCCGGGCCCGGAACCGGGCGGCGCGGAGGTCGGTGCGGGCGACGACGACTCGGCGGCCTTCATGCGATGGCGCTCGATCGGCGTCGGGGCGGGCTGGTTGGGCACGCCGCGGACCGGCACCTGCGCGGTCGCCCTGGCCCGCGGGCCGGACGCCTGCTCGATCCTCGCCCGGGCCCCGAGCGTGCGCCCGGGCAGCCGGACGTCGCCGCGAGTGATCTGGGTCACGAACCACGACGGCAGGTAGCCCTCGATGGGCAGGCCGGGGTTGACCGCCAGCCACCACTCGACGTTGGGCCAGATGCCGGACAGGTCACGGAACGGCACCCGCCGATGCGTGCCCGGATGCCCGGCGAGGCACTCCCGGAGCGCCTCGGGCGACGTGAACGCCAGCACGTGCGTGCGGCCCTCGGTCGTCCAGGTGCCCCAGCCGGAGTCGCCGCTCTGCACGCCCTCGGGCGCGATGGGCAGCAAGATGTCCGTCCGCGCCAGGATGCGGAAGTATTGCTCCTGGTCATTGGCGCGCAGGGCGTCACGCATGGCGCCCTCAGCCTCGGTGGCCGGCTGCCACTCGCTCACGGCCACCCCCTCTGTCGGGCTCGGAACCGCCGCGCTCGCGAAACTTAACCTATACGGCCACGGCAATCCGAGGGGTGCGACCCTGCAAGCGCTCCGGCCAGCATAGCGATCCAACCGCCTCCGAACCCAGGCCTGTCTCACGAGCGTCACCGTCCGAGGGTCGAACGACTACGATCTGCGCATGCCAGGAGCCGTCAGAACGGCCTTTCTGAGTGTTTCATGCTGCTTCGTCGCGTTCTTTGTCGCACCTCCGACGGTCGAGGCGCACGCTCCATCTGCCTGCCCGGCCCCGATCCGGCCACCCGCGCCCGCCCCGACCTCGCTTCCCTGGCCTTCGCAGATGTACGACCACCGCAAGCTCGACCCCCTCGCCGACGGCCACGGCGTGACGGTCGCCGTCGTCGACTCGGGTGTCGACGCCGGGCACCCGCAGCTCCAGGGCGCGGTGCGGGAGGGTCCAGACCAGTTCCAGGAGGGCGGTTCGCTGGTCGACTGCGTCGGCCACGGCACGGGCGTGGCGGGCATCATCGCCGCGCGCCCGGTCGCCGGTTCACCGCTGCGGGGCCTCGCCCCGGCCGCGACGATCCTGGCGATCCGGGTGAGCGAACTGGTCGAGCTCGAGGACGGCAGCACCGCCGGCCGGCGCGGCACCCCAGCAGGCGTCGCCGCGGCGATCCGGTCGGCCGTCGAGCTGGGCGCCGGAGTGATCAACCTGTCGCTGGTGTCGTACCAGGACAATCCCGGCGTACGTGAGGCGGTCCGCTTCGCGGTGTCGCGCGACGTGGTCCTGGTCGCCGCGGCCGGGAACAGGTTCGCGGAGGGCAACCGGACCCCGTTCCCCGCCGCGTACGACGGTGTGATCGGCGTCGGTGCCATCGGCCCGGACGGCCAGCGCCTGCCGGGCTCGCAGACCGGCCCGCACGTCGACCTCGTGGCCCCCGGCGGCCGCGTCGTGACGGCCTCCCCACCCCGCGGCCTCGCCACGGTGGAGGGCACGAGCTTCGCGACGCCGTACGTCGCCGCCACGGCAGCCCTGCTCCGCCAGTACCACCCGGAACTGACGGCACAGGAGATCGCCGCCCGCCTCACGGCAACCGCCGACGGCGGCACGGCAGGCCCGGGCTACGGCGCCGGCGTGCTGAACCCCTACCGCGCACTGACAGAGGAGACCGGCGCCCATCCGACCCGCGCGGGCCTGCCACTCCCTCCGATCGCCACGGACGCACACGCAGCGGAGCGCGCCGCGGCCGAACACCGGACGCTCCTCCTCGCCGCCCTGACCACCGGCGCGGCCGCGCTGCTCCTGCTGACCGCGGTCGTCCTGCCCCGCGGCCGCAACCGCCGCTGGCGCCCAGGCCTCCAACGCCTCCCCGAACCCACCGACACCACTCCCGACCGCTCAGCCCCCGCCTTCACCCCGCGCCGCTGACAACCCGGCCAGAAACACCGTGCCGTTCGCTTCCCTTCGGACGAAAGACACGGGCCTCTCCCAAACCGGCGAGCGCCGGGGGCGACCCCCGACGCTCGTCGAACCTGCCCGCAAACCGCGAGGCGACGGGCATGGCAGGGGCCCGGTCCGCGAGCAGGTGCGGACCGGGCCGTCTCCGGGCGCCTCAGCGCTGGGGGAACAGGTGCCTGTTGCGCTGCTCCGTTTCCAGGTAGCGGCGCATGGACTCGTCCAGGGCGACCTTGATCTCCCGCAGCGTCGCGGCCAGGTCGGCGCCGGCGCGCTCCCAGTTGGCCTGGCGGGCGGCGTACGCCTGCTGGGACTCGCCCTGCCAGCCGGCGGTCAGGCGCCGGCCGAGCTGTGAGATTTCGTCGAGGCGGGCGGTGAGCGTGTTGAGCGCGCTCTGGATGGACTGCCCGGCGTGGTCCATGGCGGCGAAGTTGACCACCAGTGTGTCGTCCATGAGTGTCTCCCCCGGCTCAGAGCGGCAGCTGCTTGGTGCCGATGCCCCGGAAGCGGGCGCCGGCGTCGGTGTCGGAGACCTCGTAGTTGCGGCCGGTGGAGCGCAGGCCCTCGGCGGTCTCCAGCAGGTTCTTGTTGAGCGTGTCCTGGTCGCGGTGCCATGCCTGCTTGACCGTGTCGAACGACCGGCCGCCCGCGCCCTGCCAGCCGGTCCTCGTCGTCTCCAGCTCGCGCATCAGCGTGCTGAGCATGGTCTGCAGCTCGCCGTTGACCTGCTCGAACCGTTGTGCCGCCGATTGCAGCTCGGCCTGCTGCGCCTGTGTCGTCTGTGCCACGGTGCTCACCCCGTCTCTCGTGTCGCGGACTCGCCGACCGTATCGGCAGTCACCGATCCGCAACCAGACGTGATTCCTCCCTGTGGATAACTTCCGGCATTTCGCCGCTCCTTTACGATGGTGCGCGTGGCGGATGGCCGGTCGTTCATCAAGTGGGCCGGTGGGAAGACCCGGTATGCGACACAGTTGATCGCGATGGCGCCACCGTTCACGGGGCGCTATTGGGAGCCCTTCATGGGCAGTGCCGCGGTGTTCTTCGAGTTGCGGCCGGCCAAGGCGGTGCTGTCGGACGCCAATCCCGAGCTCGTCGCCTGTTTCCGCGCCGTGGCCGCGCATCCGGAAGCGGTCATGCGGCGGCTGGACGCGCTGCCCAACACGGCCGAGCGGTTCGCCGCGGTCCGGGCGCAGAATCCCGACGATCTGACCGACATCGAGCGGGCCGCCCGGGTGATCTACCTCAACAAGACCGCGTTTCGCGGGCTTTGGCGGGTCAATCGACGGGGCGGGTTCAACGCACCTTATGGCGCTTACGACCGCCCGTACTATCGCCGGGAAACGCTGCTCGCGGCGTCGGCGGCACTCGCCGGGGTGGACATCCGGCTGTGCGATTTCGAGGAGCCGCTGCGTGAGGCGGCGGCGGGCGACTGGGTGTTTCTCGACCCGCCGTATCTGCCCGAGGGCGGGTTCGCGGATTTCAAGCGGTACACGCCGGGGCAGTTCCGCGACACGGACCACGAGCGCCTCGCCGCCGCGATGCGGGCCGCCACCGGACGCGGGGTCCTGGTCACCATGACCAACAGCGACACCGACGCCACCCGTCGCATCTACGGCGACTTCACCGCCACGACGATGGCCACGCGCCGCGACATCAACCTGCGGTCCGACGCGCGGGCCAGCTCGGACCTGATCCTCACGAACTACTGAGCGCGACCTCCGGGTCGAGCGCCGGTCCGGCCGGCAGCAGCGCGACGAACTCGCCGGGCACCATGACCGGCTCCACGCCCTGATAGCCGAGGCCGGACAGGACGCTCGCCACGGGAAGGGCGTGCCTGCGGCCGAGATCGGTGACCAGTGTGAGGCTTCCGGAGTCGGTACGGACCAGCGCGCCCCCACCCGGCGCCACCACGATCCGGTCGGCCAGCACCGCGCCCGAGGCCGACGCCGAGGACGTCTGCAGTGCGGCCCCGAGGTCGGGCAGCGTATTGCCGGTCGTGATGGCGGCCTCGCTGGTCGTACACGCGACGCCGGAGACATCGTCGAGAAGCTCCGGCACCTCGGAGGGCAGGCCGGCGCCGGACGCGAGCGGGTGGACGGGCCGGTCCCCGACCAGCGCGGCGAACTCCCCCGGCGTCAGCGGCTGCGGCCTGACCTGCAGGAGCGCGGCCTGCAGCGGGGTCACCGAGGCGAGCCCGCCGGCCGTCACGACGAACGCGTCGGCCCTGTCCCCGGTGCGGACCTCGAACAGCTGCCCGACCGTGCCCGCGGCGACCTTGCGCCCGCGGTCGGCGATGTCGGGGACGACCAGGTCAGGGCCTGATGGGATGGCGTGCAGGAGCGCCTGGGCGACCTTGGCCTGGCCGCGTCCCGACCACACCAGCGAGGGCAGGACGCTCCCAGGCTGTCTGATGAGGTGTTTTCGCCCGTGTACGACCAGGTACAGGCTTTCTGTCGTTCCTTTCGCCAGCAGCGCCCCGGTCCCGAGCGGCGCGCCGTCGCGTGGCGCGTTCGCGCCGACGAACAGCACCGACTCGCCCTGCCGCGCGCAGACTGCCCACGCCCCGCGGTGGAGGCTCTTCGCGGGCGGCAGCGACGCGGGCGCGCCCGGAATGCCGAGCGGCGCGCCGCGGGGCGCCCCGGCCAGCGCCTTCCTGCCGACCGACACGGTTTTCGCTCCGGCGCGGTTGATGATGAGCAGCGCGGACGCCTGATTCAGGACTGGATGGACGCGTTGGTCGCGATACACAAATAGTGCGCCCGACTCCTTCTCCACAATGATCGCTGTTTCGTCGCGCCATTTGCCGGAGGTGCCGGGGACGATCAGCGCATAAGCCGCGGCGCCTCCGATGCCGAGCGCCGCGAGTAGCACGCCGACCAGCGTTGCCCCTGCTACGCGCCGAAACGGCGATCTCGGCGGGTCGCCCTCGCGCATGACCAACGCGGCCACGACCCGCTGGACCATGAACTGATACGAATGCAGCTGGTCCTGCCGCGACGCCATGCAGCCCCTCCGAAAATGTCGTACCGGCGCTCTACGATATTTCGTGGATCGCATAGGCGGGGGGCGATATGAGGAAGGTCCTGTACGTGGTGCTGGTGCAGGCCGCGCTGGCGCTGTCCGTCCTGGCGTGGACGGTGCACCCGGCGTGGGCCCTGGGGTTGGTGGTGGCGCCGGTCGGCCTGCTCGCCCGCTCGCGTGGCACCGCTGTCCGGCCCTTCATGACGTCCGTCGACATCGACGGCGTCGCCGCGGGCGTGGTGGAGGACGCCGACGGGCTGGCCGCGATGATCCAGGTCGGCAACCTGTCCGACCTGCTCGGCGACGCCCCGCCGCCGCTCCCGCCACTGAGCACGCTGCTGCCCCCGCCCGCCCCGGACCTTCCGGAGCTACGCGTCCAGCTGCTGATCAGCGCGACCGCCGCCCTCGACCGCGACGCGTCCCCCTCCGCGGTGTCCTACCGGCAGCTCACCGACGGCCAGGTCCTCGCACACCAGCGGGTCCTGTTGTGCGTGCGCGCCCGCCGCGCCGGCGGCTTTCAGCGCGAGGACCTGGAGCACACCCTCGTCGCCGCGGTCCGCCGCGTGTGCCGCCAGCTCACCAAGGCCCACCTGCCCGCCCACCCCCTCTCAGCACCGTCGGCCTCGGCCGCGCTCGCGGAGACCGCCGGCGACCGGCCCGGCCTGCCGACCCGCGAGACGAGGCGCGGCCTGGAGGTCGGCGGCCTGCACCAGGCGGTGTTCAGGCTGCGCCGCCGCCCGCGGGAAGGCCCGTTCGCCACGCATCTGCTGACGCTGCCGTGCGCCGCCGTGACGGTCGCCCTCACCGCCGCCGGCGACGACCCGTGCCGCGCCGAGCTGACGATCCGCCTCGCGGCCCCGACCCCGGCCGCCCTGGACCGGGCGACCGCCGCGCTGCACCGCCTGGCCACCACCCACGACGCCGCCGTCACCCGCCTGCGCGGCGCCCAGCTCGACGGGCTGGCCGCCACGCTCCCCCTCGGCGGCGGCGCCCCGTCGAGCACCGCCGCGCTCGCCGGCCTGCTCACCGGCCGCGACGACCTGACCCCCGACGGCACCCCGGCCCGACCCGTCACCGCCGCCGACCTTGCCTCCCTCCAGCCCACCCCCGCCCCGGCCGGCCTGATGCTCGGCCGCGACCGCCGCGGCGCCCCCGCCGTCATCCACCCGTTCCGCGCCCAGCCCACCCGCGCCGTCCTGATCGGCGGCGCCCGCTGCGTCCAGCTCCTGACCTTGCGCGCCCTGGCCGTCGGCGCCCACGTCACGATCCAGTCGTCCCGCCCCGACACCTGGTCCCCGTTCCTGCGCTCCCTCACCGGCGAGCAGATCACCCTGCTCCCAGCAACCCAGCCCGCCGCCCTCCCCACCCCAACCCCCACCCACCCCCAACTCCTGATCCTCGACCTCGACGCCGCCCCCACCGCCCGACCCGCGGCCGCTGCTCACCGCACTCCCACCGCCAGCTCCAGGCCCGCCGCCGCTACTCACGCCGACGGCCATGAACCCGCTCCCGCGCCCCCTTCCACCGTCGGCTCCAGGCCTGCCGCCACCCCTGCTCGCGCCAACGCCCCCAGACCCGCTCTCACGTCCACACCTGCGCCGTCGACCGGCTTCACTCCCACTCCCGTCGATGGCCCTGACGCAGATCTCGTTGTCGGAGCCGGCTTCCCCGCCATCTCGACCGAGTCCGCCTGGCGCGCCACCCTCGTGATCCGTGACGGGCTGACGCTCGCCGATGCCGACCTGCTGACCGAGGCCGACCTCGTCTTCCTTCAGCCCCTGACCCCAGCCGAGGCCACCATCGCCACCGACGTCCTCGGCCTGACCGCTTCAGCCTCCTGGCTGACCCGCATTCCACCCGAGATGCTCGGCACCGTGATCAACCACCACACCCTCCGCTGGACCCACCTGTCCCCAACCCCCATCGAGCTCCAGCTCATCGGCCGCCCCACCCGCTGACCCAGGCCACCTTGCGCGTGGCCACTCCGTCCTGACCCAACGGACCGCGACCGCTACCAACATCCACGAACTCCACAACGCACATCGCGGCCCACCACACCGGCCTCGTCCTTCTCGAACCCTTGACCCGAGCAAATGCCGCTGTCGCCGCCGATGTCCCTGGTCCAAATGCAGGAGTCGCCTATTCCCCCAAGCTCCAATCCACCGACGCTTCCCGGGAATGCAACGCCCGGGCCTTGGAGATGCGCAGAAGGGCACCAGGATGCAGCAGCTCACCGCGTCCCGATCGGGCTTGACGGCCGTCGGCGCTTGTTCGGTGCAGCCGGCTGGGGCAAACGGCGAGGGTCGATGGCTGGACTCGATGGGGCACGGCGGACGCCGGGCACCGGATGCGGCGCGCATGCGCGGAAGCCGCCGCCTCGCGCCGAAGGCGCGCGGTAAGCGCAGCGTGGCCGGCGGTGCGAGCGCAGCGAGCATTGGGGTGCGGGTGAGAATCCCCGCCGGGACCCGCCGCGCCGGCGGTGGGGCGGAAGCACAGCGGTCGGGTGGGAAGCCCCGCCGGGACCCGCCGCGCAGCGGTGGGGCGGAAGTACAGCGGCGGAAGTACAGCGGCGCAGCTAGCACCACCTTGGTGGGGCGTGGCACGATCACCCGCATGGGAATCCTGATCCGGCTCGGCGTGAGTGCGTTCACGGTGTGGCTGGCAACGCTGGTGATCCCGGGCATCACTGTTGGGGGGACGACTGGGCGGACGGTGCTCACCGTGCTCGTCGTCGCCGCGATCTTCGGGATCGTCAATGCGGTGTTGCGCCCGATCATCAAGACCATTGGGTGCTGGGCGTATCTGCTGACGCTCGGACTGATCTCGCTGGTCGTCAACGGGCTGCTGTTGATGCTGACGAGCTGGATCGCCGAGCAGTTGGACCTGGCGTTCCACGTCGAGAACTTCTGGCCGTCGGCGGTGCTCGGGGCGCTGTTCATCGGGATCGTCAGCTGGGTCATCAACCTCGTGATCCCGGACGGTGGCGACAAGGACCGAAACCAGCGCCGGCAGCCCCCGCCGTCGCGGCAGCAGCAGTACTACCCCCGCAACTACAGGTAGGCGAACGACCCGGTGAGGGGCGGTTGGCCGACCGCCCCTTACGGTAAGAGGCGTGGAACCGCTGCGCCGTGGGTATTTGTCCGCATTGTCCGCCAACATCATGTGGGGCGTGTTCCCGCTGTACTTCCGGGCGCTGCGGCCGGCGGGGGCGGTGGAGGTGCTCGCGCACCGGATCGTGTGGTCGCTGATCTCGGTGGCGGTGCTGCTGACCGTCCTGTCGCGGTGGAAGACCCTGAAGGCGCTGGTCAAGGACGGCAAGCGGCTCGCCGGGATCGCCGCGGCGGCGGTGTTCATCGCCGTCAACTGGGGTGTCTACATCTTCGCCGTCGACACCGACCACGTGGTCGAGGCGTCGCTGGGGTACTTCATCAACCCGCTGTTCGTGATCCTGCTCGGCGTGCTGGTGCTGCGCGAGCGGCTGCGGCGGCTGCAGTGGGTCGCGCTCGGCGTCGGTCTGGTCGCCGTCGTCGTGCTGAGCGTGGACAACGGGCGGTTGCCGTGGATCGCGCTGACGCTGGCCGGTTCGTTCGGGACGTACAGCCTGATCAAGAAGCGGCTCGGGCTGCCCGCCGGTGAGGGGCTGTTCCTGGAGTCGGCGGTGCTGACGCTGCCGGCGCTCGCGTTCCTGGCGTGGCTGGCGAGCCGGCACCAGGAGACGTTCGGCACAGTGTCGACCTGGCACACGATCATGCTGGCGGGCAGCGGCCTGCTGACCGCGGTGCCGTTGCTGCTGTTCGCGGAGGCGGCGAACCGGGTGCCGCTGTCGGGTCTCGGGATCCTGCAGTACCTGACGCCGACGCTGCAGCTGCTGCTGGGCGTGCTGGTGTTCCACGAGCCGATGCCGCCGGTGCGGCTGGCCGGGTTCGCCGTCGTGTGGTGCGCGCTCGCGATCTTCACCGCCGACGCGATCCGGCACACCCACAAGCGAAGGGCGGCCGCCGTGAAGGAGCCGGCGACCGCCGTCCGTGAAGCGGTGTGAGTCAGACGACGAAGGTCAGGCGTCGAGGGCGAGCAGAGGCGTGCCGTCCGCCCCGCGGATCTCGATCTTCTCGATGTTGTCGCGCCGGAACTGGCTGTGCGCCTTGAGCTCGTACTCGTCGCCGGCACCGGCGGTCCACGAGTCGAGCTCCTGGGGCGCGCCGGACTTCGGCACGACGTAGAGCTTGTACGTCCACTTGCCGTAGCCACCGCCGGGCTTGTAGGCGCACCGCATCCGCACGAGGGTGCCGTCGTCGAGCCCTTCGATCGCGAGGCTGGCGGTCACCGGTACCGTCGCCGCGACCTCCTGCATGGCCACGAAATCGGGCTGTCCGAGCCCTGCGGACCGCACCCCGAGCACGGCGAGCACGCCCAGGCAGGCGGCGACGAGCGCCGTCCCCGCGGTCTGCCAGCGACGGCGGCGCCGCTCGGTGCGCCGGCTGTGCCGCGCCCGGTCGAGCACCCGCGGCAGCAGCGGATCAGCCCCCGAAGCATCGGCCGGCGAAGGAACGGCGGACGGACCGGCCCACGAAGACGAAGGCGAAGACGCGACCGACGGACCGGCCCACGAAAGGTCCGAAGACGAGGACGAAGACGAGGGCGAGGACGGCGGCACAGCCGAGGGACCGGCCCACGAAGCGACGCCAGGATCAAGCTTGCCGAGCAGCTCCGGCAGGTCGCCGAACTCCGCCACCTCCGCCTGGCACTCCGCACAGCCCGCCAGGTGCCGCTCATACGTGTCGCGCTCCTCGGGCGACAGCGCCCCGAGCACGTACACGGCCGAGTCATGGAGGTGTTCACACCTCATTGCCCACCCCCAACTCCTCCAGGACGACCTTCAGCGAACGCAGTGCGTAGTACGTCCGCGACTTGACGGTGCCCGGGGGCACGCCCAGTCGTTCGGCCGCCTCGGCGACCGAGCGTCCCTGGTAGAAGCACTCCACCAGGACCTCGCGGTGCGGTCGGGAAAGCCGGTTCAGTGCCTCCGCCAGGACCCAGGACTCCACCGCGCGCTCGGTCTCGTCGACCGCGACCGGAGCCTCCGGCAGCTGGTCGGTGAAGACCTCGCCGACCCGCGCGGAGCGTCGCCGCCACGCGTCGATGGCAAGGTTCCGAGCGGTGGTGAAGAGCCAGGCCCGCACCGAGCCGCGCGCCGGGTCGAGCGCCTCCGGGTGTTGCCAGGCCCGCAGCAGGGTCTCCTGCACGAGGTCCTCGGCCCGTTGACGGTCTCCGCCGGTCATTCGCAGCGCGTGGGCGAGCAGCGCGTCTCCGTGCTCCTTGTGGAGCGCCTTCAGCAGCAGGTCAGCATCGTCTGTACTCACGCTTTGGCACTATCCGCATCCCTTCCACTGGCTTCTACGCACTAATACGCACAGCGGTTCAAGGCGGCGTCACATGTCATTCACCCGACATCCCTAGGGTCGCGTGTCATCCCCCCGTCGCTGATCAGGATCAGGAGCCCGTAATGTCGGATACCCATCGCCGGCCGTTACCGTTCATCGGCGCGGCCAACGTGACGCACGGCGGCCGTGACCGAATGACCTGCCTGTACCGCTGTGGCAACGCCTGCGAGCACCCGGTGCCGAACCAGTCCGACAACCCGTACTTCACCGACCAGGTGAACGCGGTGTCGCGGCGGGGCGTCATGCGCGCCGGCGCGCTGGTGCTGGGCCTGGCCGGGGCGGGAGCCGCCGTCGGGACGCCCGCGTTCGCCGCGCCGGCTGGGGAGGCCGTCGAGCCTGACGTGGTGGTGCCCGAGGTCGACACGTTCGCGGCGAAGAGCCCCGAGCCGTCGCAGCTGACGTTCAAGGCGGTCACGCCCAACCAGGTCGACGGCATCGTCGTCCCCAACGGGTACGACCACGCCGTCGTCATCAAGTGGGGCGACGAGGTCGTGCCGGGCGCGCCGCGGTTCAACGTCGCGAAGCAGTCCGCCGACGCGCAGTCGAAGCAGTTCGGCTACAACAACGACTTCGTCGCGGTGCTGCCGCTGGACCGCCGGGGCGAGCGGGCGCTGCTCGTGTGCAACCACGAGTACACCAACGAAGACCTGATGTTCCCGAACTTCCCGGGCATCGACGGGCTGTCGGTCGAGCAGCTGCGCACCGCGATGGCGGCGCACGGCATGTCGGTGGTCGAGCTGGAGCGGGTCGGCGACTCGGGTCGCTGGACCCCGGTGTCGCGCGGGTCGCGGCGGTACAACCGCCGGATCACCGCACTGGCGACGCACTTCAAGATGACCGGCCCCGCGGCCGGCCACGCCCTGCTGAAGACCGCGGCGGACCCGTCGGGCCGCGACGTCATCGGCACGCTCAACAACTGCGCCGGCGGCGTGACCCCGTGGGGCACGATCCTGTCGGGCGAGGAGAACTTCAACCAGTACTTCGTCGGCGCCGAGACCGCCGTCGAGCCGGCGAAGACCCGGTTCAACCGGTACGGCATCGACACGGTCAACCACTACCCGTCAGGCAGCCGCAAGTGGGACCGCGCCGACGCCCGCTTCGACCTGACGAAGAACCCGAACGAGGCCAACCGCTTCGGCTGGGTCGTCGAGATCGACCCGTTCACGCCGGGCTCCACCCCGCGCAAGCACACCGCGCTGGGCCGCGTGAAGCACGAGGGCGCCAACATCATCATCGCCAAGAACGGCAAGGCCGTGGCGTACATGGGCGACGACGAGCGTTTCGACTACCTGTACAAGTTCGTGTCGGACAAGAAGTTCGACAGCGGGAAGTCCTACTTCGCCCGCCGGCACAACCTGACGCTGCTGGAGTCGGGTTCGCTGTACGTGGCGAAGCTCGGCTTCACGTCGGCGGCGGAGATCGACGGCAGTGGCAAGCTGCCCGCCGACGGCGCGTTCAACGGCACCGGCGAGTGGGTCGCGCTGGTCAAGGACGGCAGGTCGCAGGTCCCCGGCATGTCGGTCGAGGAGGTGCTGATCTTCACGCGCCTCGCGGGTGACGCGGTCGGCGCGACCAAGATGGACCGCCCCGAGGACGTCGAGCCCAACCCGAAGACCGGCAAGATCTACGTCGCGCTGACGAACAACACCGCGCGCGGCCCGGCCGGCAAGGCGCCCGCCGACGAGGCGAACCCGCGCACGAACAACAAGCACGGCCACATCTTCGAGATCACCGAGGACCAGGGCGACCACACGGGCACGACGTTCACCTGGACGATCCCGATCGTCTGCGGCGACCCGAAGGACCCGGCGACCTACTTCATGGGCTTCGACAAGGCCCAGGTGTCGCCGATCTCCTGCCCCGACAACGTCGCGTTCGACGGCGCCGGCAACCTGTGGATCTCCACGGACGGCAACGCGCTCGGCACCAACGACGGCCTGTTCGCGGTGCCGCTCGAGGGTCCGGAGAAGGGCCACCTGAAGCAGTTCCTGACGGTGCCCTACGGCGCCGAGACCTGCGGCCCGTGGATCCACGGCGACAACAAGAGCGCGTTCGTCGCGGTGCAGCACCCGGGTGAGATCACCGGCGCCTCGATCGAGAAGCCGGCGTCGAACTGGCCCGACGGCGACTTCGCCAAGCCGGGCGTCGCGGTGGCGTGGCGGGTGGACGGCCGCAACATCGGCGTCTGAGCCGTATCTCTGTGGCGGGTGTCTCCCCTGTACGAGGGGGAGGCACCCGCTTCACTGTTCGGCCAGGACCGTCGCCAGGTGGTGCGCGGTGGCCAGCAGGCGGGTCCGCACGACCTTCGCCGATGACATCAGCTCGGCGGGCGGCAGCGCGCACGCCAGCACGACCCGGCGGTCGGGGTCGCGGTCGTTGACGACCATGACGGCCGCGCAGGCGAGGCCCTGGCGGAACTGGCCGATCTCGATCTGCATGCCGCGGCGGTCGCCGGCGGCGAGGTCGGAGTCGAGCGCCTCGGGCGAGGTCAGCGTCGCCGAGGTGTAGGCGCGCATCCCGTACTCCTTCAGGAACCGCCACCGCTGGTCGGCGCTCATCGTCGCGAGCAGCGCCTTGCCCAGCGCGGTCGCGTGCGCGGCCTCGTCGTAGCCGGGCACCAGGTCGTCGAGCGGCGGCGTCCGCGGGCCCTCGGCAGCGGCCGTCACGGCGATCCTGCCGCCGATGAAGCGCCCCAGGTAGTGGCTGTACCCCGTCTCGGCGGCGGCGCGGCGCAGCCGGTCCGTGACGGCGCTGGGCCCCCGGAACGCGAGCACCAGCTCCCGGTAGCGGTCGGCGATCTCCAGGCCGACCACGTAGGTGCCGTTCTCGCGGCGGATGACGTAGCCCTCGTACGCGAGGGTGCGCACCAGGTGATAGGTAGTAGCGACCGTGAAGTCACATCGCCTGGCGATCTGCTTCACGGTGAGGCCGCGTGGTGACTGACCCACGGCCTCCAAGACTCGTAGTGCCCTCGAAACGCTCCGGATGAGGTCCGAGGGTTCGGCCTGTGGATCCCGCACCGCCGCCCTCCCCAGCCGCAGCAGTAACTGGATTCACACCATATGAAACTGGAGCGGGTCCAGGGAACACTTTGATCATTTCTGGAGCCAGGTCAGGGAATCCGACGGCTCTACACATAGCGATGAATAGCCCATTCTGGACATGGGTCATGTGCAGTCACGTTGTCGACACGCCGTGTAGCGTGAGTAATGCTCAGGCCGCGACCGTGGCATCTGTGGAAGTAATGGGTGTCCGCTTGAGTAACCGTCGCGCGAGTTCTGCCAAGCCGCTCCTGGCTGTCATCACGCCGTTGCGAGTTGTTGCGGGGGCAGGTACCGGCGCCAGGTTGCTATGAGCAATATGGCTGGACATGCCGAAGCCCCGGTGCGGTCGTCGTGACCGCCCCGGGGCTTCGGAAAGGATCAGTTGGTGCGGTCGGCGATGAAGTCGCAGAGCGACTCGAGGGCCGCGCGCGCCGGCACGTGCGGCAGCGGGGCCAGGGACGCCCGTGCGCGGTCGGCATAGCCACGGACGGTCTCGCGGGCCTGCTTCAGCGCCGCGGACTCCCGGAGCAGCCCCAGCGCCTCCGCGTGCAGCGCGTCGTCGGTGACCGGCCCCGCGGACAGGATCTCGCGGAGGCGGATCGACGCGGCGTCGCCGTCACCGGAGGCCAGCGCGTAGAGCACCGGCAGGGTCGGCACGCCCTCGCGGAGGTCGGTGCCGGGCGTCTTGCCCGACTGGGTGCTCTCGCTGGCGATGTCGATCAGGTCGTCGGACAGCTGGAAGGCGATGCCGAAGGTCTCCGCGAAGGTCGCGAGCGCCTCGATCTCCTCCTCGCTGCAGCCGCCGAACATGCCGCCGAAGCGGGCGCTGGTCGAGATCAGCGAGCCGGTCTTCTGCGAGATGACCCGCAGGTAGTGCGAGATCGCGTCCTCGCCGTGCATCGGGCCGGCGGTCTCGGCGACCTGGCCGTGCACGAGGCGGGAGAACGTGCTCGACTGAATCTTGACCGCCTCGAGGCCGAGCTCGGTGGCGCACGCGGCGGCACGGGCGAAGAGGTAGTCGCCGATCAGGATCGCCAGGGAGTTGCCCCAGCGCGAGTTCGCGCTGGGCGCGCCGCGGCGCACGTCCGCCTCGTCCATGACATCGTCGTGGTAGAGCGTGGCGAGGTGGGTCAGCTCGACCACCGCGCCGGCCATCACGACGTCGCGCGAGCTCGGGTCGCCGAAGTGCGCGGCGAGTGCCACGAGCAGCGGCCGGAAGCGCTTGCCGCCCGCGTTGACCAGGTGGCGGGCCGCCTCGGTCACCAGCGGGTTGGCGCTGTCGACGGAGTCGATCAGCACTGTCTCGACGTCCTTGAGGATCGCCATGACGCTGCTTTCCAGCGCCGAATCGGCGAATGTCAGGCCGACAGACGCACCCGATTGCACGGTTCCCGTACTCACCACAGCTCCAACGATGCCATAGCCTGTCCGATCAGCTTGCGGCGCCCTTCATACAGCGACGTCCCCACGTGGTTGGCCACGGGGGACGTCACGGTGTGCGGGGCTATTTTCCGAAGAATGCCCCGGCGTGCTCGGTCGCATCGAGCAGCACGCTCGGGGCGACACCAAGCACCAAGGTCGCGACGGTCCCGATGACCAGCGCCGCTGCCGTCATCGCGCCCGGGATCGACACCGCAGGGGTGGTCTCGCCCGGCTCCGACAGCCACATCATGACGACCACCCGCAGATAGGGGAAGGCCAGAATGGCGCTGCTCACCACGCCGGCGATCACCAGCCATGTCTGGCCGGCGTCGATGGCGGAGGCGAAGACGCCGAACTTCGCGGTGAAACCGCTGGTCAGCGGCAGTCCGGCGAAGGCCAACAGGATGAACGTGAAGAGCGTCGCATACAGCGGCGAACGCTTCCCGAGCCCGGCCCAGCGGGACAGGTGGGTCGCCTCGCCGTCGGCGTCGCGGACCAGGGTCACCACGGCGAACGCGGCGAGCACCGTGAAGCCGTAGGCGACCAGGTAGAACATCGAGCTGGAGACGCCCTTGCTGAACGCGAGGACACCGACGAGCAGGTAGCCGGCGTTGGCGATCGACGAGTAGGCGAGCAGGCGCTTGATGTCGGTCTGCGTGACGGCCAGGATCGCGCCGACGAGCATCGTGATGACCGCCACGGTGCCGAGCACGTCCTGCAGCGCCCACTCGGTGCGGGAGAAGCCGACGTTGACCAGCCGCAGCAGACCGCCGAACGCGGCCACCTTGGTGCAGGCCGCCATGAGCGCGGTGACCGGGGTCGGCGCGCCCTGGTAGACGTCCGGGGTCCACACGTGGAACGGGACCGCGGCGGCCTTGAAGAGCAGGCCGATCGACAGCATCGCCAGGCCGACGTAGAGCAGGATGTCGTCGTTGGCGGAGCTCTGGATCGCGGTGTCGATCGCCTTGAAGTCGACCTGGCCGGCGTACCCGTAGATCAGCGCGATGCCGAAGAGGAAGAACGCCGAGGCGAACGAGCCGAGCAGGAAGTACTTGAGCGCGGCCTCCTGCGAGAGCAGCCGCCGGCGGCGGGCGAGGGCGCACAGCAGGTACAGCGGCAGCGAGAAGACCTCGAGCGCCACGAACATGACCAGCAGGTCGTTGGCGGTGCAGAAGAGCAGCATGCCGCCGAACGCGAACATCGCCAGCGGGAAGACCTCGGTGGCGCCGGCGGTGCGGGTGGCCTGGTCGCGGTCGGCGTCCGTGTTGGCGGTGACCGCGGCCTGCGCGACGAACGCGCCGCCGGTCTCCAGCGTCCGCTCCCCGATCAGCAGCAGCGACACGATGCCGAGGACGATCACCGACGCCGACAGGAACAGGCCCGGCTTGTCGATGGCGACCGCGGTGTGCGCCGTGAGCACCTCCTTGCTGCCCTGGTTGATCACCATGACGAGCGCGGCGACCATGCCGAGCAGCGACAGCGACAGCTGCACGGTGTGCCTGATCCGCCGGGGTACGAAGCCCTCGACGAGCACGCCGACGCACGCGACGCCGAAGAGGATCAGCATCGGCGACAGCGCCGCGTAATCCAGGTGCGGCAGTTGGAGTTTGTCGTTCACTTGCCGGCCTCCACGGTGCCTGCGGTGGCTTTCGGGTCGGTGACGTGCATGTCCGTCATCGTCGCCTTGATCGCCGGGTTGATCACGTCGATGACCGGCTTCGGGTAGAAGCCGAGCACCAGGATCAGCACGATCAGCGGCGTGACGACGACGGCCTCACGCAGCGACAGGTCGCGGGTCATCGCCTTGATCTCGAGCAGCTTCGGGTTCGTGGTGCCCTGCGTGGTGCGCTGGATCATCCAGAGCACGTAGCCGGCGGCCAGGATGATGCCGGCGGTGGCGATGACGGCCACCGTCTTGTTCACCGTGAACGTGCCGATCAGCACCAGGAACTCGGAGACGAACGGCGAGGTGCCGGGCAGTGCGAGCGAGGCGAGACCGGCGATGAAGAAGACGCCGGCGAGGACCGGCACGAGCTTGCCGGCGCCGCCGAAGTCGCTCACCAGGGCACTGCCGCGCCGGCTGACCAGCATGCCGACGACCAGGAAGAGCAGGCCGGTCGCGAGGCCGTGGTTGACCATGTACAGCACGGCGCCGGTGCCCGCCTGGGTGGTGAAGGCGAAGATGCCGATGCCGATGAAGCCGAAGTGGGCGATCGACGTGTAGGAGACCAGCCGCTTCAGGTCCTGCTGACCGATCGCCACCAGCGCGCCGTACACGATGCCGACCAGCGCGAGCGTCAGCCCCAGCCAGGCGAAGTACTTCGAGGCGTTGGGGAACAGCGGCAGGCAGTAGCGCAGGATGCCGAACGTGCCGACCTTGTCCATGACGCCGACGAGCAGCGCCGCCGAGCCGGCCTGCGCGGCGCCACCGGCGTCGGGCAGCCAGGTGTGGAACGGGAAGAACGGCGCCTTGATCGCGAACGCGAGGAAGAAGCCGAGGAACAGCCACCGCTCGGCGGTGACGCTGAAGTCCGCGGACACCAGCGTCTGCCAGTCGAAGGTGTGCCCGCCCAGCACCCACAGCCCGACCACGGCGGCGAGCATGAACAGGCCGCCGACGAGGGAGTACAGGAAGAACTTGACGGCCGCGTACTGCTTCTGGTGACCGCCGTAGGAGCCGATGAGGAAGTACATCGGCACGAGCATGACCTCGAAGAACACGTAGAACAGGAACACGTCCTGCGCGGCGAAGACGCCGATCATCGTGGATTCGAGGGCCAGCAGCAGCGCGAAGTACGCCGGCACCGACCGCTTGCTCTTGTCGGCGTCGTGCCACGAGGCGAGCACGACCAGCGGCACCAGCAGCGCGATCAGCGCGACCATCACCAGGGCGATGCCGTCGACCGCGAACGTGAACTTGGCGCCCCACTGCGGGATCCAGGTGTACGACTCGCGGAACTGGAACCGGGCGCCGTCGGGCTTGAACTGCAGCCACAGCCCGACGGTCAGCGCCAGGATCAGCAGCGACCAGCCGAACGCGGCGCGTTTGGCCAGCTCCGGCTTGTCCTTCGGCAGGAACGCGATCCCGGCGGCGCCGACGAGCGGCGCGACCGTGAGCACGGTCAGGTACGGAAAGGAGCTCATCCGAACGTCACCGCCAGCATGGCGGCCACCACGAGCACCGCGCCTCCAAGGATGGACAGGGCATAGGAGCGCACGAAACCGGTCTGCGCCCGGCGGAGCCGGCCGGAGCCGCCGCCCACACCCGCGGCGAGGCCGTTGACCAGCCCGTCGATGCCGCGGTTGTCGAGGTAGACCAGCGCGCGGGTCAGGTAGCGGCCGGGCGCCTCGAAGACCGCCTCGTTGAACGAGTCGGTGTAGAGGTTCTTGCGGGCCGCGGTGACCAGCACGCCGGCCGGCTGCTCCTGCAGGGCGGTGCCCTTGTTGAACAGCGCGATGGCCAGGCCGGCACCGGCGAGCGTCACCACGATCGAAAGGATCGTGATCAGCGTGTGGCCCATGACCGGCTCGTGCTCGACGTGCTCGCTGCCGTAGACCGGGGTCAGCCACTCGGGCACCGACGTCGACAGCAGATAGCCGGCGCCGACCGAGCCGACCGCCAGCAGGATCAGCGGGATCGTCATGATCTTCGGCGACTCGTGCGGGTGCCGGATGTCGTCGGTCCACCGCTCAGGGCCGTGGAACGTCAGCCAGAAGAGCCTGGTCATGTAGAACGCGGTCAGCCCGGCGCCCAGCAGGGCCGCGCCGCCGAACAGCCACGCGGTCCAGCCCTCGCGCTCGAACGCCGCGACGATGATCGGCTCCTTGGAGAAGAAGCCCGACAGCGGCGGAATGCCGATGATCGCGAGCCAGCCGAGGCCGAACGTGATCCAGGTGATCTTCATGTACTTCCACAGCCCGCCGAAGCGGCGGATGTCGGTCTGGTCGTGCATCCCGTGCATGACCGAACCGGCGCCGAGGAACATGCCGGCCTTGAAGAAGCCGTGCGCGAGCAGGTGGATCAGGGCGAGTGCGTAGGCGGCACCGCCGAGCCCGACACCCAGGAACATGTAGCCGATCTGGCTGACCGTCGACCAGGCCAGGACCCGCTTGATGTCGTCCTTGGCGGTGCCGATGATGCAGCCCATCAGCAGCGTCAGCGCGCCGACCGCGACCACGACCGTCTGCGCCGTGGAGTTGGCGTCGAAGATCGCGTGCGACCGGGCGACCAGGTAGACGCCGGCGGTGACCATCGTGGCGGCGTGGATGAGCGCCGACACCGGGGTCGGGCCCTCCATGGCGTCCGGGAGCCAGGCCTGCAACGGGAACTGGCCGGACTTGCCGGCCGCGCCGAGCAGCAGCAGGAGCGCCATCGTCAGGATCACGCCGCCGCTGAGCTTGTCGACGTTGTTGAAGACCTCGGCGTAGTCGACCGTGCCGAGGTAGGCGAACATCATGAAGATGGCGATCGCGAAACCGGCGTCACCGACGCGGTTCATCAGGAACGCCTTCTTACCGGCGGTCGCCGCGCTCGGGCGCAGGTACCAGAACGAGATCAGCAGGTAGGACGCGAGACCGACGCCCTCCCAGCCGAAGTAGAGCATCACGTAGTTGTTGCCGAGGACCAGCAGCAGCATCGCCGCGACGAACAGGTTGAAGTAGCCGAAGAACTTCCGGCGACCCGGGTCGTGGTCCATGTAGCCCACCGCGTACAGGTGGATCAGTGAACCGACACCCGTGATCAGCAGGACGAACATCGCCGACAGCGGGTCGAACAGCAGACCCAGCTCGACCTTGAAGTCCCCGACGCCGATGTAGTCCCACAGCTTCAGCTCGACGCCGCTGCGGTTCTCCAGCCCGCGGAGCGTGAAGAAGTAGGTCAGTCCCAGCACGAAGGACGTGGCGACGCTGAGCACGCCGAGCCAGTGTCCCCAACGGTCGGCGCGCTTGCCGAGCAGCAGCAGCACCGCCGCGCTCGCCAGCGGGATCGCGACGAGCAGCCAGAACGAGCCCAGCCACCCGGACGCCGCCGTGTAGGCGATTTGTTCCACAACCCGCTCCCTAGTACTTCAGCAGGTTCGCGTCGTCGACGCTTGCGGAGCGTCGAGTCCGGAAGATCGACATGATGATCGCCAGGCCGACGACGACCTCGGCTGCCGCGACGACCATGACGAAGAACGCCATGATCTGGCCGTCGAGCGAGCCGTTGATCCGGCTGAACGTGACCAGCGCGAGGTTGGCCGCGTTGAGCATGAGCTCGATGCACATGAACAGCACGATGGCGTTGCGCCGGATGAGCACACCCACCGCGCCGATCGTGAACAGGATCGACGCCAGGACGATGTAGTACGTCGGTGTCACTTCTCGGTCCCCTTCGGTGCGACGTCTGCCGACGTCAACTCCCGGGTCGGGAGGATCTTGGAGATGCTGCGGTCCGACGGGGTGCCGTCGGGCAGCCGCGCGGGCGTCGCCACCGAGTCGGAGGTGGCGAACACGCCCGGGCCGGGCTTCGGCGCGGGGTAGTTGCCCGGCCGGAACCGGGCGAGCATCCGCTCCGGCTGGCTGACCTTGTCTTCCTTGCGCTTCTCGATGTGCGCCAGGATCATCGCGCCCACCGCCGCCGTGATCAGCAGCGCCGAGGTCACCTCGAAGACGAACACGTACTTGGTGAAGATGAGGCTGGCCAGGCCGGTCACGTTGCCGGCCGCGTTCGCCTCGGCCAGCCCCTTCGGGGCGCTCCCGCCGAGCGCGCGGTACAGCCCCATGCCCATCAGCAGGGCCAGCCCGACGCCGAGCAGGATCGCCACCATCCGCTGGCCGCGCAACGTCTCGATCAGCGAGTCCGAGGAGTCGCGGCCGACGAGCATCAGCACGAACAGGAACAGCATCATGATGGCGCCGGTGTAGACGATGATCTGCACCATGCCGATGAACGGGCCGGCCTGCAGGACGTAGAACACGCCCAGGCACAGCATCGTGATCACCAGGAACAGCGCGGAGTGCACCGCGTTGCGCGCCCAGACCATGCCGATGGCGCCGAGGACCGCGATCGGGGCGAGGATCCAGAAGGTGGCGGCCTCGCCGCCCTTCACGTCACCCGCGGCGGCCAGCAGGTTCAGGGCTTCCAGGGAGTGGTTCACGCCTGGCCCCCCTTGTAGTGCTCGGCACCCGCGGACGTGCCGGGGTTCTCGAGCGCGCCGACGTAGTAGTCCTTCTCGGTGTCGCCGAGACGCATGTCGTGCGGCGGGCGCTCCATGCCCGGCAGCAGCGGCGCGAGCAGCATCTCCTTGGTGAAGATGAGGTCGCGCCGGTTGTCGCGGGCCAGCTCGTACTCGTTGCTCATGGTCAGCGAACGGGTCGGGCAGGCCTCGATGCACAGTCCGCAGAAGATGCAGCGGGCGTAGTTGATCTGGTACGTCTGGGCGTACCGCTCACCGGGCGAGAAGCGCTCGTCCTCGGTGTTGTCGGCGCCCTCGACGAAGATCGCGTCCGCGGGGCACGCCCACGCGCACAGCTCACAGCCGATGCACTTCTCCAGGCCGTCCGGCCACCGGTTGAGGATGTGCCGGCCGTGGTACCGCGGGGCCGGAGGCTTGCGCTGCTCCGGGTACTCCTCGGTCACCACCTTCTTGAACATGTGCGAGAAGGTGACCCCGAACCCCTTGAGGGTTCCACCGATGCTCATGCTGACTCCTTGCCGGTCGAGACGGGCTCCCGCTCGACGATCACGCGCTTGGCCCGCGGGCTGGGCGGGACCTCAAGGTTGAGCGGCGGCAAGGGGAAGCCCTTGCTGCCACCGACCCGGCCGCCGGGGTGTGCCTCCGGGATCTCGACGACCGTGGCGCCGCGCCGCGACAGGACGATCGCCACCAGGCCGAGCGCCAGGGCCGCGACGATGATCGCGACGGAGACGCCGAACTTGCTCATCGAGCTGAGGCTGTCGGTGTTGATCGTCAGCAGGATGCCGGCGAGGGTCAGGATCCAGATCAGGTTGGCCGGGATGAGGACCTTCCAGCCGAACCGCATGAACTGGTCGTACCGCAGGCGGGGCAGCGTGCCGCGCAGCCAGACGAACACGAACAGCAGCAGCAGGACCTTGATGGTGAACCAGAGGACCGGCCACCAGCCCTGGTTGGCGCCGTCCCACAGCGAGATCGGCCACGGTGCCCGCCAGCCGCCGAGGAACAGCGTCGTGCACAGGCCGGAGACGGTGACCATGTTGACGTACTCGGCGAGGAAGAACAGCGCGAACTTCAGCGACGAGTACTCGGTGTGGAAGCCGCCGACGAGCTCCGACTCGGCCTCGGGGAGGTCGAACGGCGCCCGGTTCGTCTCACCGACCGCGGAGGTGAAGTAGATGAGGAAGCTGGGCAGCAGCAGGATGCCGTACCAGGCGGGCAGGTCAGCGCTCCAGCCGCCGATGTCGACGGTGCCGTTGCCGGCCTGCCTCTCCACGATCTGCGAGGTCGACATCGTGCCGGAGACCAGGAAGACCGAGACGATCGACAGGCCCATCGCGACCTCGTACGAGATCATCTGGGCGCTGGAGCGCAGGCCGCCGAGCAGCGGGTAGGTCGAGCCGGAGGCCCAGCCGCCGAGCACGACGCCGTAGATGCCCATCGACGAGCACGCCAGCACCAGCAGGACGGCCACCGGGATGTCGGTGAGCTGCAGCGGGCTGTGGTGGCCGAAGATCGACACCGTCGGGCCGAACGGGATCACCGAGAACGCGGTGAACGCGCAGATCGTGGAGATCACCGGCGCGAAGAAGAAGACCACCTTGTCCGCGAGCCGCGGCATGATGTCTTCCTTGAACGCCAGCTTCAGGCCGTCGGCGAGCGACTGCAGGAGGCCGAACGGGCCGTTGCGGTTCGGCCCCGGGCGGACCTGCATCCGGGCGACGACCTTGCGCTCGTACCAGATGGCGAAGAGCGTCATGACGACCAGGAACGCGAAGATCACGACGACCTTGGCGAGCACCAGCCACCAGGGGTCTTTGCCGAACTGGTCGAGGTTCGCGGCGAGGATCATGAGTTGGTACCCCCAGTGCTGATCTCGACCAGCGCGCCTTCGGCCACGCCGAGCGTGCGCCGCAGGGTCGAGCCGGGCGAGTTCGTCGGGACCCAGACGACGCGATCGGCCATGTCGGTGACCAGCGCCGGCAGGGTGATCGCGCCCCGTGCCGTGCCGACCGTCACCGGGTCACCGTCGGCGACCCCGAGGTCGGCGGCGGTGCTCTTGGAGATCCGCGCGACCGGCGTGCGGGCGGTGCCGGCCAGGTGGCCGTCGCCGTCCTGCAGCGAGCCGCTGTCGATCAGGTGGTGCCAGGACGCCAGGATCGCCTGGCCGCCGGCCGGCGTGGCGGCCACACCCGCGGCCACCGTCGGCACCTCGGCCCGGACGCTGGCGCGCAGCGCGGCACCGGCCGTGGCGGTGCCCGGCAGCGGCAGCTCCGCGAGCGTGGCGAGCTGCGCCCGCGCCGCGTCGACGTCGCCGACACCCAGCTCGATGCCCAGCTCACGGCCGAGCGCGTCCAGCACGCGGGCGTCGCTCATCGCGGCGGTCTTCAGCACCGTGATGAACGGCCGGACCCGGCCTTCCCAGTTGACGTAGGAGCCGCTCTTCTCGACCGCCGGGGCGATCGGCAGGACCACGTCGGCGCGCTTGGCGACGGCGCTGAGCCGCAGCTCCAGGCTGACCACGAACCCGACCGCGTCGAGCGCCTCCTCGGCCGCCCGCGGGTCGGCCAGGTCGCCCGTGTCGACGCCGCCGACGAGCAGCCCGCCGAGCTGGCCGGCCTTCGCGGCGGCGATGATCGCGTCGGTGTCCCGTCCCGACGCGCTGGGCAGGACGCCCGCGTCGAGCTGCCACGCGACGGCGACCTCGCTGCGCGCGGCCGGGTCGTACACCGGACGGCCACCCGGCAGGAGGGTCGGCAGCGCGCCGGCCTCGACCGCGCCGCGGTCACCCGCGCGCCGTGGCACCCAGGCGAGCTTGGCGCCGGTCTCCGTGGCGATCCGCGCCGCGGCGGACAGGCCGCCCTCGATGCTCGCCAGCCGCTCGCCGACGAACAGGATCGCGCCCTCGGCCGACAGCGCCTCGCGCAGCTGCTCGGACCCGCCGAGCACCTCCGCCTCGGCGCCCGGCGCGGTGAGCAGGACGGTCGCGCCGAGCTTCTCGAACCCGCGGCTGACGAACGGGGCGACCGCGTAGCTGGCCAGCCCCCGCTTCAGGTAGGTCTTGCGGGCCCGCAGGTAGATGATCGGGCACTCTTCCTCGGGCTCCAGCCCGACGAAGACGACCGCGCCGGCGCGCTCGATGTCGGCGTACGTGACCTCGACCTGGCCGGCCACCGACGAGCCGAGGAACTCGGTCTCCTCCGTGGACAGTGGGCGGGCCCGGAAGTCGATGTCGTTGGTGCCAAGGGCGACCCGGGCAAACTTCGAGTACGCGAACGCGTCCTCGACCGTCAGCCGGCCGCCGGTCAGGACGCCGACGCCGCCGTTGTCCTTCGCCGCGGCGAGCCCGGCGGCCGCGACCGTGAGGGCCTCGGGCCAGCTCGCCTCGCGCAGCTCACCGGTCTTCGCGTCGCGCACCAGCGGCTTGGTCAGCCGGTCGGTGGCGTTGGTGTACTGGAACGCGAAGCGGCCCTTGTCGCAGTTCCACTCCTCGTTGACCGCCGGGTCGTCGCCCGCCAGGCGGCGCATGACCTTGCCGCGGCGGTGGTCGGCCCGCTGGTCGCAGCCGGCCGCGCAGTGCTCGCACGCGTTCGGCGTGGAGACCAGGTCGAACGGCCGGGCCCGGAAGCGGTACTGCGCGCTGGTGAGCGCGCCGACGGGGCAGATCTGGATCGTGTTGCCGGAGAAGTACGAGTTGAACGGCGCGTCATCCTCGGGCGACTCGGGGTTGCCCCGGAAGACGCCGATCTGCTCGTTGGACGAGCGCTCCATGAGGTCGATGAACTTGTCGCCGGCGATCTCGTCGGAGAACCGGGTGCAGCGCTGGCACAGCACGCACCGCTCGCGGTCGAGCAGCACCTGGGTGCTGATCGGCAGCGGCTTCGGGTACTCCCGCTTGTGCTCGACGAACCGGCTCTCGGCCTGGCCGTTGCTCATCGCCTGGTTCTGCAGGGGGCACTCGCCGCCCTTGTCGCAGACCGGGCAGTCCAGCGGGTGGTTGATCAGGAGGAACTCCATGATGCCCTCTTGGGCCTTCTTGGCCACGTCGGAGGTCATCTGGGTGCGGACCACCATGCCCTCGGCGACCGGCTGCGTGCACGAGGCCACCGGCTTGCGCTGGCCCTCCACGTCAACCAGGCACTGGCGGCACGCGCCGGCGGGGGCCAGCAGCGGGTGGTCGCAGAAGCGGGGGATGGAGATGCCGATCTGCTCGGCGGCCCGGATGACGAGGGCGCCCTTGGGTGCCTCGACCTCGATGCCGTCGATGGTCAGCTTGACCGTCTCGACCTTCGGAACGACGTCCGTCATCAGTGGGCTCCTACCAGTTCGCCCTTGAACATCGGGGCCTTGCGGCCTTCGATGTAGTCCAGGTAGTCCTGCTTGAAGTACTTGATCGAGGACGTCACCGGGCTGGTGGCACCGTCACCGAGCGCGCAGAAGGAGCGCCCGAGGAGGTTGTCGCAGGCGTCCAGCAGGGTGTCGAGGTCCTGGTGGGTGCCCTGGCCGGCGAGGATGCGGTGCAGGATCCGCACCATCCAGTAGTTGCCCTCGCGGCACGGCGTGCACTTGCCGCAGGACTCGTGGTGGTAGAAGGCGATCCACCGGTACGTCGCGTAGACGATGTCGTCCTGGTCGGAGAACACCTGGACGGCGGTGGTGCCGAGCATCGTGCCGACGCCCGCCATGCCTTCGAAGTCCATCGGCACGTCGAGGTGCTCGTCGGTGAGCATCGGCGTCGAAGAGCCGCCCGGCGTCCAGAACTTCAGCTCGTGGCCGGCCTGCATGCCGCCGGCCAGGTCGATGAGCTGCCGCAGCGTGACGCCGAGACCGCACTCGAACTGGCCGGGGTTGTTGACCCGTCCCGAGATCGAGTAGATCTTCGGGCCGGGCGACTTCTCGGTGCCCATGCTGCGGAACCAGGCCGAGCCGCCGAGGACGATGTACGGGACGCTGGCGATCGTCTCGACGTTGTTGACGACCGTCGGCGACGCGTAGAGCCCGTGCGTCGCGGGGAACGGCGGCCGCAGCCGGGGCTGGCCGCGGTACCCCTCCAGCGAGTCCAGCAGCGCCGTCTCCTCGCCGCAGATGTACGCGCCGGCGCCGCTGTGGACGACCAGGTCGAGGTCGAAGCCGCTGCCGAGGATGTTCTTGCCGAGGTACCCCTTGGCGTACGCCTGCTCGACCGCGGCACGCAGGCGGCGGGCGGAGTGGACGGCCTCGCCGCGGATGTAGATCGCGGCGAAGTTGGCCCGGATGGCGTAGGAGGCGATGATGACGCCCTCGACCAGCGCGTGCGGGTCGGCCATCATCAGCGGCAGGTCCTTGCAGGTGCCCGGCTCGCCCTCGTCGGCGTTGACCACGAGGTAGTGCGGCTTGCCGTCGTTCTGCGGGATGAAGCCCCACTTCATGCCGGTGGGGAAGCCGGCGCCGCCGCGGCCGCGCAGGCCCGAGTCCTTGACCAGCTGGATCAGCTCGTCAGGGTGGGCCTTGAACGCCTTGCGCAGCGCGGTGTAGCCGTCGAGCCGCTCGTACACGTCGATCTTCCACGCGTCGGGCGAGAGCCAGCGCTTGGTCAGCACCGGCGTCAGCTTCGACAGCGACTCCTGGGAGGGCTGGTAGTCCAGCGTCACGGCTTCGCCTCCTCTTTCTTGGAGATCGGCGTTTCGGGGTCGAAGCCGGGGACCGCGATGCCGAAGCGCTCCGCGAGCCGGTTGCCGGCGAGGGTCGGCTCGCCCGCGGGGCCGTCGGCGATGACGTCGTCGCCCCGGTCGTCGGCGAAGCCGGCCAGCTGGACCGCCATCTCCTTGAGCGTGCACAGGCGCGTGCCGCGGGTCGGCTGCGGGCGCTCGCCGTTCTGCAGCTGCTTGACCAGGGTGAGCGCGCTGTCCTCGGTGATCTGGTCGAAGAACTCGTAGTTGACCGTCATCACCGGCGCGTAGTCGCAGGCGGCCAGGCACTCGGCGTGCTCGAGCGTGATCTTGCCGTCGGCGGTCGTCTCGTCGTGGTCGACGCCCAGGTGGTCGCGCAGCGCCTCGTACGCCTTGTCGCCGCCGAGGACGCCGCACATGGTGTTGGTGCAGACGCTGACCAGGTAGTCGCCGGTCGGCTTGCGCTTGTACATGGTGTAGAACGTCGCGACCGCGCCGACCTGTGCCTTGGTGATGCCCAGGATCTCGGCGCAGAAGGCGATGCCCTCCGGCGAGACGTATCCCTGCTCCGACTGCACCAGGTGCAGCAGCGGCAGCAGCGCCGAGCGCGACCGGCCCTCGGGGTACCGCGCGATGATCTGCCGTGCACGCTCGCGCGTGACCTCACTGAACGCCATTAACGATCACACCCACCCATGACGGGGTCGAGCGAGGCGCCGCCCACGATGACGTCGGCGAGCAGCCCGCCCTCGGCCATCGCCGGAATCGCCTGCAGGTTGACGAAGCTGGGCTCCCGGTAGTGCACCCGGTAAGGGCGGGTGCCGCCGTCGGAGACCGCGTGCACGCCGAGCTCGCCGCGGGGCGCCTCGATCGGCACGTACACCTGGCCGGCCGGCACCCGGAAGCCCTCGGTGACCAGCTTGAAGTGGTGGATCAGGGCCTCCATCGACTGGCCCATGATCTTCGCGACGTGGTCGAGGGAGTTGCCGAGACCGTCGCCGCCGATCGCCAGCTGCGCCGGCCACGCGATCTTCTTGTCGCCGATCATGATCGGGCCGGGCTCGAGCCGGTCCATGGCCTGCTGGACGATCCGCACCGACTGGCGCATCTCGTTGAGCCGGACCTTGTAACGGCCCCACGCGTCGCCGGTCGACTCGGTCGGGACCTCGAAGTCGTAGGTCTCGTAGCCCGCGTAGGGCTGCTGCTTGCGGATGTCCCAGCCGAGGCCCGCGGAGCGCAGCACCGGGCCGGTGATGCCCAGCGCCAGGCAGCCGGTCGCGTCCAGCACGGCGACGCCCTGCGTGCGCTCTTTCCAGATCGTGTTGCCCGACAGCAGGTCCTCGTACATGTCGATGCGCTCGGGCATCCAGCCGAGGAACTCGCGGATCTTGGCGAGGGCCTCCTCGGGGACGTCCTGCGCGACGCCGCCGGGCCGCACGTAGGCCATGTTCATCCGCAGGCCGGAGATCATCTCGAAGATGTCGAGGATGTACTCCCGCTCGCGGAACCCGTAGATCATCATCGACAGCGCGCCGAGCTCCATGCCGGTCGTCGCCAGCCACACGAGGTGGGAGGCGACCCGGTTGAGCTCCATCATCAGCACGCGGATGGTCTTGGCGCGGGGCGTGATCTGGTCCTCGATACCGAGGAGCTTCTCGACCGCCATGCAGTAGCCGGTCTCGTTGAAGATCGGCGCCAGGTAGTCCATGCGGGTGACGAACGTGGTGCCCTGCGTCCAGTTGCGGAACTCGAGGTTCTTCTCGATGCCGGTGTGCAGGTAGCCGATGACGGTCCGGGCCTCCGTGACCGTCTCGCCCTCCAGCTCCAGGACCAGCCGGAGCACGCCGTGGGTCGACGGGTGCTGCGGGCCCATGTTGACGACGATGCGCTCCTCGGCGCCCGCCTCGTTGACGACCGAGTCCCAGTCGCCGCCGGTGACGGTGAAGACCCGGCCTTCCGTGGTCTCCCGGGCGCTTGCGTAATCGGTGGTCACTGGTAACTCCTCCGCTGGTCCGGCGGTGGGATCTCGGCGCCCTTGTACTCGACCGGCACGCCGCCGAGCGGGTAGTCCTTCCGCTGCGGGAAGCCCTCCCAGTCGTCGGGCATGAGGATGCGGGTCAGGTTGGGGTGGCCGTCGAAGACGATGCCGAACATGTCGTAGGTCTCCCGCTCCTGCCAGTCGGCGGTCGGGTACACCTGGGTGACGCTCGGCAGGTGGGGGTCCTCGGTCGTGACCGCGGCCTCCAGCCGGACCCGGCGGCGGAACGTCATCGAGGTCAGGTGGTAGACGGCGTGCAGCCGCCGGCCGTCGGTGCCCAGGTAGTCGACGCCTGACACCGATGACAGCAGCTCGAAGCGCAGGGCCGGGTCGTCGCGCATGATCTGGGCGACCTCGGCGATGCGATCGGGCACGATGTGCAGCGTCAGCTCGCCGCGGTCGACGACGATCCGCTCGATCGCGTCGTTGAAGCCCGGGTAGGCCTCCTCGAGCGCGTCGACGACCTCGTCGAAGTCCCCGCCGAACGGCCGCGGCGAGTCCAGCTCGACCTCGCGGCGCCGGCGCAGACCGCCGAAGCCGGAGGTGTCGCCCGTGCCGTGCACGCCGAACATGCCGCGGCCGGCGGTGCTGGACGGGGGGAACTGCGCCGGGGCGCCGAGCTCGGCGCCGACCGGTTCTACCTCAGTCACTTCGCTCCTCCGGACAGGTTCGCCCGCTCTTCCATCCACTTCTGGATGCGCAGCTGCTCCTCGCGGCCCTGAGCGACGGCCTTGGTCCACTCGGCGCGCTTGGCCTTGTCGAACCGGTAGCTCGACGGCATCGCGCCCGGCGCCACGATCGGCGCGCCGTCGCGCTCGACCCGCGCCTCGATCATGCGGCGGCGACGGTCACCGAGCGGCTCGGCCATCACCTTGTCGTGCAGCCGCAGGATCGCGTCGATCAGCATCTCGGGCCGCGGCGGGCAGCCCGGCAGGTACATGTCGACGGGCACGATGTGATCGACGCCCTGCACGATCGCGTAGTTGTTGAACATGCCGCCGCTGGACGCGCAGACGCCCATCGAGAGCACCCAGCGGGGCTCCGGCATCTGGTCGTAGATCTGGCGCAGGACCGGGGCCATCTTCTGGCTCACCCGGCCGGCCACGATCATCAGGTCGGCCTGGCGGGGGCTGGCCCGGAAGACCTCCATGCCGAAGCGCGCCAGGTCGTAGCGGGCCGCGCCGGTCGCCATCATCTCGATGGCGCAGCAGGCCAAGCCGAACGTGGCGGGCCAGAAGCTGGCCTTGCGCGACCAGTTGACCAGCTTCTCGACGGTCGTCAGCAGAACGCCGGTCGGTACCTTTTCCTCGATGCCCATGGCTCAGTCCCAATCCAGCCCGCCGCGCCGCCACACGTAGGCGAACGCGACGAACACCGTGACGATGAACAGGACCATCTCCACGAACCCGAACACCCCGAGCATGCCGAAGTTCATGGCCCACGGGTACAGGAAGATGATCTCGATGTCGAAGACGATGAAGAGCATCGCGGTCAGGTAGAACTTGACCGGGAAGCGGCCACCGCCGACGGGCTGCGGAGTGGGCTCGATGCCGCACTCGTAGGCGTCGAGCTTCGCCTTGTTGAAGCGGCGCGGCCCGACGAACGGGGCCGCCGCCACCGAGAACAGCGCGAAGGCTGCGGCAAGGGCGAAGAGTCCGAGGATAGGTACGTACGGCGCGAGCGACACTGTGCTGCTCCGTCCTTTCGGCGAGCCCGGCGGGGCTGCCGCCCCTGGGGACCACTCAAGCTGTATGCGGTTTAACACTATTCGGTGAGGTCCGGACCGCTCCGTCCGGGGCTGTGCTTTTAGCTGTGCTTTGGCTGTTCAGTTGCGGTTTTCGGGATGTGCCGTCGTATGTCTGTCTGCTGGCTAAGCTGCCGGCGCGATCCGAGTCATCGCGTTGATCACACGGTCCATTGCGTCGCCACCCCGCGGGTCGGTGAGGTTGGCGAGGAGCTTCAGGACGAACCGCATGAGCATCGGGTGAGGCATGCCGTGCTTGGTGGCCATCCGCATCACCTGCGGATTGCCGATCAGCTTCACGAAGATGTTGCCGAGCCGGTAATAGCCGCCATACCGCGCCTTGAGCTCGGTCGGGTAGTTGGCCAGCACCCGCTCGCGCGCGGTGCCCTGCGGGCGGGCCAGGGCCTGGATGGCGATCTCCGCCGCCAGCTCACCCGACTCCATCGCATATGCGATGCCCTCACCGTTGAACGGGTTGACCATGCCGCCCGTGTCGCCCACCAGCAGGACGCCCCGGGTGTAGTGCGGCACCCGGTTGAAGCCCATCGGCAGCGCGGCGCCCTGCGGCTTGCCCTCGGCGTTGGCCGGGTCGGACAGGCCCCACTCGGCCGGCGTGTTGTCGACCCAGTCGGAGAGCAGCGTCTTGTAGTTGGTCTTGCCGTAGGCCACGCTGCTGTTGAGCACGCCCAGGCCGACGTTGACCCGGCCGTCGCCGAGGCCGAAGATCCAGCCATAGCCGGGCAGCAGCTTGTCGCCGGACTCGCGGCTACGCAGCTCCAGCCACGACTCCAGGTAGTCGTCGTCGTGCCGGAACTCGCTGCGGAAGTATTGCCGGACGGCCACACCCATCGGCCGGTCCTCCCGCTTGGCGATGCCGAGCGCGAGCGCGAACCGGCCGGAGACCCCGTCGGCCGCGATGACCAGCGGCGCCCGGAACTCCAGCGGCTCCTTGCCGGGGCCGGTCGCGGTCACGCCGACCACCCGGCCGGTGCGGTCGAGAATCGGCCCCGTCACCGGCGTGCCGGTGCGCAGGATCGCGCCGGCGTCGGTCGCGGCAGTGGCCAGCATCTGGTCGAAGTCCATGCGGGTGCGGGTCAGCCCGTAGTCCGGGAAGCTCGCGAGGTCGGGCCAGTCGAGCTCGAGCCGGATGCCGCCACCGATGACGCGCAGGCCGCGGTTGTGCAGCCAGCCCTTCTCCTCGGTGGTGTCGATGCCCATCTTGATGAGCTGCTTGACCGCGCGCGGGGTCAGGCCGTCGCCGCAGACCTTCTCCCGGGGGAACTCGGTCTTCTCCAGCAGCAGCACCCGCAGCCCGTGCCGGGCGAGGTGGAACGCGGCGGACGAACCGCCGGGCCCGGCGCCGACGACGATGACATCTGCGTCTTGCCGCGTGTCGGTCACAGCCGCCACCTCCCTGCCCTTCGTCTCGCTGACCGGCAGCTCCCGGGGGTCGCTCCCGGTCGTTTCCGGCTCGTGAAAGTCTTCACAAAGTCACTCTGGTGCGAGTCTAGAACCGTGACGAGGTCCGCTGTCGGTTAGGCGACCCTAAGTTTTCACCCCGGCGGTCACCTAGATCGGCAAATAGGACGACAAGGCAGCGGTCGGTCTGATCCAGCGTCTCGGAGACGGTGATCATGGCGCTGGGTTATCCACAGAAAATTGTTGTGCGTCGACTTCGGGTGGGCGCATGACGATCCTCGGTCATCATGAACCCCGGGCAGCCGGACCGTGACCGGCTCGACGCACTTGCCGCTGACCAACGCGGCCTCTTCACTCGCGCACAGGCTCTGAGCTGCGGTTTCAGCACGCTGCGGATCAGGACCAAGGTGCAGGCCGGCGACTGGTCCCCGGTCGTCCGGGACGTCTTCGCCGACCGCGGCCTGCCGGTCACCCCCAGGCTGCGCGACGTCGCCGCGCAGCTCGCCCTTCCCGGCGCCGTGCTCGCCGGCCCTTCCGCCGCCCGCTGGCATGGGTGGGAGGTGCCGAGCACAGAGACGTTCGTCGCATTTCCCGGCCGCCGCCCCCGGCTCAGGCACGTCCACGTCGTGCCGGTGGACCTGCCCGCGACGGACATCTGCACCGTCGATCAGCAGCAGGTCACGACGCCGTCACGCACCGTCTTCGACTGCGCCCGCCTGCTGCCCGACGGCGCCGCCTCGGCCCTGCTGGCGACCGCCCTGCAGGAGTGCTGGACGACGATGCCCGACCTGGCGACCCGCATCCGCGACGCCACCGGCCGGCACGGGACGCCGCGGCTGGTCCGGCTGGTGCGGATGGTCGCCCTGGGCAACCGCACGGCCGCGCAGAAGCTGGCGGGGAAGCTGCTGCAGCGGGCCGGGATCTGGGGCTGGTCGCCGCACGAGCCGATCAGCGACCGGTGGGGCCTGATCGGCCTGGGCGACCTGGTCTTCCCCGAGGCGAAGCTGGTCATCGAGCTGGGCATCGACGAGTTGGAGCCGGCGCCGCTGCGGGAGCGGCACACCCGGCTGGCCGCCGCCGGCTGGACGGTCGTCAGCTACTCCTGGACCGACCTGACCACCCGCCCGTCCGACCTGGTGGCCGAGCTGCGCCAGCACCTGGACCGCCTGACCCCGGTGCGGTGGTGACGGTGCCGCCGCTCGACCCCGGTGCGGTGGTGACAGTGGCGCTCGGCCCGCTGCATTGGAAAGCCTGGCCGGCGCCCCGCCCTCCGCCCCGTCCTTCGTGATCCCGTGCGGTTCCGGTAGCCCTGGCCCCGGAACCGCACGGGATCACGGGCGGGTCGGTCGCGGAGCCTCAGCCGGAGCCACACTCAACGGCATCCGGCCATCGGACGTCGCCCGCTGGCGCGCCCCTGTTGGTGTGGTCGCAGCGGCGCGCCCCGCCGGGGTGCCGGCGTGCGGGGTGCCGGCGTGCGGGATGCCGGCGTGCGGGATGCCGGCGTGCGGGATGCCGGCGTGCGGGATGCCGGCGTGCGGGATGCCGGCGTGCGGGATGCCGGCGTGCGGGATGCCGGCGTGCGGGGTGCCGGGGTGCCGGGGTGCCGGGGTGCCGGGGTGAGTCTCCCCCGGTGAACGCAGGTGAGCCTTCGTGACCACGCGCTGGGGCGACTCGTCGTGCCCGGCGAGGAGGACCAGATCTGACGGACCTGCCGCCCAGTTTCTGGAGCTTCTCGCGACGGACCGCCGTGCAATGTGGGCGGCCGGTCGCGCGGTGCGGAGTGAGCGTCTCGCAACGGGTCCGCCGCGCGGTGCGAGGTGAGCCCTCCCTCGACGCGAAACCGCCGGGGTGCAGGGTGAGCATCCCGGCGGCGGGCCGCGGTGAGGTGGCGGTCAGGGCTAGACGCGGAAGCCGCGGTGGAGGGCCACCACGCCGCCGGTGAGGTTGCGCCAGGCGACCTTGCGCCAGCCGTTGGCGGCGACGCGGGCGGCCAGGCCTTCCTGGTCGGGCCAGGCACGGATGGACTCGGCGAGGTAGACGTAGGCGTCGGGGTTGCTGGAGACGCGCTTGGCGACCTGGGGGATGGCCTTGACCAGGTAGCCGAGGTAGGCGCCGCGGAAGGGGCGCCAGGTGGGGTGGCTGA
Source organism: Dactylosporangium maewongense (assembly GCF_039531485.1). Classification (NCBI taxonomy): domain Bacteria; kingdom Bacillati; phylum Actinomycetota; class Actinomycetes; order Micromonosporales; family Micromonosporaceae; genus Dactylosporangium; species Dactylosporangium maewongense. The sequence continues at coordinate 35,991 of NZ_BAAAQD010000021.1, read as the reverse complement.
ACTCGCAGATGACCAGGCGGCCGCCGGGCTTGGTGACGCGGGCCATCTCCTGGAGCGCGGCATCGGTGTCGACGATGTTGCGCAGGGCGAAGGAGATGGTGATGGCGTCGAAGGTCTCGTCGGCGAAGGGCAGGGCCAGGGCGTCGCCGGCGAGGAGCGGGACCGCCGGGCGCTTGACGTGGCCGGCCTGGAGCATGCCGATGGAAAGGTCGACGCCGACGGCGAAGGCGCCGGACTTGGCCAGCTCCTCGGTCGAGACGCCGGTGCCCGCGCCGAGGTCGAGGACGCGTTCGCCGGGCTTGAGGCCGAGCGCGAGGCGGGTCTCGCGGCGCCAGATGCGGTCCTGACCGCCGGAGATCACGGTGTTGGTGAGGTCGTAGCGCTTGGCCACGCCGTCGAACATGGCGGCGACCTCGTGGGGCTGCTTGTCCAGCGAGGCGCGGCTCATGACGACACCGGCGTCAGCGGGATGGAGCGGCCGGTGCCGCCGCCGGGGATGGCGATCGAGGAGAAGTGTGATTGCACGCGGTCGTCCGTGGGGTCGTCGGCGGGGGTCAGGTGGACGCGCAGATGGCGGTACTGGGTGTCGCGCTGCGCGGGGATCCGGTCGGCGTCGCGGATCATCTGGACCAGCTCGGTGAGGCGGGAGCGGTGGCGGGCGCCGGCGGAGGAGATGACGTTCTCCTCCAGCATGATCGAGCCGAGGTCGTCGACGCCGAGGTGCAGCGACACCTGCCCGACGTCCTTGCCCGTGGTGAGCCACGAGGACTGGAGGTGGGCGATGTTGTCGAAGAACAGTCGCGAGACCGCGACGAGCCGCAGGTATTCGAGGCTGGTCGCCTGGGTGCGGCCCTTCAGGTGGTTGTTCTCCGGCTGGTACGTCCACGGGATGAACGACCGGAAGCCGCCGACGGTGCCGTCGAGGTCCGCCTCGGTCGTGTAGCCGTTGGCGACCGCCTTGTCCTGCACGTCGCGGATCATGCGCAGGTGCTCGATGCGCTCGGCGTTGGTCTCGCCGGTGCCCATCATCATCGTGGCGGTGGAGGAGACGCCGAGGCGGTGGGCCTGGGTCATGACCTCCAGCCAGCGCTCGCCCGACTCCTTGAGCGGGGCGATCGCCTTGCGCGGGCGCTCGGGGAGCATCTCGGCGCCGGCGCCGGCGATGGAGGCGAGGCCGGCGGCCTTGATCCGCAGGATCGCCTCCTCGATCGAGACGCCGGAGACCTTGGCCATGTGCAGGACCTCGGACGGGCCGATCGAGTGGATGACCAGCGACGGGAACGCCTGCTTGACGGAGGAGAACAGCTCCTCGTAGTACTCGACGCCGTACTCCGGGTGGTGACCACCCTGCAGCATCACCTGGGTCGCGCCGAGGTCGACCGCCTCCTGGCAGCGGTGCAGGATCTCCTCGGTGCCGTGCGTCCAGCCCTCGGCGTGCTTCGGCGCCCGGTAGAAGGCGCAGAACTTGCAGGCCGTGACACAGACGTTGGTGTAGTTGATGTTGCGGTCGATGAGGTACGTGACGATGTTGTCCGGGTATCGGCGGCGGCGCACCGTGTCGGCCGCCTCACCGAGCGGGTGGAACGGGGCGTCGGTGTAGAGCAGCAGCGCCTCCTCCGCGCTGATCCGCCCGCCGTCGGCCGCACGCTGCAGGATGTCGCTGATCACCGGAGTCTCCGTCACACCTCCGAGACTACGTTGGCGGCAAACGGGTATGGCAGGGCCCCGCGACCTCTCGTGCCTAGGATCACCAAGTGACTGACATGCGCTATCGACGCCTCGGCTCCTCGGGCCTGACCGTCTCCGTCGTCGGCATCGGATGCAACAACTTCGGCGGCCGCATCGACGCGGACCGCGCGGCGGGCGTGGTCCACGCCGCGATCGATCTCGGGGTGACCCTGTTCGACACCGCCGACGTGTACGGCGCGACCCCGGGCGCCTCGGAGGAGGCGCTGGGCAGGGCGCTGGGGAAGCGCCGGGACGAGGTCATCGTCGCGACCAAGTTCGGCATGGACGCGCGCGGCTCGAACGGGCCCGACTGGGGTGCGCGGGGCAGCAGGCGGTACATCGCGAAGGCCGTCGAGGCGTCGCTGTGGCGCTTGAAGACCGACTACATCGACCTGTACCAGCTGCACGCCCCGGACCCGGAGACGCCGATCGAGGAGACCCTCGACGCCCTCGACGCGCTTATCAAAGCGGGCAAAGTCCGGTACATCGGACACTCGAACTTCTCCGGGTGGCAGGCGGCCGACGCGGCGTGGACCGCGAAGACCACCGGGAAGGCGCCGTTCGTCAGCGCGCAGAACTACTACTCGCTGCTGGAGCGCGGCATCGAGAAGGACCTGGTGCCGGCGCTGGAGCACTACGGGGTGGGTCTGCTGCCGTTCTTCCCGCTCGCGCACGGGCTGCTGACCGGCAAGTACCGGCGCGGCGAGGTCGCCCCCGAGGGCACCCGCCTGGCGCGGGACGGCTTCGACAAGGTCCTCGCCGCCGCGCCCTGGGACACGATCGAGCGTCTGGAAGCGGTCGGCCGGGAGCGGGGCGTCGACCTGCTGGCGGTCGCCATCGGTGGCCTGGCCGCCCGCCCGGCAGTGACCAGCGTGATCGCCGGTGCCACCAGCCCGGAGCAGGTCGAGGCCAACGTCGCGGCCGGATCCTGGGTCCCCACCGCCGAGGACCAGGCCGCGATCGAGGCCGCCCTCACAGCGTGATCTGCCCGACCTTCGTGTCAGAGGGGCTCGACGAGCCGCTCGCGGGCTCCACGGTGACCGCGAACGTCGGCGCGAGGCCGGAGATGTACTGCCGGCCCGTCCCACCAGCGAGGACGCCGGCATTGTGCGCCGAGTCGTCGACCATCCACAGCTGGTAAGCCTTGCCGGCGCCGGGGTTGTCGAGGCCGTCCAGCACCGCCACCGCGGCGTTCCGCGACGGCGAGACGATCAGCGTCACCCGGCCGCCCGCCATCTCGGAGGAGACCAGGCGGGCGTCCGGAGCGGCGAGGACCGCGTCGACCCAGGCGTTCTCCCGCCGCACGTCCTGCTGCGCGACCGTCCACGTCGCCACCCCCACGCCGGCGGCCAGCACCGCGGCCGCCACCGCGCCGGCGGCCCAGCGCAGCACCCGGGCGCGCCGGGACCGGCCCGCGCCGGAGGCACCCCGCCGGGGACGTTCCTGCGCCGTCCGGCCGATCTCGGCCAGTACCGACTCCCGCAGCCGCGGCGGGGGCGCCTCGGCGACCGCGTGGGTCAGCCACGAGGCCGTCTCCCGCAGCTCGGCGACCTCGACCGCGCACGTCCCGCACTCCCGCAGGTGCCGGTCGAAGGCGGCGCGCTCCAGGTCGTCGACCGCGTCCAGCGCGTACGCGCCGGCCAGCGCGTGGATGTCCACCGTCTCGGCCATCAGAACGCCACCCCCAGGCAGTCCCGCATCCGGATCAGCCCGTCACGCATGCGTGTCTTGATGGTCGGCAGCGCGGCGCCGAGCAGGTCGGCGACCTCGCGGTAGCTGTTGCCGTTGTAGTACGCGAGCGTGATCGCCTCGCGCTGCAGGTCGGTGAGGCCGTCGAGGCACCGGCGGACCTGCTGCTGCTCGATGCGGGCCGTCGCGGTCTCGACCACGTCGTCGTACGGGGTGTCGACGCTGCTGGCGGCCACCCGCTGCGCCCGGTCGCTGCTGGCCTGCTCGGCGCGGACCCGGTCGACGGCCCTGCGGTGCGCGATCGTGAAGACCCACGCGGTCGCCGAGCCGCGGGTGCCGTCGAAGCGGCCGGCGTTGCGCCACACCTCGACCATGACCTCCTGCGCGACCTCCTCCGACTGGGCCGGGTCCCGCAGCACGCGGCGGATCAGTCCGTACACGCGCGGCGACAGCAGGTCGTACAGCTCGGCGAACGCCCGCTCGTCGCCCCGGGCGACCCGGCCCAGCAGCTCGTCGGCGTCGACGCGGCGCTGCGGGGCCGGCACGGCGACGAGTCGCTGGGTGGGCAGCTCCTCGTGTTCGGGTCTCATGTCGTTCATTCGGAGCCGCCGCGGCCGCGGATGGGATCGATCCACGGATCGAAGCACAGCGTCATGCGTCGTAGTCCACCACGACCTTGTCGGTGATCGGCAGGGCCTGACAGGTGAGGACATACCCGGCGGCGACCTCGTCGGGCTCCAGGGCGAAGTTGCGGGCCATCTCCACGGAACCGGACACGACCTTGGCACGGCAGGTGGAGCAGACACCGCCCTTGCACGCGTACGGCAGCTCTGGTCGCTGTCTGAGCGCGGCGTCGAGAATCCGCTCATCAGGAGCCATCGCTATGGTCGACGTCCTGCCGTCGAGCACGATGTCGACCGTCACGCCCGCTGCTTCAGAGGTGACACGGGCAGGCGCTGCCGGTACATCGGCGACATGAAACAACTCCGTGTGCACGGCGTTGTCGGACACGCCCCGGAGGCTCAGCGCGACCCGGGCGTCGAGGACCATGCCGTGCGGCCCGCACAGGAACCACTCGTCGACGGTGGCCGCCGGGACAAGCGTGTCGAGGATGGCGCCGATGCGCTGCTCGTCGAGGCGCCCCGACAGCAGCGCCGACTCCTGCGCCTCCCGCGACAGCACATGTACGACGTGCAGCCGCTCGCGATGGCGGTCCTTGAGGTCGGCGAGCTCCTCGGCGAACATGACGGTGCCGGCGGCGCGGTTGCCGTAGACGACGGTGAACCGGCTGGCCGGCTCGACCTCGAGGGCCGTCGCGACCAGCGACAGGACCGGCGTGATGCCGGATCCGGCGACCAGCGCACCGTAGTGCCGGGTGCGGGCGGGGTCGAACGCCGTGGTGAAGTGGCCCAGCGGCGGCATCACGTCGATCTCGTCGCCGGGGCAGAGGTCAGCGACCGCGTAGGACGAGAACGCCCCGCCGGGCACCGCCCTGATCCCGACCCGCAGGACCCCTTCGGCGGCGAGCTTCGATGGGCTCGAGCAGATGGAGTACGAGCGGCGGACCTCGGTGTCGCCGTGCCATCTGCGCACGGTGAGGTGCTGCCCCGCCTGGAACGCGAACGCGGCGCGCTGCGGCACCGGGACGTCGAACGTCACCACGACCGAGTCGTCGGTGAGCTGCTCGACGTCGACGACGGGCAGCCGGTGGAACGTCGGGCGGCGCAGCTTGGGCGGGGCCGTCATAGCGCCTTCACCGCGTCGAAGGGCTCGAGGCAGGCGGTGCAGCGCCACAGCGACTTGCACGCGGTCGAGCCGAACCGGGACAGCTGCTCGGTCGCCGGCGACCCGCACCTGGGACACCGGATCGACAGCTGGACGGTCACCTTGGTGGAGCTCGGCGGCGCGATGCCGGCCGCGGCCAGCTTCGACCGGCCCTCCTCGGTGATCATGTCGGTGGTCCAGGGCGGGTCGAGCACGGTCCGCACCTTGACGTCTTCGACGCCCGCGTCGTGCAGGGCGGACTCGATGTCGGCGCGGATCAGGTCCATGGCGGGGCAGCCCGAATACGTCGGGGTGATCGTCACCGTGACGGCGCTGCCGTCTTCGGTGACGTCGACGTCGCGGAGGATGCCGAGCTCGGCGACGTTGAGGACCCGCAGCTCGGGGTCCTTGACGGCGGCGACCACGTCGAACAGCGTCACCAGCGGGCTCCCGGGTGTGCGCGGTGCAGCACCTGCATGTCGGCGAGCAGCTCGGTCAGGGCCTCGGTGTGCTCGGTCCTGGTCCTGCTCATGACCGCCGTTTCGGTGGTCGGTCTGCTCAGCTGGGACGCCGTTTCGGTCGTCGGGCCGCTCAGCTGGGACGCCGCTTCAGCCGTCGGTCTGCTCAGGTGAGACGTCGCTTCGGTCGTCGGTCTGCTCAGCTGGGACTCGGTCAGGACGGCGTCGATCGTGTCGAGCCAGGCCGGGCGCAGCGTCGACGGGGCGACCACGACGCCGGTCAGGGCCAGGGCGTGCACGGCGGGGTCGGCCTCGAACAGCTGGTGCGTGTAGGGCCAGATCTGATCGACGGCGGCCTGCATGCGGCGGTGCGACTCATCGGTGCCGTCGCCGAGCCGCACGACCCACCTGGAGCTGTGATCGACGTGGTACGCCGACTCCTTCCTGGCCTTGGCGGCGACCGCGGCGATCCGCTCGTCGCCGGCGCCGATCGACCGGTCGTAGAGCAGCCGCTGGTACACGGACAGGAACAGTAGCTTGGCCATGGTGACCGCGAAGTCACCGTTGTCGAGCTCGACCAGCCGGACGTTGCGGAACTCGTGCGCCTCGCGCAGGTATGCCAGGTCGTCCTCGGTGCGGCCCTGGCCTTCGAGCTCGCCGGCGTAGCCCAGCAGCATCCTGGCGACGCCGAGCTGGTCGAGGGCGATGTTGGCCAGGGCGATGTCCTCTTCCATCTCCGGCGCCCGCGAGCACCACTCGCTCAGCCGCTGCGCGGCGATCAGCGCGTCGTCGGCGAGGCCCAGCACGTATCCGAAGTGGCTCATATGTGGCTCGCACCTTCGGGCACGTCGTAGAACGTGGGATGCCGGTACACCTTGTCGGCGGCGGGCGCGAAGAAGGCGTCTTTCTCGTCGGGGCTGCTCGCGGTGATCTCCGCGGCCGGCACGACCCAGATCGAGACGCCCTCCTGGCGGCGGGTGTAGACGTCGCGGGCGTTGCGCAGCGCCATCTCGGCGTCGGACGCGTGCAGGCTGCCGACGTGAGCGTGGGACAGCCCCCGCCTCGGCCGGACGAACACTTCAAACAGCACTGTTCTCTCTTTTCGCCGCGTACGCCATGGCGGCCTCACGCACCCAGGCGCCCTCCTCGTGGGCCCGCCGGCGGTGCTCCATGCGCTCCTGGTTGCAGGGGCCGTCGCCCTTGATCACCCGCATCAGCTCGTCGTAGTCGGGCTGGGTGTAGTGGTGCTGCTGACGCTCCTCGTCCCACCGCAGGTCGGGGTCGGGGATCCGCAGGTCGAGGACGCCGGCCTGCTGGACGCACATGTCGACGAACCGCTGCCGCAGCTCGTCGTTGGAGAACCGCTTGATCTTCCACGCCATCGACCGCTCGGAGTGGGTCGAGTCGCCGTCGGGCGGGCCGAACATCGCCAGCGACGGATACCACCACCGGTCGACGGCGTCCTGCGCCATCGCCTTCTGCCCGGGGGTGCCGTGCGACAGCGTGTGCAGGATCTCGAACCCCTGCCGCTGGTGGAACGACTCCTCCTTGCAGACGCGGATCATCGCCCGCGCATACGGCCCGTAGGAGCACCGGCACAGCGGCACCTGGTTGACGATCGCGGCCCCGTCGACGAGCCAGCCGATCGCGCCGACGTCGGCCCAGGTCAGGGTCGGGTAGTTGAAGATGGAGCTGTACTTCTGCCGGCCGTCGATGAGCATCTCGACCAGCTCGTCGCGGGAGATGCCGAGCGTCTCGGCGGCGGCGTAGAGATACAGGCCGTGCCCGGCCTCGTCCTGCACCTTTGCCAGCAGGATTGCCTTGCGCTTCAGCGACGGCGCGCGGGAGATCCAGTTGCCCTCCGGCTGCATGCCGATGATCTCCGAGTGCGCGTGCTGGGCGATCTGCCGGATCAGCGTCTTGCGGTAGGCCTCGGGCATCCAGTCGCGTGGCTCGACCTTCTGGTCGGCCGCGACGATCGCGTCGAAGTAGCCCTGGAGGTCCTCACCAGCCGCGACGTCCCGGCCGGCGGCGTCTTGAAGGTCCCGCTCGGCGCTGTCCACCTGCTCGAGGAGCGGGGCGAAGTCGTTGCCGTACACCCCCTCAGTGTTACAGCAACCGACCGGATCGGCAAGAAGGTGTCACAGCCATCGAGGCAACTACCAGGGACCTTTGAGCGCGTCCGAGCTGCGAAGAATGCGTTGGAAGGAGAGACTGTCCGGGATCATCACGTGGCGTCACCCCCTGATTGCTTACGTGCTGGTTACCCCGGCTACATCTGCTCATGACCAGCGGTCGATGCAATGGGTGCGACCGCCAGGGAGGACCACCGACCCATGCGCAAGCGCGTCGGATTCACCATGCTCGTACTGTTGGCCGTCGCAGTGATGATCGGCGTCCCGTTCGTCTGGGGCAGCGACCTGCTGGACGACCACAGTTTCAGCGCCGCCGCGCCCGCGGCCGTGACCGAGTCCACGGCGCCACAGGTCGAGGCGACCCGGAAGGCCGCCCCGGCGGCCCCGGCCGCCCCGTCACTCCCGCCGGCGCTGCTGCACCCCGCCGCCGTCACGGTCAACGCCACGGGTTTCTGGTCGTGGACGGTCCTGGACCGCCGCACCGGCGAGATGGCCGGCTCCCCCAACGCCGCCACCACCCAGCGCACCGCGTCGATGATCAAGGCCTGGCTGGCCGCCGACTACCTGCGCCGCACCCCGAACCCCAGCACCTCGATCCTCCGCCAGCTCACATCCATGATCCGCAACAGCGACAACACCGCCGCCTCGTACTTCTGGACCCTCGACGGCCGCTCGGCCAGCATCACGCGGCTCGTGCAGATGTGCGGGCTGACGGACAGCAAGGCCTACATCGACTGGGCCAGCACCCTGCTCTCGGCCCGCGACGCCGCCCGGATGGGCGCCTGCATCGGCGACGGCCGCGCGGCCGGTCCGAAGTGGACCGACTGGGTCCTCAACGAGATGCGCAACGTCGCCAGCAGCCAGGAGTTCGGCATCGTGCCCGCCCTGCCGGCCACGGAGCAGGCGGCGACGGCGGTCAAGAACGGCTGGATCGCCCGCAGCGACGGCAAGTGGCACGTCAACTGCCTGGCCATCGGCACCGAGTGGGTCCTCAGCGTCCTGACCGTCTACCCGTCCTCGAAGGGCATGGGCTACGGCGCCGAGATCTGCACCAGCGTCACCCGCCAGCTCCAGGCCTAGCGAACCCACCGCACCGGTCGCGCCGGGATCGGTCCCGCCGCCGCGCTGGTCGTGCCGGATCAGTCCTGCCACGACGGCCGCTCGCGCCTCGCCGTACCCCGGCCCTTCCCGCGGCCCGAGCCCTCGCCTGTGTCGGGCGCGCGATCAGGCAGCGAACGGGCGGCGACTCGACTCGGGGACGTCAGGCAGGGCTCAGGCCTCGTGTCGGCCGGGAGGCGGGGCGGCGGTCACGGTGGCGCTCCGCTTTCTCTTCACCGTACCTGACGCATACAAATTGATCACTGAAACCGTATACACAACAGTCACCGAATGTAGTTCTAGCCGATGAAGAACTCCGGGCCGTTCGGGGGGAGGGCGGGCACGACGCCGCGGGCGGCGGTGCGGCGGGCGAACTCGCGGATGCCCTCGACCTGGCGGGCGCCGAGGGAGAAGTCCAGCACGCGGAAGTAGTGGGCGAGGGTCGCCGCCGACAGGGTCTCCCAGCGGGCGGCGGCCTCGGCGACCTCGTCGAGCTCGGTCAGGCAGAGCTCCTTGGAGCGCAGGAACGCCTGGTGGACGTCCTTGACCAGGCCGGGGTGGGCCTCGGCGAAGGAGCGCCGGACGGCCCAGGCGGCGAAGACCATCGGCAGGCCGGTCCAGTCGCGCCAGGCCTGGCCGAGGTCGGTGACGGTCCAGCCGTGCTGCGGGGCGTCGTGCATCGCGCGCAGGGCCACGTCGCCGATGATGACGGCGGCGTCGGCCTCGTCGAGCATGCGGGCAAGGTCGGGCGGGCTCTGGAAGTACGTGGGCGTGACGCCGACCTTCGACTCCAGGTACATCTGGGCGAGCATGACGCCGGTGCGGGACGTGGCGCCGAGCGCGACGCGCCGGCCCGACAGCGAGGTGAGCGGCACGGTGGACACGAGGTTGACCGACAGCACCGGGCCGTCGCTGCCGACCGCGATGTCGGGTAGCAGCAGCAGGTCGGAAGCGTTGCGCAGGTACTCGACCATGGTGATCGGGCCGACGTCGAGGTCGCCGGCGACGAGGGCGGCGCTCAGCCGCTCGGGGGAATCCTTGTGCAGGTCGACGTCGATCAGTGCGCCCGAGCGCATCAGCCCCCAGTAGAGCGGCAGGCAGTTCAGGAACTGGATGTGGCCGACGCGGGGCCGCTGCAGTGCAGGCACACCGCCCATGGTGCCCCAGGATTCGCCGCTCAAGCAGGAGAGGCGGTCATTGTCACAGCGCGTGATCCGGCGGGACACGCAGGCGGGCGGGGCATTGTCACGGCGCGTACCCTCTGGGGGATGCGACGCCCCCTCGCAGTACTGACCTGCGCCATCATGCTGGCGGGCTGCAGCACACCCGCGGAGCAAAAGCCGCAAAACACCCAGCAGGCCGCCGCAGCGGCCTCGGAAGCCGCGGCGAGTGAGTCCGCGGCGGGTCCGGCAGCGAGTCCGAGCCCCAGCGGTCCGCTCTTCTCGCCGACCAACCCGGTGACGATGAACGTCAAGGGCTTCTGGTCGTGGGCGTTCTACGACCTGAAGGAAGACAAGATGTACGGGTCGACCCCGTACACGACGAGCGACACCGCGAGCATGGCGAAGGCCTGGGTCGCCGCGGACTGGCTGCGCCGGCAGGCCGAGCAGAACAAGCAGCCCGCGGCCGCCGCGCTGCAGGAGCTGACGCGCATGATCCGCGACTCCGAGACGGAGAACACGTTCAAGTACCACGTCCAGAACGGCAACCTGACCTCGATCAAGCGCATGATCACGACCTGCGGGCTCACGGAGACCAAGGGCACGCAGAACTCGTGGAGCCTGACGCAGATGTCGGCGCGTGACGTGGCCCGGCTGGCGAAGTGCATCGGCGACGGGCGGGCGGCGGGGCCGAAGTGGACCGGCTGGCTGCTCAACGAGATGCGCAACGTGCGCGGGCCGGGGCGGTTCGGGCCGATCGAGGTGCTGCCGGCGGACGTACAGAAGGCGACCGCGATCAAGAACGGCTGGCTCGCCCGGGACGACGGTCAGTGGCACATCGCGTGCATGGCCGTCGGCGACGGGTGGACGATCGGGATCATGGCGCACTACCCGAGCACGCTGGGGAAGGACTACGGGACGAAGACGTGCCGGGAAGTGACGAAGCAGCTGCTGACCCAGCCGCCGCGCTGACCCGCCACATCCAGCCGCCGAGGGTCGCGGCGGCGATGAGGCCGGCGACGCCGCAGCCGATGACGATCTGCCGTGGCTCGAACCGGCCGACGAGCACGCCGCCGGCCGCGTAGCCGATGAGGTTGGCGGCGTTGATCACGGCGCCGAACCGGGCGAAGAACGCCCCTCGCACGGCCGCGGGGACGCGCCTGGCGGCGATGACGCCGAGGAAGTTGTTCTCCGCTCCGTTCACGGCGCCGCCCAGCAGCCACAGGGGGTACACCAGCAACACCGCGGTGACGAAGCCTGACAGCAGCACGACCAGCGCGGTCGCCAGGTGCATCAGCGCGAGGGCCCGGCCGAGTGCGCCGTCGTCCCGGGCGCGGGACGCGGCGAGCCATCCTCCGGCGAGCATGCCGGCCGTCCACGCCGCTTCGACGAGCCCGAACTCGGCGGGGCTGCCGCCGAGCGTCTCGCGGATGAAGAACACGCCCACGACCATGTCGACGTTGATCGTGAGCACGATGGCCCCGACCAGGCAGGTCAATGCGAGCAGGAATTTGTCGTCGCGGATTTTCCACGGTGTACGACCAGTGCCTGCCGCCTCTGTGGGAGCCGTGCGGCGGGTGCGCAGCAGGAGCCCGGCGGCGACGACGGCCAGGTAGGTGACGGCGTCGATGAGCAGCGGGACGCGCAGGCCGAACGCGCCGACGAGCACTCCGGCGAGGGCGGGACCGGCGAGCGTGCCGATCGAGTTGGCGGTCTGCCCGATCGCCATCGCCCGGCCGACGCCGTCGGGTCCGGCGCAGTCGGGCAGCAGCGCGTTGAACGTCGGTGAGGTCACCGCGACGCCGGCGGCCAGCAGCGCGACCAGCGTGATCAGCAGCCAGGTGTTGGTGGTGAGGGCCATCGCGGCGCAGCAGGCGGCCTGGCCGAGGCCGACGGCGGTGAGCAGGACGCGGCTGTCGACCCGGTCGACGAGCCGGCCGACGAGCGGGGCGAGCGCGACGACCGGCAGGACCGATGCGATGAGGACTGCTGCGACGGCGGATCCGCCCGCGCCGCGGTCCTGCAGCGCGAGCAGGATCGCGGTGGCGGCCATGAAGTCCCCGAGGTACGAGACGCCTCGCGCGACCGCGAGCAGGTACACGTCACGAGCGGATGTGAAGGACATACTTCGAAGTTAATGCTTCACATCTCGTGATCACCAGATGGTTGCCCTAACTGCGGGGAAAGGTCCGGTACGTCACGTTCACCTGGCGGGCGCCCTCCGGCGGGTCGGGGCGGCGGGACCGCGCGTACCGCTCGAACAGCGCGAACACCTCGTCGTTGAGCGCCTTGAGCTCGTCCGCGGTGACCTGGATCTGCATGTCGGCCGAGGTCGCGGCCGTGTACCACGCGTAGGGCTCCTCGTCGCGGCGGGCCAGCCACGCCCGCGCCCGAGCGTCCTCGATCTCCAGGAACATCAGCGACAGCTCCCGGTCCGCGGCCCGCTCCGCCGCGCCGCCCTCCGGGCCGGGCTCGATGTTGAGCCCCCGCAGCTGGCTGCGCCAGACCCGCTCCCGGCCGTCGCCGCGGCTCGGCGCCTGCTCGATCAGGTTGACCTTCGCCAGCTCGCGCAGGTGGTAGCTGGTCGCGCTGGGTGACAGGCCGCAGACCTCGGCGAGCTCCGTCGCGGTCGCCGGCTCCCCGCCGTCGAAGAGCCGGTCGAGGATGGCGATCCTCGCCGGGTGCGCGAGCGCGCGCATGGTCGAGGCGTCGCGGATGTTCGCTCGCACCGGGGTCTCATCAGCCACGTACCCAGGGTATTCATGGCCCTTCGGATGATCTAAGGTCAGACCTTTTTTCTTATCGTTGGGGATCTTCAACTGAGGGGGACTGGTGCGAGTACGTGGTTACGCCCCTGCTACGCCGTGCTGGACCGTGCTGACCAGCCCCGACGCTTCGGCCTCCGCCGACTTCTACACCGGGCTCTTCGGCTGGGCGGTGGCGCCCGCCGACGACGGGACCACCACGTTCCTGCTGCGCGACCTGGCGGTGGCCGGTCTGGCCGCCGCGCCCGGCCGCCCGTCGGCGTGGCTGACCTACGTGTCGACCGAGGACGTCGAGGCGACCGCGGGCCTGGTCACCGACGCGGGCGGCAGCATGCTCGCCCCACCGGCGCAGGCCGGGACGCGTGGGCGCAGCGCCCTCTTCGCCGACGCGAGTGGCGCGGTGTTCGGCGTGTGGCAGCGCGGGACGTTCGCCGGCACGCAGGTCGTCAACGAGTCGAACGCGATCTGCTGGAGCGAGGTCGTCACCCCCGACGTACCCACGGCGGTGACCTTCTACGGGAATGTCTTCGGCTGGACCGAGCGCGCCGGCTCGGCGGGCGCCAACCAGGAGTACCACGAGTGGGTCGCGACGAACCGGGTGGTCGGCGGCATGAGCCCGATGGGCGCGCTCTACCCGCCGGGAACCCCCGCCCACTGGCGCACGATCATCCTCGTCGACGACTGCGCCGCGACCGCCTCGCGCGCCGAGTCGCTGGGCGGGCGCCTGATGGCCGGCCCGGTGGACGCGGGCATCGGCCAGGGCGCGTTCCTGCTGGACCCGACGGGTGCCGCGTTCCTCGCGTTCGAGCTGCTCCCCGAGCTGCGCGAGCACTTCTAGCCGCTGCGCGAGCACTTCTAGCCGCTGCCCGTGGACATCGCCGCCGGCTGACGGTCGGCCGTTCGGCCAGGGCCACGGCGCGCCCTGGCCGGACGGAGGTAGACGTTCCACCCACCCGGGGCGGGTGAATCCGGAGGGTGATTTCCGAAATCACCCTCCGCAATTTCATCAGTACGCACCGATGGCCGCTACGTTCGGCGTCATGCGACCCCCGGCGCTGTTCGTGATGGTGTTCGAGGGCCGCGACGGCGACGGCCGCGGCTGAACCGGCGGCCCTGGGTGGAGGGAGCGGCCGGCGCATGACCGATCCCAGCATGACGGCCGCGTGCACGGCCGGGCCGGAACTCGACGACGAGCCGCTGCTGGTTCGTCCGTACGTCCGCCTGCTCGCGGACCAGCTCGCGGCCGACGAGCCCTTGGACGACGTACCGGCGCCCGACGACCGATCCGAGGACGACGGCCGGCACGCGGGGACGCCCACCGACGTCCTCCCGACCCAGGCCGCCCGTCCGGGCAGGCGGGTCCGCTGGCGCCGCCTTGCCGTCGGCTCGGGCATGCTGGTGCTCGCGCTGGGCGCCACCGCGCTCGGGCTGGGCCTCGGCGACCGGCCCGCGGCGCCCGCCGCGAGCCCGGCCTGGACGGCGGCGCCGAGGGGTGGCCTCTTCGAGACGGCCGCCGCGCCGGGCCTGCCGGCGCCGGACACGGAGGCGGCGTCGGCCGGGGCGACGGCTGGGGCGACGGACGCGCCGGCGACTGCCGGGGCGTCGTCAGTCCCCGGGAAGCCGCCGCTGCCCGGGGTGTCACCCAGCCCGTCGGATGCCGTCCCGCCGAGCGGTGACCCCGCGCCCAGCGAACTGCCCGGCGTGTCGCCGCCGCCCGGCGTCGAGTCCCGCACGGGCCGGATCACCGGCGCCTCCGGGCTGTGCCTCGACGGCAGCGCCTACCCGGACGACGGCGGCGACAAGGTCCGGCGGGCGGACTGCAACGGCAGCTCCGGCCAGGCATGGACCGTGGCGGGGGACGGGACCATCCGGGCCGTCGGCCGGTGCCTGCAGGCATCGGGCGACCAGCTCCGCCTGCGCGGCTGCGACGGCGGACCGGCCCAGCGGTGGCGGTCCGGACCCGCGGGCTCGCTGATCAACCAGGCGTCGGGGCTGTGCCTCGGGAGCCCGGACAACGTGAGCAGCAGGGCCCCGCAGCGGATGTCGGCCTGCAACCAGTCCGACGCGCAACGATGGACCCTGCCGTAGCGGCGCTTCCGCCGCATCCCACGGGGGAATTGCGCCGATCGGTCGGTGTTTCGACCAGCCACCGACGATCACGATCTGCCTATCTGTAACGGGGTGGGCACGTAGCGCGCTACTTCGGGAGGGCACTCCGAAGTGGCATCGGCACCGGCGCGTTGAGCGCCGCTGGGTGGACGCGATGGCATCTCGGTCGTACCTCGCCGTCCTGGCCCCCTGCCGATGAGGTGCACGGATGCTTACCGCACTACGCCTGGAATGCGACACCACGCCTGATCTCGCGGCCACCATGAAGCTGCAGATCCCTGCCCTGGCCTGGTACAGGACCGGGGTCGGTGAGTGGCAACGCACCTACCACCCGAACGGGCGGGGCGTCCCGGTGCGGGTCGAGGCCGACCACGGCGGGCTGCGGTTCACCTTCCGGACCAGCGCGGAGGAGGCGCTGCTGCGTGACGTGCTGATCTCCACGTTCCGCAACGGCGAACAGGTCGGCGCCATGGCCCTCGCGGGTCACCCGGCGCTGAGAACGCTGCGCCGGCACCACCAGGGCATGATCCTGCTGAACGGTTCGCCGTTCGAGACGCTCGTCCTGGCCATCCTGGCCCAGGGCCGGCCCGCCGAGGCGGTGCGGAAGGTGTTCCCCCGGCTCGCCGCCGCATGCGGTGGCCTCACCCCGCAACGACTGTCCGCCCTGCCACTGCCCAGGCTGGCCCAGCTGGTCAGGCCGCTCGGCGAGGTCAAGGCCTCCCGCCTGCACGCCACGGCGGCCATCCTCACCAGGCGCGGCGCGACGGCGTTCGACCGGCTGATCGCCGGCTCCGGCGCGCTCGCCCTGAACTACCTGTTGTCGCTGCCCGGCGTCGGTACCCACACCGCCGCCCTCGTGGTGACGATCATCAACAACATGCCCGACATGGTGCCGATCGACCAGCACCTGATGCGGGTCGCGTACCGTCTCGGCCTCACCGACCACGACGGCGGCCTCACCAAACCGGGCAGCCGCCGGGTCGCCGCGGACCTCCTCGCCTACGGCCCGGACCTGGCGCGCGTCCACCCCCTGCTTCAGCAGGTCGCCTACGACACGTGCACCGCAGCCACCCCGGACTGCCGTCGCTGCTTCCTCGCCGAGTCCTGCCGCCACGCCGCCCGCACCGCCGGCGCCCGCGTCTGAACCAGCGGAGCCGACACGACATTGGAAATGGGTGGAAGGGGTGGTGGGTGGGGCGTAAGGTGGTGGACCGCTTGACGGCCGCGGTGAGGTAGGCACCGCAGCGGACGTCCCTACGCGCCGGGTCGATGCGGTCCGGATACGCGAGCGAGCAGCTGCTGAGATTCCCCTGAAGGAAATCACCGTGCCCGCACTGGAAGACGAGCTCGCCGCTGAGCGAGCGCACCTGGAAGCCTCACGCAAAGCGCTCCGCAGGATGCGGGAGCATGCCGAGGATCTGTTCTCGACCGGGGATCAGGTGGCCGGGGACCCGTTCGCGGCGGAGACGCTGGGGCGGCATCTGGCCCGGCGGATCGCCGAGCTGGCGGACAGTCCCGACACGCCGTTGTTCTTCGGGAAGCTGGAGATCGAGCAGGACAAGTTCCACGTCGGGCGGCGGCATGTCACCGACGTCGCCGGGGAGCCGATGGTGCTGGACTGGCGGGCACCGATGAGCCGGAAGTTCTACCAGGCGAGCGTCAAGGACCCGCAGGACGTCAGCAGAAGGCGGCGGTTCGGGTTCGTCAAGGGTGAGCTGACCAGCTTCGAGGACGAGAACCTGCAGGCCGGCGAGGAGCTCGGCACCAGCAGGATCCTGCTGGAGGAGATCGAGCGGCCGCGTGTCGGGCCGATGCGGGACATCGTCGCGACGATCCAGCCGGAGCAGGACGAGCTGGTGCGGGCGGAGCTGGACGAGTCGATCTGCGTTCAGGGGGCGCCGGGGACCGGGAAGACGGCGGTGGGGCTGCACCGGGCGGCGTACCTGCTGTACCTGCACCGGGAGCGGCTCAAGCGGTCCGGGGTGCTGATCGTGGGGCCGAACAGCGCGTTCCTCGGTTACATCGCGAGCGTGCTGCCGGCGCTCGGCGAGATCGAGGTGCAGCAGTCCACGATCGACGGGCTGCTCGGTACACCGGCGAAAACGGACGACGACGAGGCCGCGGCGAGGGTGAAGCACGACCCGCGGATGGCGGACGTGCTGCGCAGACGCCTGGAAGGCAAGATCCGGAAGCCGGAGGAGCCGCTGACGGTGTCCGACGGGTCCTACCGGTGGCGGGTGTCGGCGGAGGCGTTGCGGCGGGTGGTCGACGACGTGCGGCGGGAGGCGCCACCGTACGGGATCGGCCGGGAGCGGGTGCGGGCCAGGATCGTGTCGCTGCTGATGCGGCAGTCGGAGGCGCGGCGCGGCGACTCGCCGAGCGAGGGCTGGCAGCGGCGGATGGGGAAGTCGCAGCCGGTGGTCGCGGTGCTGGATCACGCGTGGCCGGCGGTCACGCCGGAGCAGCTCGTGTTCGAGGTGCTCAGCGACCCGGCCGACGAGCTCCTCGAGCCGCACGAGCAGGCGGCGATCGCCTGGGCCAAGCCGCCGAAGACGGCGAGGTCCGCCCGTTGGTCGGCGGCGGATGCGGTACTGGTGGACGAGGCCGCCGGACTGATCGACCGGGTGCCCTCGTTCGGCCACGTCGTGGTGGACGAGGCGCAGGACCTGTCGCCGATGCAGGCGCGGGTGATCGCCAGGCGCTCCGAGCACGGGTCGATCACGCTGCTCGGTGACCTCGCGCAGGGCACGGCGCCGTGGGCGGCGCTGGAGTGGCGGACCCTGCTGGCGCACCTGGGCAAGCCGGACGCGCGGGTGGTGCCGCTGACGACGGGGTTCCGGGTGCCGGCCGCGGTGGTCGCCCTGGCCAACCGGCTGCTGCCGGCGCTCGGTGTCGACGTGCCGGAGGCGCGGTCGCTGCGGACCGACGGCGCGCTGACGATCGGCGCGACGCCGTTGCAGGACGCGGTGCGGCTGGCGCTGACCTTCGAGGGGTCGATCGGGGTGATCGCGGCGGACGCGGCGGTCCCGGCGATCGCCGCCGTGGTGCACCACGAGCGGGTCACGGTGCTGCCGGCGAGCCTGGCGAAGGGTCTCGAGTACGACCACGTCATCGTCGTGGAGCCGGCCGACATCGTCGAGGCCGAGCCGCGCGGGCTGAACCGGCTCTTCGTGGTCCTGACGCGGGCGGTGTCGCGGCTGGACGTTCTCCACGAACGTCCGCTTCCTGCACCGTTGGATAGGGTGTCGTGATCACGTCCCGGATGTCACTATCTCGAAACAGTGTGACAACCGGGAGGACGCGGAATGCGAGTAAGGGGTTACGCGCCGGGTACACCGTGCTGGGCCGAGGTCGGCAGCCCCGACCCGGTCGCCGCGCGGGCGTTCTACGGCGGCCTCTTCGGCTGGCAGTTCAACGACGACGGGCACTTCACGCTCAACGGCCGCGCCGTGGCCGGCCTGCGCACCGCCAGCCGGCCCGCGTGGCTGATCTCGATCTCGACGGACGACCCGGCCCGCACCGCCGAGGCGGTCCAGCGGGCCGGCGGGTCCGTGAAGGTGCCGCCGGCGAGCGTGCGGGACCTGGGCACGGCCGCCCTGTTCGCCGACGCCGGCGGCGCGGTCTTCGGCACGTGGCAGCGCAGCAGGTTCGGCGGGGCGCAGGTGTCGTTCGAGCCGGGCGCGATCTGCTGGTACGAGCTGGCCGCCCACGACCTGGACCGGACGGGCGCCTTCTACGGCGAGGTCTTCGGGTGGCACGCGGTGGAGACGGAGAACGCCGAGCCGTACTTCGAGCTGCACCACCACAACGACGCCGTCGGCGGGCTGCTGCCGATCGACGGCCGGTTCCCCACGGGCCTGCCGGAGCACTGGACGGTGTGCTTCATGGTCGACGACGCGGTCACGGCGTGCGAGCGGGTGGCCGAGCTGGGCGGCACGGTCGCCCGCAAGCCGATGGTGTCGTCGGCCGGCTGGTACGCCCGCGTCGCCGACCCGGCCGGTGCTCATTTCGCACTGATCGAGATTTCCGACGAGTACGGCTTTTCGGGCGGCCTCTAGTGAACGCTAGCCGCGGGTGATCTTGACGTCGTCGACGGCGGCCTCGATGAGGCTGGCGCCGGCGGCGTCGGTGGCCTCGATCAGCAGCTGGATCGTCTTGCCGGCGTAGGGCGTGAGGTCGGCGCTGGCCGCGGCCCACACCGCGGCACGGTCGGACGCCGTGCCGGCCCGGGTGAAGATCGCGGTCTTCGAGCCGTTCTGCACCACGCTGACCTTGAACTGGTCGGCGGCCGACGCGTTCGCGGCGTGCGCGAAGTACCACGACCAGCCCAGCGTGAGCGGGCCGGCGGCGGGCAGCGCGACCGACGGTGACCGCACGCCGGTCGTGCCGCCGTCGACGTCGTAGCTGCCGGCCGCGGTGCCCGCCTTGCGGCCGGTGACCAGGTCATTGTCGCCGCTGACGGTGTCGCCGAGCTGCTTCGGGCCGTTCTGCGTGGTCGCCTCGGGGTTGCCGCGCTCCCACAGCCCGGCGGTCGCGGTGCCGCTGGTGGTGGTCCAGCCCTTGGCGGTCTCGAAGTCGTCCGACCAGACCGTGTCGCCGCCGCAGTACTGCGCCTGCTTGCCGATGACCCGGTAGACGCAGTCGGCGTACTCCGCGAGCTGCAGGCTCGCCTCCTTGTTGCGGGCCGTCTGCGCCGCGATCACGCTCGCCGGCGGGTAGAAGCCGCTGGCGGAGCCGGGCCCGGGGTACATCTCGAACGTGTAGGCGAAGATGCCCTGCGTCGCCCACAGCCAGTCGATGACCGAGCCGTCGGTGATGTAGAGGTCGCTGGACTGCTGGGCGGTGTAGCCGTTGGACTTCGCCATCCCGGCGCCGAGCGCCTCGAACGCCGCCTGCTGGTCGGCGTTGAGCCCGGGCACCGTGTCGGCGACCGTGTAGCCGAACGGCCAGAGGATCAGCTCCGAGAACGTGTGGAAGTCGATGCTCGCCTTGATCTGCTGGACCCCGTTGACCCGCCGGCTGAGCACGAAGTCGCGCAGTCGCTGGGTCTCGGGCGCGGAGAACGCCGCGTCGCCGTGGTAGGTCTCCGACGACGGGTTCGCCGACGATCCCCCGCAGCACCCGAACTTGTAGCTCCAGTTGCGGTTGAGGTCCGTGCCGATGCTGCTGGACCCGGCGTTGGGCTGGCGGTTCTTGCGCCAGTTGCGGTAGCCGCCCGTGGCGATGTCGTATTCGCCGCCGTCGGGGTTGAGGTCCGGCACGATCCACAGCTCGCGGCTGTCGACGAGCTTCGTGATGCGGGGATCCTTGCCGTAGCCGTCGGTGTACAGCTTCACCAGGTACAGCGCCATCTCGACGGTCAGGTGCTCGCGGGCGTGCTGGTGGGCGCCGTAGAGGACCTCCGGCTCGTCCTCGTCGACCGCGACGTTGTCGGAGATCTTGATCAGCGGCATGTCGCGGCCCTGGAACGACTTGCCGATGCTCATCTTGCGGGCGATCGCCGGGTGGTCGGCGACGGCCTTGTCCAGCTCCGCGACCATCTCGGCGTAGTTGTGGTATCCCGAGTCGGCGACGGGGAAGTCCTCGGCGCGGACCTCGGCGACGGCGTAGCCCTGGTCGCGCAGCTTGCGCACCTCGGACGGCAGGGCGGTGATCTCGGCCCGCCCGTGGTCGATCCCGTCGATCGCGGCGCCGCTGCGCGCCACCCGGTTGCGGTCCTCGAGGGTACGGACGCCCTCCACCACGTAGCTGCCGGACCGCTCGGCGGGCGCGGCGCCGGCGGGGTTGACCCCGACGAGCAGCAGCAGGCCGACGCCGGCGAGCGAGAGCGAAACGGACAGCTTGCGGGCCATCGTGACTCCTTGGGTGGACTGCACCATCCAAGGTTTAAGCGCTATTAGCCCGCTTTGGTGGTGCTTTCACCCCCATCATCATCCCCGTTGAGCGCGGCGCGCAGTCGATCGCGCTTTTCCGTGCGGCGCTGGGCGGCGCCGACCGCCTGCACGGAGGCCTCCTCACGGAGGCTCTTCAACAGGAAGAAGGCGAGCGCGGCGGAGACCACCACGGCGATCATCAGCTTCAGCAGCACGCTGATGTCGAGCGGGACGGCGAACATCACCGCGGCGGCCAGGACGAAGAGCCCGAGCCGGGCGAGGGAGTACTTCAGCAGAGCGGACATGGTGTCGTTCTACGCCCAGACCTGCTGCGGCTCCGCCCGGCGCGCGGCGAGGGGCGTCGGCTTCTCGTACTCCCGGACGACCTCATACCGCGTGTTGCGCTCGACGGGCTGGAAGCCGGCGTCCCAGATCAGGTGGAGCAGGTCCTCGCGGTGCATCGTGTTGGGCGTGCCGTAGCTGTCGGCGTCGTGGGTGATCTTGTACTCGACGACCGAGCCGTCGAGGTCGTCGACGCCGAAGTTGAGCGAGAGCTGGGCGACGGACAGGCCGTGCATGACCCAGAAGCACTTGACGTGCGGCACGTTGTCGAACATCAGCCGCGACACGGCGAAGGTCTTGAGCGACTCCGCGGGTGAGGCCATCTTCGTGCGGGCCTGCAGCTTGTTGCGGATCTTGCCGTCGGCGGAGTCGACGAAGTCGTGCTGGTAGCGCAGCGGGATGAAGACGGTGAAGCCGCCCGTCTCGTCCTGCAGCTCACGCAGGCGCATGACGTGGTCGACCCGGTGCCGGGGCTCCTCGATGTGGCCGTAGAGCATCGTCGACGGGGTCCGCAGGCCTTTGCTGTGGGCGAGGCGGTGGATGCGGGACCAGTCCTCCCAGTGGCAGGCGTGGTCGACGATGTGCTGGCGGACCTCCCAGTCGAAGATCTCCGCGCCGCCGCCGGTCAGCGACTCCAGGCCGGCGTCCATCAGCTCGTCGAAGATCTCGTCGGCGGGCAGGCCGCTGATCTTCTCGAACCACTGGATCTCGGTGGCGGTGAACGCCTTGAGCTTGACGCCGGGCAGCGCGCCCTTCAGCTCGCGGAGCACCTTCGGGTAGTACTTCCACGGCAGGGTCGGGTGCAGGCCGTTGACGATGTGCAGCTCGGTGAGCTGCTCGTCCTCCATCTCCTTGGCCTTGGCGACCGCCTCGTGGATGCGCATCGTGTAGGCGTCCTTCTCGCCCGGCTTGCGCTGGAACGAGCAGTATGCGCAGCTGGCGGAGCAGACGTTGGTCAGGTTGAGGTGCCGGTTGACGTTGAACATCACCCGGTCGCCGTTGAGCTCGGTGCGCTTGTGGTGCGCCAGCTTCCCGAGCCAGACAAGATCGTCGCTCTCATACAGAGCGATGCCGTCTTCCCTGCTCAGCCGCTCGCCGGCGACGACCTTGGCCTCGAGTTCACGCTTCACACCTGCATCCACGAGGCCAGCGTACGTCGGCCCGTCCGGCGGGGAAGAGGCCCGGGCGCCAGTGCGGTGTTCATCTCTCTGTTCACCTCATCGCGAGCAAGCTGACATTGATCAGCTCTCGACGCTGATTGCTTCCGTGAGGTAAACAAAAGTGGGCAGAAACACGGTCGGGCGGCAGACCGACTGATCGATCGATACTGATCGACCAATGGCGGGCAGACCGACTGGGGACGGTGGCATGGACGGATTGGTACTGAGAGCGGCGAGCTATCCCGGCGACGAGTGGGTCCCGCCTGCACAAGCAGAGGAATCCGCGCAGGTCGCGGCCATGATCCCCAGACAGCGCGGGAAGCACTCGACCGGCCGGCGCGGCAGGATGTTCGTCGCCACGATCGTGTGCACGCTGCTGTGCTCGCTGGTCCCCCGGCCCGCGTACGCCGATCCGGGCGGCGCGATCCCCGACACGGGCTCGCGGCCGATCGCGGCCGGCACGCTCCTCATGCCCGGGCAGACGGGCACCGGCACCTCCGTGCCCGTCGGTGGGAGCACCACGACGCAGCGCGGCCCGCTCGCCACCCAGCTCGCCACGCTCGAGGTCGCCGTCAGCACGCTCGGGCAGAAACGGCTCCAGGCACAGATCGACCTGGAGACCGCGCAGGCCGCGGCCGCCGACGCCCAGGACAAGCTGCGGCTGGCCACCGACCAGGTCACCGAGCTGCGCAGCCGGGCCGACTCGGCCGCCGCGGAGGCCTACAAGCGCGCGACGGGTCTCGGCCCGCTCGACGGCTATGCCCACAACCTGCACCAGTTCGGCCTGCTCGCCCCGGGCCTCGGTCAGCAGCCGGGCAGCCAGGAGGACGCCCGTGGCCTGCTGCGCGCCGAGCAGGAGGAGGCGGCCGCCAAGCTGCAGTACGAGCTGGCCCAGTCGACCTACCTCGCCGCGCAGGGCACGTTCGTGCCGCTGGACTCCGACTTCAGGATCAAGGACGCCGAGTTCCAGAAGCTCAAGGCCGACAACGAGGCGGCGGTCCTGCGGATCGCCGCGGAGGACGCGGCCGCCGAGCAGGTCCTCGGCACCGTGGACAACGTGCCGGTCGACGGCATGGTCGCCAACCCGAAGGCCATCCAGGCGCTGAACTACGCACTTGGCAAGATCGGCAGCTGGTACGTGTGGGGCGACGAAGGCCCCAGCACCTTCGACTGCTCGGGGCTGGCCTACTGGTCCTACGGGCAGGTCGGGGTCCGCGTGCCGCGGGTCGCCAACGACATGTACCACGGCACCCACGCGATCCAGGCGACCAAGCGGACCCTCGGCGACCAGCTGCTCCCGGGCGACCTGGTGTTCTTCGCCAGCGACTCCAGCGACTGGCGCTCGATCTACCACATGGGCATCTACGTCGGCGGCGGCAAGATGGTGCACGCGCCGACCACGGGTGACAAGGTGAAGATCGGGCAGGTCAAGTGGTCGCGCTTCTTCGGCGCCACCCGGATCTTCGACGCGGTGCGGGCACCGAACGCGACCCCGACCACGACGGCGCCGTCCTCGACCCCGCCGTCGTCGACGCCACCCTCGTCGACCCCGCCGTCCTCGACGCCCCCGTCCTCGACGCCGCCGACGTCGACGCCACCGACGTCCACGCCACCCTCGTCCGCACCGCCGTCGTCGGCGCCGCCGTCGTCCGCGGCACCCACGACGACGACCGCACCGCCGCCCGCGCCGGAGCCCACCGCCGACGAGACGTCGAAGGCGCCGAGCACCCCGGCCAGCAGCACCGCGGCGCCTTCGAAGTCGGCGCTCAAGCCGTCCGCGGCCGGGGCAAGCACGACCGCGCAGACCACGGCGTCCGCGTCAGGAAACTGAGCGACCTGTTCCACCGGACCGGCTCACGGGGTCTCCCGTGGCCGGTCCGTTCGTTTCCCAACAAATCCGGCGTCCGCACCCGCGGATGATCTAAAACCCGACCGAGGTCCGGTCCAGCGTTCCGTGACTCGATGTGGCACCGTGGACGCGTGACTGGCGGCGGGGGCACGCCGGAAGCGCGACGACGCCCGGGCAGGGCACGGTCATGGAGGGGCAGCAATGGACGAGCGGGAGACACGGGACGGCGCACGCGACGAGGGGGTGCGGGCCGGCTCCCCGTTCGGCTTCCCGCCCGGCGCGCAGCCGCAGGCCACGAACCCGGCGGCCGGCACCGACGCGGAAGCACTCGACGACCTGCCGCCGCTGCCGCCGCCACCACCGGTCGGCGCCGACCTGCCGCCGGACACGCCGGAGGAAGTGGTCCCCGACGCGGCGTACGAGCTCCCGCCCACCCCCACCGACGGCGCCCTCTGGCCCGGCGGCGACCCGTTCGCGGACGCCGACGACGACGAGGACGACCCGGAGGTCGCGGCGATGGTCGCGGCGTTCCACTCGACCGACACCGCCGTGCCCGCGTCCGACGGGCTGTCCGAGGCGCCCGACACCCCCGAAGGCCTGGACGCCGGCGTGAGCCCCGCGGGCCTGGGCCCCGCCAGCACCGGTGTGGACGCCGGGTTGAGCCCCGCGCCGAGCGGCTCGCTGAACGAGGCGCCCGACCAGCGGCCGGCCGGTCCCGACGGGCCGCGCCGCCGCGCCGAGCCCGAGGCGGACGTGATCGCCGCCGCGCTCTCCGCCGAGCCGCCGGCGTTCCAGCTGCCGAGCTTCGACTCCGTCGCCGGGACGTACGGTCCCCCGCCCGGCGAGTCCACGCCGTACTCCGGAATCCACCCCGCGGAGCCGGAGTCCTCGGACGTGGCGGCGCCGCCGTTCGCGCCGGTTCCGGTCTCTGGCTTCGGGGCTCCCGCCGCGTCGATCGAGGACCCGGTGTCGCCGGCCCCTGGTTCGCCGGCCGACTCGCCCGCCGGTTCGCCGGTCGCTGGTTCGTCTGAGGAATCGTTGCCGCCGCTGCCGAGCCGGGCGCGGGCGCCGCGGCCGCTACCGGAGTCGTCGTGGGACGCGTTCGCGCTGCCGTGGAGCGCGCCCTCGTCCTCCGATTCACCCGCTGCCGGCGATTCACCTTCTGGTTCACCTGCTGGTTCGGCTGCTGAAGCGCCGGTGTCGGAGCCGCAGGTGGTGCATCCGTTCGCGGTGCAGCGGCCGTCCCTGCCGTTCCCGCCCGCCGCCGAGCCTGCTCCGGCCGCCGCGGCCGAGCCCGTCGTCGAGCCTGTGCTCGCGCCGATCGACCGGCCCGTCGTCGACGTGCCCGCCGAGCCGCTGATGGCGCCCGGCTCGTCCGCTCCGGTCTCCTCCGCTCCGGTGGTGCTGCCGGTCGCCGGGGCGTTCGCCGCCGCCGTGGTCGCCGCCCGGGCCAGCGCCTCCGTGCCCGGCGCCCACTCGGTGACCGCCGAGGAGGCCGAGCAGGCCGCCCGCGCCGCCGCCACCCCGACCGTGTACCGCACCTCCATGGCCCTGCCCCAGTCCATGGCCGGTCCGGGCGCCTCTCCCTCCGGCGCCTTCGCCGCCGCTGGTCAGGACGCCTCGCCTGCCGCAGCGCCTGTCGACCCGATCCCGGGGCCGGAGCCGTCGCCGCTCCCCGGCCCGGAGCCGTCGCCGTTCCCGAGCCCGGAGCCCGTGCCCACGCCGGAGCCGGCACCGTTCCCGCCGGCGCCGGAGCCCGAGCCGATCCCGACGCCGTACCCGCCGACTCCCCCTGCGCCCGAGCCCGCTCCCGTGCCGGAACCGGAGCCGACGCCGCAGCCGTTCCCCGTGCCTGAGCCGTCCCCGGTCCCGGGCCCCGGACCCGCGCCGTCGCCGCCGTTCCCCGGGCCAGGGCCGCAGCCGCCGTCGCCGTTCCAGGCGCCCACGCCGTACACGACGCCGTCCTCCCAGCACCCGTGGGGCACCTCCGACGCCGGCCAGCCCGCGGCCGCTGCCACCGGACAGGACGGGGCGCCCGCTTGGGCCCAGCCGGCCGCCGGCGTACCGCAGCCGCCTGCCGGACCGCAGCAGCCGCCGGCCCCTGCGCAGCCGTGGCTGGCTGGCCAGCAGCCCGTGTCGACCCCGCCCGGCCAGAGCTGGACCCAGCCCCCGGCGCAGCAGCCCTGGCAGGCTCCCCCGGCCCAACCCGCCCCCGGCGGCTACGGCCCCCCTGCCCAGCAGCCCCCGGCCTACCAGCCCCCGCCGCAGTACGGCACCCCCGGGCAGCACGGCCAGCCCGGGCAGCCCGGCCCGGCGGGTCAATACGGCGTTCCCGGCCAGTACGGCACCCCTGCCCAGTACGGCGCTCCCGGCCAGCAGGGTGTTCCTGGTCAGCACGGCGCCCCGGCCCAGCCAGGCCAGTACGGCGTCCCGGGCCAGTACGGCACGCCCGCCCAGCACGGTGCGCCGGGTCAGTACGGCACGCCCGCTCAGCCCGGGCAGTACGGCACCCCGGCCCAGCCTGGTGTTCCTGGGCAGCACGGCGCTCCGGGGCATCCGGGTGCTCCTGGTCAGCACGGCGCTCCGGGACAGCACGGCGCCTCGGCCCAGCCTGGTCAGTGGGGTGCCCCGCAGCCCGGCCAGCAGGGCGCCGCGGGTCAGTACGGCACGCCGCCTCAGCACGGGCAGTCCGGCCCCGCGGGTCAATACGGCGCTCCCGGCCAGCCCCCCCAGTACGGCACGCCCGGCCAGCCCAACACCTACGGAACGCCAAGCCAGCCCCCGGCCCCACCCGCGCAGGGATGGTCCGCCCCGCCGGCGTCAGCCCCGCCCGCGCAGGGTTGGGCCGCGCCGCCGGCACCCGCCCAGCCCAGCTGGCAGCAGCCGCAGGGCCAGCAGCCCGCCGCCGCACCGGGCGAGCAGGGCTGGGCCACCCCACCCGGCCAGGGCTGGGCCCCGCCGCCGGCCGCTCAGGCCTGGCAGCCAGGCACCGGCCAGACGGGCGAGCAGGTCTCCTCTCCCCCGGCACCCTCCTGGCAGGCGCCCCCGGCTCAACCGGCATCAGCCCCACTGGCGTTCGCCCCACCCACCTCGGGCGCACCGGCCTCCAGCACCCCGCCGTTCGCCCCGCCGCCGTCGTCCGACTCGGCACCGCCCGCGTTCGCACCGCCGACCTCGGGCGCACCGGCCTCGGCCCCACCCGCGTTCGGCGCACCAGCCTCGGCCCCGCCCGCATT
This sequence comes from Dactylosporangium maewongense, assembly GCF_039531485.1. Taxonomy (NCBI): domain Bacteria; kingdom Bacillati; phylum Actinomycetota; class Actinomycetes; order Micromonosporales; family Micromonosporaceae; genus Dactylosporangium; species Dactylosporangium maewongense. The sequence goes on along the minus strand of NZ_BAAAQD010000021.1, from coordinate 8,625 downwards.
CGCGCCACCCACCTCGGGCGGGCCAGCGTCCAGCACCCCGCCGTTCGCCCCACCCGCGTTCGCCCCGCCGCCGTCATCTGACTCGGCACCACCCGCGTTCGCACCACCCACCTCCGGCGCACCGGCCTCGGCCCCACCCGCGTTCGGCGCACCAGCGTCGGCACCGCCGGCGTTCGCGCCGCCGTCGTCGGACTCGACGCCGCCCGCGTTCGCACCACCCACCTCGGGCGGACCGGCATCCAGCACCCCGCCGTTCGCCCCACCCGCGTTCGCACCGCCGACCTCAGGTGGACCGGCCTCGGCCCCACCCGCGTTCGCACCGCCCACCTCGGGTGGACCGGCGTTCGGCGCACCAGCCTCGGCCCCGCCCGCATTCGCACCGCCGACCTCAGGTGGACCGGCCTCGGCCCCGCCCGCGTTCGCACCGCCGTCCTCGGACTCGACGCCGCCCGCGTTCGCACCACCCACCTCGGGTGGACCGGCGTTCAGCAGCCCGCCGTTCGCACCGCCCGCGTTCGCACCGCCGCCGGCGGCGGGTGGGCCGGGTGCGGGCACTCCGCCGTTCGCGCCGCCCGCCTACGGGGCTCCGGCGTCGGAGCCGCCTGCTTCGGCGCCACCAAGCTCCGGGGCAGGGTCGTACACATTGCCATCAGCATCACCGTCGGACTCCATGCCGCCGGTCTCCTTGCCGGGCGCTGTGTCCGGATCGTTCACCATGCCGTCCGCGACGCCGTCACAGTCGACGCCGCCGAGTTCTGCGCCACCTAGTTCGGGGGCTGGGTCGTACACCATGCCATCAGCATCACCGTCAGACTCCATGCCGCCGGTCTCATCGCCGCCGGCCTTCTCCATCCCCTCGGCGAGCCCGTCGGACTCCACGCCGCCGGTGTCGGCGCCGCCGAGCTGGGCTCCCGGTGGGCAGGCGTCAGGCTGGACGCCACCACCGCCGGCCGCTGACTCGGTGTCGGCGCCGTTCGCGCCGAGCTGGGCCGCACCGTCCGCAGAGGCCCCCGCGCCGTCTGCGTCCCCCGCTCCCTCGGCTCCCTCCTCTCCTGCCGCGCCCGCGGCTTCTGCCTGGGCGCCGCCCCCGTCATCGCCGGACTCAGGGCAGGGCTGGGCGCCGCCGCCTTCCTCCGACGGGCCGCCCGCCTACTCGGTGCCGACCGCCCAGCCCGAGCTGCCCCCGCTGCAGCAGACGGGCTGGGGCGCGCCCGCCTGGACCCCGTCCGAGCCGCCGTCGGCGGGTCCCGAGCGGGACGACCGGCCGTCCAACGACAGGACGCCCGGCGCCGTCTACCCGTCGAGCGGCGCACCCGCCAACCCGTCTCCTCCGCCGCATCAGCAGCCGCCCGCGATCCCCCCGCCTGCGTCGGACGAGACCCAGGTGGTGAGCGACGCGGGCCCTTCGCCCGCGGCGGAAAGCTACGGAAAATGGGCTCGGAACCATCGCGGCTCTGCGGGCACAGTCTATGGCGGGCAAGGTGTCACCCCGGTGACAACAGCCTCGGCCGACGGCGGCAGCAGTCCTTTGGAGAACTCCGGCTCGCTGACCGGGCACATCTTGAGTCAAGGCACGCAGGAAGCGGACGAGGACGACGACGAGCCGGCCCGGTCCAGCAACCTGAAAGTCATGGTCATCATCGCGGTCATCGTGGTGGTGCTCGTGGTGGGGGGTTACCTCGCTGTCACGTTCTCCAAGTCATTCATGGAGGACATGTTCAGCGATGTACCGCAGAAATAGTGAGGCACGACACCTCGACGCGGGGTCGGTGAGCGAGATCGGATAAGCTGAAGGGTCTCCAATCGGAAGGTCCCAGCTCCTTGCTGCTCGCTGACCCCAGTTCGTTCCCCTCCATCTTCGAATCCACCGATGAGCCGGGCTTCGCCGGCCTCGGTCTGCCCGCCAGGTTGGTGCGCGCACTCGCCGACCAGGGCATCACCGATCCGTTCCCCATCCAGGCCGCGACGATCCCCGACGTCCTCGCGGGCCGTGACGTGCTGGGCAGGGGGCGCACCGGCTCGGGCAAGACGCTCGCGTTCGGCCTGCCGCTGCTGGCCCGGCTGGCGGCGAGCGGGCGGTCCCGTCCGCATGCGCCGAAGGCGCTGATCCTCGTGCCGACGCGCGAGCTCGCGATGCAGGTCAACGATGCGCTGACGCCACTGGCGAAGACGCTCGGCCTGTTCTGCAAGACCGCCGTCGGCGGCGTGCCGTATGACCGGCAGATCTGGTCGCTCGAGCGGGGGGTCGACGTGCTCGTCGCGACGCCCGGCCGCCTCGGTGACCTGATCAAGCGCGGGGTCTGCCGGCTCGACGCGGTGGAGGTCACCGTGCTCGACGAGGCCGACCAGATGGCCGACATGGGCTTCCTGCCGGAGGTCACCGAGATCCTCGGTCAGACGCCGGCCGGCGGCCAGCGCCTGCTCTTCTCCGCGACGCTCGACAAAGACGTCGACTCGCTGGTCAAGCGCTTCCTGGTCGACCCGGTCACGCACTCGATCGAGCCGCCGACCGCTTCTGTCGGCTCCATGGACCACCACGTGCTGCTGGTCCCGCCGAATGACAAGTTCGCCATCGCCGCGTCGATCGCCGCCCGCAAGGGCCGCACGATCCTCTTCGTGAAGACGCAGATGGCCGTCGACGAGCTGGTAGAGCAGTTCGCGGCCGTCGGCGTGCGGGCCGGTGCCCTGCACGGCGGCAAGACGCAGCGGGTGCGCACGCGCACGCTCGCCGAGTTCAAAGAGGGCACGTGCAACGTGCTGGTGGCGACCGACGTCGCGGCGCGTGGCATCCACATCGATGACGTGTCGCTGGTCGTACATGTCGACCTCCCACGTGACCAGAAGGACTATCTGCACCGTGCCGGGCGGACCGCACGGGCGGGGGCCGCGGGGACGGTCGTGACGCTGGTGCTGCCACGGCAGCGGCGGCGGGCGGCGGCGCTGCTCGCGAAGGCCGGGGTCACCCCGACCGAGCTGCGGGTGCGGGCCGGCGACCCGGCGTTGGCCGAGGTCACGGGCGCTCGGCAGCCGAGCGGTGTGCCGGTGCGCATCCAGCGCAGTGCCCCGTCGCACGGTGGTCGTCCGGCCCGGCGGCCGAATCACGACCATGATCGTCGTCCACGGCGTTAGTCGCTGACGACAAAGGCGGTCCGCGTATGGTGCGGACCGCCTTTTTGTCGTACCCATCGGATAGCGTCGACGCATGACGGTGCTTCCTCGGGCGTTCGCGTGGCAGCGGACCGACACGACAGGCGGCGAGTTCGTCACGCTCGACGATCGCCGCGGGCTCTATGCCAAGGGCACGGCGTTCGCCGCCGACAACGCGTTGTATTCGTGCCGATATGACCTGCACACCGACGAGGGCTGGGCGAGCACGCGGCTGGAGGTGACGGCCGAGGGTGCGGGCTGGCGACGGACGCTGCGCATGGAGCGGGCCGCGGGCCGGTGGCGGGTCACCACCGGCGAGCAGGGCGATCTGGAGCGGGTGCTGCCGACGGCGCCGTTCGCGGGCATCGAGGAGCCCGACCGGCTGCATCAGGTGCTCGACGTCGACCTCTACAACTCCCCGCTGACCAACACGTTACCCGTGCGCAGGCTGGGCCTGCACCGCGCGGAGCCCGGCACGGTGGCGACGATCGAGGCGGCGTGGGTCCTGCTGCCCAGCTTGGCTGTGTTGCCGTTGCAGCAGGTGTACGAGGTGCTGCCCGGCCGACGGGTCCGCTATTCCTCGGAGGGTTTCACGGCCGAGCTGGAGCTGGACACGGACGGTTATGTGGTCGACTATCCGGGGCTTGCGACGCTGGCCTAGGCCGGGGGCTGGGTGCGGCCTTCCCACTTCGTGGAGAGGGCGATCGCCGTGCGCGTGCGGGCGATGCCTTTGACGCGGTTGAGGTCGATGATGAGCCGTTCCAGGTCGCCGATCGTCTTCACGCGCGCCTTGCACAGAAACGATTCCTCGCCCGCCATGAAGTAGCAGGATTCGATCTCCTGGTGCTCGCGGAGGGCCTCGAGGATGTCGTCGGTGTCGCCGTTGCTGTCGTGCACGATGCCGATGATGGCGGTCAGCGGCAGCCCCATGGCCTCCGGGTGGATCTCGGCGCGGTAGCCCTGAATGACCCCCGACGACTCGAGCTTGCCGACGCGTTCGTGCACGGCCGGCGCGGACAGGCCCACCTTCCGGGCCAGCTCCGCGTATGGAAGCCGGGCGTTGTCTCGAAGCAGGTCGATGAGTTGTCGATCGATCGCATCCATCGCGTCCAGCCTAATGGTCAGGGTTTTAGCACAGCTAATTACCCAACACGTGCGATTTCCTCGTTTCCCGGACACGGCACGCTAGCGGTGCTGTAATGGGCGTACATCCCAGGATGACTCGTGCTTTCAGCTTGCCGCATGGGGGTGCGCGGGCCCGATCGAGCCACCCATGGGTTAAGGAGGGGCCGTGGAGACGGGAGATCGTCTGCTGACGCCCGGCGAAGTCGCCGCCTTGTTTCGTGTCGACCCCAAAACGGTGACACGCTGGGCTGCGGCCGGCCGGATCAGCAGCATCCGAACCCCGGGGGGACACCGGCGGTTCCGGGAATCCGAGGTGCGGGCACTGCTCGAAGGAGACGAGACGCTCGACGACACCTCTAACGGGAATGGCCGAGTTCACCCGACCAACGAGTGAACAAGGTATGAGTGACGCCGGCAGCGTCGAGGACCTTGCCGGCGATGAAGTCAACGAGTTGGGCGGCCGTGGCCGCCGCTCCGGCCGAGTAGAAGCCGGGGCTGGCGGGGAGGACCACGGCGCCGGCGTCATGCAGGGCGATGAGGTGCTCCAGGTGACTGCGGGTCACCGGGGTCTCCCTCGGGACGACAACCACCGGACGGCGCTCCTTGAGGTTGACCTCGGCAGCCCGCTGCAGCAGGTCCTTGGAGAGGCCGATCGCGATGCCGGCGCACGCCGCGGTGCTCGCCGGCACGACGAGCATGCCCTTGACCTGGTACGACCCACTACTGGGACCGGCGGCGAGATCACCGGCGGGCCAGTAGGCGACGTCTGCTCCTGTCGCTTCCTGCCCCACCCAGGTGGCCAGGTCGTCCTTCCAGTGCGCGTCACGGAAGGGCGCACCGGTCTCGTCGAGGATCGTGAGCCGGGCGGCGCGTGACACGACGAGGTCGACGGCCTCGCCCGCGTCGAACAGTGCCCGGATCACCGCGGCCGCGTATGGCGTGCCGGACGCCCCGGACACCCCGACGACCCACGGCCTGCGCTGATCCACCACGCGGTCAACTCTGCCACAACTGACCAGCCCGCTCGGAAAGTGTCATACCGGGTTGGCAGGATGGTGGGCATGGCACGCGGCTTTCCGTACGCAGACCTCAACGCCTTCCTCGCCGACCTCCAGCGGGCAGGTGAGCTGCATCGCGTGTCCGCACCCGTCGACCCGCACCTGGAGATCAGCGAAATCGTCACGCGGACCGTCCGGGCGGGCGGGCCGGCGCTCGTGTTCGACCGGCCGACACGTGGCGACATGCCGGTCGCGATCAACCTGTTCGGCACCGAGCGGCGGATGGCGATGGCGCTCGGCGTCTCCCATCTCGACGAGGTCGGCGAGCGCATCGGGTCGCTGGTCAAGCCGGAGCTGCCGGTCGGCTGGGCGGGCATCCGCGACGGCATCGGCAAGCTGCTGCAGCTCAAGGCCGTGCCGCCGAAGCACGTGAAGACCGCGCCCTGCCAGGAGGTCGTCTACAAGGGCGACCAGGTGGACCTCAACCGGCTCCCCGGCCTGCAGATCTGGCCCGACGACGGCGGGATCTACCACAACTTCGGGCTGACCCACACGAAGCACCCCGAGACCGGCAAGCGCAATCTCGGGCTCTATCGGCTGCAGCAGCACTCGCACAACACGCTCGGCATGCACTGGCAGATCCACAAGGACTCGACCGCGCACCACGCGGTGGCCGAGCGGCTCGGGCAGCGGCTGCCGGTCGCGATCGCCATCGGCGCCGACCCCGTCGTCTCCTATTCGGCGAGCGCCCCGCTGCCGTCCGACATCGACGAATACCTGTTCGCCGGGTTCCTGCGCGGCGAGCGGGTCGAGATGGTCGACTGCCTGACCGTGCCGCTGCAGGTGCCGGCCAATGCGCAGATCGTGCTCGAGGGCTATCTGGAGCCCGGCGAGCGCCTGCCCGAGGGGCCGTTCGGCGACCACACCGGGTTTTACACGCCGGTCGAGGACTTCCCGGTGCTGCACGTCGAGTGCATGACGACCCGCAAGCAGCCGATCTACCACTCGATCATCACGTCGAAGCCGCCGCAGGAGGACCTGGGCCTCGGCAAGGCGACCGAGCGGATCTTCCTGCCCCTGCTGAAGATCATGATCCCCGACATCGTCGACTACGACCTGCCCGCGGCCGGCGTGTTCCACAACTGCGTGATCGTGTCGATCCGCAAGCGCTATCCGAAGCACGCGCAGAAGGTGATGAGCGCCATCTGGGGCGCGCACCTGCTGTCACTGTCGAAGCTGATCGTGGTCGTCGACGAGGACTGCGACGTGCACGACTACGCCGAGGTCGCCTTCCGCGCCTTCGGCAACGTCGACTACAAGCACGACCTGCTGATCACCGAGGGGCCGGTCGACCACCTCGACCACTCGTCCTATCAGCAGTTCTGGGGCGGCAAGGCCGGCCTCGACGCGACCCGCAAGGGCCCGTCGGAGGGCTACCATCGCGGCTGGCCGGAAGAGATGATCATGTCCCCCGAGGTCGTGGCGCGGGTCGACAAGCGCTGGAGAGAGTATGGGTTCAAGTGACGCTCGCTGAGGCACCCCCGAGCCGGGTCAAGGCTTTCCTGCGGCTCGTCGCGATCGAGCACTCGGTGTTCGCGCTGCCGTTCGCCTATCTGTCGGCGCTGACCGCGATGACCGTGCACGGCGGCCACGTCAACTGGGCCGATCTGCTCCTGGTGACGATCGCGATGGTCGGCGCCCGCACGTTCGCCATGGCCGCCAACCGGATCATCGACCGCCACATCGACGCCCGTAACCCGCGCACCGCCCAGCGCGAGCTCGTCACCGGCGCCGTCAGCGTCCGCACCGCGTGGACCGGCGCCGCCGTCGCCCTCGTCGTGTTCCTCGGCGCCGCCGCTCTGCTCAACTGGCTGTGCCTGGTCCTCGCCCCGCTCGCCGTGGTGCCGCTGGTCCTCTACCCGTATGGCAAACGCTTCACCAACTGGCCGCACGCGCTGCTCGGCCTGGCGCAGATGGTCGGCCCGGTCGGCGCATGGCTCGCTGTCACGGGCGACCTGCGCGGCTCGGGCCCCGCCTGGGTGCTCGGCGCCGCGGTCGGCCTGTGGATCGGCGGCTTCGACCTCATCTACGCCTGCCAGGACGCCACCGTCGACCGCGAGATCGGCGTCCACTCCGTCCCCTCCCGCTACGGCGTCCCCTTCGCCCTGCACCTGTCCAGCGCCGCCCACGTGGTGACGTTCGGCCTGTTCGTGTGGTTCGGCCAGCTCGTCGGCCTCGGCTGGCTGTGGTGGATCGGCCTGGCCGCCACGGCCGTCGCCTTCATCTACGAGCACGCCATCGTCCGCCCCGACGACCTGTCCCGCGTCAACCGAGCCTTCTTCACCGCCAACGGCTTCGTGGGGATCGCCCTCTTCGTGTTCGCCCTCCTCGACCTGACCGTCTTAGGCGGCCTCCGCCCCTGACCCATCTCACCAACCTCGACCCCGCCCACGTCGACGCCTGGCACCCACGTCGGACACTGACGTCCCGACGTCCGTCGGACGGAAGCCTTCCCACGGACGTCACTGGCGCCGGGCGCGTGGCTCCGCAAGGACGTCAGCGTCCACGCCGGCATCGGCCGCAGGCGTCGACGTTCCACGCCGGCATCGGACACGGGGACCCTCGCGCAGCCGTGGGCGTCAGGCATCCGTGTTGGTGTTTCCGCAGTCGTTGAGCGTTTGCGCGGGCCTTCGCGTTTGACGTTGACGTTCCCGCAGACGTCAGGCGTCCGGCGCGAGGCCTTCGCAAGGACGTCAGCGTCCACGCCGGCGTCGCATGCAGGTGTCGACGTTCCGTGCAGACGTCGGAAGCGGGCATCAGGTATGGGACCTCGCGCAGCCGTGGGCAGTTGGCACTCACGTTGACGCCGCCGCCAACCCGAGCATCGTCAGCTCCAGCAGCTGACCCCCACTCCACCGACGGCCGACCGCGGCCGATCCGGTTTGAGGCGGGCAACGCCGCCGATCCGGTCGAGGCGGGCAACGCCGCCGCTGCCGCCCGCCGCCGCTGCCACCCGCCGCCGCTGCCACCCGCCGCCGCTGCCGCCCGCCGCGGCGTCCACCGCTGCGGCATCCACCGACCCGGGGTCCAGCAGCGTGGTGATCCAAGGACCGAACTGGTCATCATGACCGCCGGAACCATCCTTGGATCACGCCAGCGCGACGCCGACCGAACAGGACCAGACATCGGCCGGTGGCACCGCAGCGGAAACCCAGAGCCGGCCGACCCGGGTCATGTCCACGGGAGTGGTGTACGAATCGCCCACCTTTGAGGTGGTTGAGGAGATGGAGACGGTCACCGCTTGATCCTTCGAACTGACGAAAGTACCGAAGGAGAGATCAAGCGATGACCGCAC
>NZ_BAAAQD010000020.1:0-244726 GCF_039531485.1 Dactylosporangium maewongense | reverse complement strand
TGCTCTTCTTCCTCGCCAGCTGGAACCAGTACCTGCTGCCCCTCGTCCTCGTCGACGACCCGACGAAGCGGACCGTGGCCGGCGGGCTGGGCGCGTTCCAGGGCCAGTACGGCACCGACATCGTGCTTCTCTGCGCCGGTTCCCTGCTGATCATCCTGCCCTCGCTGGCGATCTTCCTGATCTTCCAGCGCAACTTCGTCAAGGCGCTGATGCAAGGAGCCGTCAAGTGACGGACCGAGTCCCGCCCCTGGAGGTTCCATCGCATCCGCGCTGTTCAGGTCGCGCTGGCCCTCCTCGGCAGCGACCGGCGGTTCGCCGGAGCCCTGGCACGCACTCCGGCCATCACCGTGACTGCGGTGCCGGGCGCCCTGTCCGCCCAGGGGCACGGCGCCGGCGGTCAGACCTGTTCTCGGCCCAGCTCCCCGACCGCGGAGCACCACGGGCAGGCAAGGTCCTGGCGCCACGTCGAGGACGAACGAGCAGAGGCTGCCGTCGGTGCCGTTTTGTGAACTCGACGACGCACGGTGATGGATACAGGGCCTGCCGCTCGCTCAGCCACGGATACGGCATCCCGGAAGTCGCCGAACGCCTGGGCCATGCCCCCGCGACGTTGATGCGCTATTACTCCCGCGTCAACGCAGGGCGTCGTCGCCGAGCCGCCGACGACCTCGCCAGCCTCATCGCACCAATCGACCGGTGTGGGCCTTGGCCGAAGCTCGACGCTTCCTCGAGCATGTTCGGGGTGATCGGCTCTATCCGTTGTTGCGGCTGCTGCTGACGACGGGGCTGCGCCGCGGCGAGCTGTGTGGGCTGATGTGGCGTGATCTGGAGCCGGAGCAGGGCAGTCTCAAGGTGTGCCGGCAGCGAATCGTCGAGGACCCGACGAGCCAGGTGCGGGAGAAGCCGCCCAAGTCCCACAACGGCACCCGCACCCTGCTGCTGGACCCGGCGACCCTCACGACGTTGAGCACCGCGAAGGCGCACCCGAAGACACCGACGGGGTCGCGGTACATGTTCACCGGCCGTACTGGTCAACCGCTGCGGCCGGACAATGTCACCAGCCGATTCAACCGACTCGCCGCACGTGCCGGGGTCCGCCCGATCGGACCGCATCAGGTCCGGCATCTGCTGGTCTCGAGCTTGCTCGATGACGAGTACGGCATTCGCGAGGTCGCCGAACTCTCGGGCATGACCCCGGCACCTCATGCGCTACTACACGCGGGTCAGCGCCGCCCGGCGCCGCCAGGCCACTCTGCGCATCGCCGAGCTCATTGCGTCCTGATCTGGGCAGGTGGACTGGCCCGGCAGGTCCGGCGGTCGCACGTATGGTCGTCACGATGAGGTGATCTGTTGGACCCCTTTACTCGGCCGGCTTATGCTTTCGGTGACCTGGGAGAACGTGCTTGAGCACGTCGCTGGGGCCTCCAACGACTGGGGGTCAAGGGGTCGTGGGTTCGAATCCCGCCGTCCCGACAAGTAGAGGGTTTCCGCAGGTCAGGCTACCTGCAGAAGCCCTCTTTCATTCTTTGATTTGAATGTCGGGTCAAGCATGTCGCTACTGAACCCCTTGACTCGGCTTGTTCGGTTCCAAACGATCTGGAATCCGGGCGTGTTCTTGCTGGTCACTGGCTTGCGCTTCCGTGTCTGCCTTCGCGCGGGCCAGTGATCAGACACCTTGACGTTGCGCCTGAAAGAGTCAAGGTGTCTCGCCCCTTTGGATCATGGCTCTGGGTGGTCCGTTGCGGGCACACACCGCCCTCGATTGCGTGCAGGCCTTCTTCGATCAGGTGCCCACCCTGCTGCAACCACCCGGCCGGCTGCTGGTGACCAGGGTCGGGAACCAAGACCGACCAGCTCGCTGACTTCTCCAGCCGCGGCCCGCGCACCGGTGACCAGTCGATCAAGCCCGACCTGACCGCGCCCGGCGTGGACATCACCGCCGCGCGTGGCAAGGACGCCGGATTCGGCGAGCCCGGCCAGCCGTACGTAACGCAGTCGGGCACATCGATGGCGACCCCGCACGTGGCCGGGGCCGCCGCGGTACTCAAGCAGCGACACCCGCAATGGTCTCCGGAGCAGCTGAAGGCCGCGTTGATGGGCTCGGCGCAGCCCAATCCCTCGCTGGGTGTCTTCGCTCAGGGTGCCGGCCGGCTGGACCTGGCCCACGCCATCACCCAACCCGTCTTCGCCACACCGGCCGACCTCAGCTTCGGCGAGCAACGCTGGCCACACGGCGACGACCAGCCCATCACCACCGAGCTGACCTACACCAACACCGGCCCGGACGACATCACCCTGAACCTCGCGGTCACCGCGACCGGGCCGGCGGGCCGTCCCGCACCAGCGGGGATGTTCACCCTCTCCCGCAACCCCCTCACGGTGCCGTCGGGCGGCCGGGCCACCGTCACCGCGGACACCCGGGTGGGCACCGAGGACGACGCGTTCACCGGCTACCTCACCGCCACCGGCGGCGGTGTTCAGGTGCGATCCCCGCTCGCCGTCGCCCGGGAAGTGGAGAGCTACGACCTCACTCTCGTACACACCGGCCGCGACGGCACGCCCAGCAACGTCTACTCCACCGCGGTGATCCCAGCGGATGCCGAGCTCGCACTCTGGGACATCCGCCAGTTCTGGGGCGGCGACAGCACCGTCACGCTGCGACTGCCGAAAGGCCGCTACATCATCGACAGCATGATCGTCGGCGCGGAGGACACGACGATGCTCAACCAACCGAAGGTCGACCTCAACGCCTCGCAACAGGTGAACCTGGACGCCCGGCTCGGCAAACCGATCCGCGTCGGGATCCCGGACCGATCGGCGATCTCGGTGTGGGCCGAGGTCACCACGATCAGCCACCAGGGCAGCTCCGGCGTGAAGGATTCCGTGGTCGGCGCATCCTTTGCCGGCATGTGCACCGCGCGCGGATCGGTCCGCAGGTCAGCGAGCCCTTCGTCACCTCCGTCGTGAACAGCGTCTGGGCCCGCCCAGGCCCGGACGGCACGATCACCGACAGCCCCGAGATCTACAATTTGACCTGGGTCAGCAAGGGTCAGATGATCACCGGGTTCAACCGGCAGGTCACCAGCCGGGATCTGGCCACCGTGCGCGCCGGCTACGGCAGCCAGGCCACCGGCGTTCTGACCTCGCCATACGTCAACGCGACGATTCCACCCTGGCGTGACGGTGGGATCGCCTCGTCACCCGACGGCGAGGGGCCCGCTTTCAACTACGGCGTGCCGTTCCACGCGCCGTTCACCCGCACCGTGCACTACTCCACCGAGGGCAGGCTGCGTTGGCAGGATGAAATCATGGAAGGCCCAGGGGTCGCCTACATCGTCTCCGCACCCACCGTCTACCAGCCCGGGCAGCATGACGCCCAACGGTGGAACCGCGGCGTCTTCGGCCCGTCCTTCAGCCCCAGGAACCCGCCGTACCGCGACAGGGACCTAATCTGGCCCTTGGTGGGCCTGTACGGTGACGGCGCCGGCCGTTTCGGCAGGTCCTACACGGCGGACGCGCGGACCACGCTGACCCGTGACGGCGTCGAGATCCCCGGCTCGGAGGCCGAGGGCGTCGTGCAGTTCAGCGTCCCGGCGGGCGAGGGAACCTATCGACTGCAGATCGAGGCCGACCGCGGCGCCCCCGGCACGCTGTCCACCCGCACCAGCGTCGCGTGGACCTTCCGCTCCGCGTACACCACCACGCGAACCGCCCTGCCCCTCTCGGTGATCCGCTTCAGCCCCAAGCTCAACGCGCTCAACACCGCACGCGCGACCGGCAGGTACGCCGTTCCAGTCACCGTCACACCACTGCCAGGCTCGACCGCCACCGCGCCCACCACGCTCACCGTCGAGGTCTCCTACGACGACGGCGGCAGCTGGCAACCGGCCCCGCTCCAGCGAGCCGGCGACCAGACCATCGAGACGCTGCAACACCCCAACCGCGATGGGTTTGTATCCCTGCGGGCCACCTCCATCGACGCCAACGGCACCAAGGTCGAACAAACCATCATCCGCGCGTACCGCATATCAACCGAACTGGGCGACTGAACCACAAATGGTCCGGACCGGTGTTGACGCCGGTCCGGACCACCTTGTACCGCCTAACAGTTCGGCCCGATGGTGTCCGCTCCGGTGTAGACGTACGCGTCGCTGACCCAGGTGCCGTCGGTCAGCTTGTCCCAAACCGCGGTGGGGCCCCAACGGCCGGTGAGGTTCGTGCCGTTGCGCCAGCAGGAGATGGTGACGGTGGTGCCGTCGGTAACGGAACCGACGATGGCGTATCCGGTGCCGGGTCCTGAGCGCTTATTGATGTACGTATCGTCGTTGGCGTCGACGATGCCCTGGTTGAAGTTGAGGGCGCCATAGTTGTACAGCGCTCCACCGGCGTCCGTGTGCTGCCCCCCGGCATCGACCTTCGTGCTGCCGTGCAGCGCGTAGCCGGCGTACGGCGCCGGCCCACTGATGAACACCCAATTACCGGCAGATCGCGTGTTCCACGACACTCGGGTGCTGCCGTTGAGGATGGACCAATGGACGTGCCGATAGGGGGCGGAACCGCCACAGGACACGTCGGTGCCGGTGTAGCCGAGGAATGCCCCTTCGCTGACGGAGCCGCCGTTGTAGTTGACAGGCGCCCACAGGTGATAATGGTCGGTGGTGTAGCCACTGCCGTGGTAGACACGCACCCAGCCGCCGTACTGGCCCGAGCTGTTCCCGTCGCACATCAGGTATGCGGTGCCGCTGCCGGGGGCCAGCACGCGGAAGTCACCACCATTCAGGTCTATTGAGCTGTATGGGGTGTCGGAGCCGTTCCAACCGTGCGGGCCGCCGGTGAGTCTCCAGGACTGGCCGATCGCGAAGGGCAGGCGCAGCCCGGTGTTGTATGTGGTGTCCGCCGTGGACATTATCGTGGCGGCGGCCGGCCCCAGCACTTGGCGCTCCCGAACGGACACGATGGCTGCCGGCGCTTGACTGGCCAGAGCGCTGAATTGCGCGGTGCCGTCGAGGATTGCCTGCCAGCCAGTACCGGTGCGGTGGGCGAGAAACATCCACCCCATCGGGTACTGGTCGGGCTTCGCGGGTGCGGTCAGAACCGCGCTGCCGAAGGCCCAGTCGCCGGCTCGACGTTGGACGTCGACCCGCGACTGCCGCCCGGCGGCGGTTGCCTGCAACTGGCTTTGTTGCGCCCGCTGCATGATCGCGGCGGATACGGTTTCGTACAAGCTGCTGCCCGGGGCGACCGGCTGGGCGGCCGCCGAGGTCTGGGCGGAAATCGCTCCGAAGAGCACCGCAAGTAGCGTGATCATTGCGGCGGCGAACGCGCGTCTGACGATGGAGGGGTACGCGGGCACGGCTTGCTCCTATCGGGTCGACGAAGGCTGGTATGCCTTGATCAACTGGCTTGGGGCGGGAAACCCCATCGGAACCATGCCGGTGAATATATTGCAAGAAATCCGATCATAGAAAATTACATCAATGTGGTTCACCCGAAATGTGGGCACTGGGATGCTTATCAAATTTGTGACGGGTTGGATTGATCGGATCGTGGCCGTGTCGATGATGGTGACGGTGGCCGTCCCCAGGTGGATCATCTGGAGATCTTCGGAATCTGGAAATGAGCCTATTGGATAGCATGGCAGGCCTGCCGGCATTGGAAATGCTTGCCGGCGCGGTGCCCATTCCGGGATGATCCAGGTGGCCTGGTCGGAAAACAACGATGACCACGTCGGGTGAGCGCCAAAGGCATCGACCCGGGACGCTGTCGACGGTCCGGGTTGCGGGATGTGTGCCCCGGTGATGGACGTGGCGTGGTGTCAACCGGCCTGAAGGAGTGGGCGAGCTGTGTCACGACCGCATCACCGCGTCCACCAGGTCGAGGCCGAGGTCGATGCCGAGCCGGTCGACAGCCAGCCCGGCATCGGTGTACCAGTCGTCGGTGGCCTCGGGGTGGGGGCCGACGACGCCGACTCGGCCGAGCCCGAAGCCGGCGACCAAGGCGGCGGCGGTGCCGTTGGGATAGGTGGCGACGATGGTTGCGTCGCTGCCGGGCCGTAGCCAGAAGTATGGGCCGTCTTGGAAGAACAGCGTGCGCCGCCGGCCCCGCCACACAACCTCGACGATGGTGTTGTCTTTCGATGCGATGGTGGCGGCGGGCGAGGCGATGTACTGGTCGGTGTCCCCGGGGAGCAGGTCGAAGCCGGGGGTGGCGCCGGCGAGGTAGCCGCCGAGACAGAACCCGAGATATCTGCCGCCGTTGCCCACGAATGAGCGGATCTCGTCGCGGTGGCGGCGCAGCTGCCGGTAGCCGTGGGCGAGGGTGCCCCCGCCGGGCTGCGCGTACAGGACCGCGCCAGCCAGGGCCTCGGCGGAGATCGGCAAGTTCTCGTCGGGGCCGACGTGGCGGACGTCGAAGCCCCACCGGCTGGATTGGAGCAGCGCTGCTACAGCCTCTGGGCAGCCGGGCAGCGACGCCGGCCCCCGGTACACCAGCGCCACCGGCGGATCGCCTCGCGTGTGACTGGGCAGCCAGGAGAGCACACGGCGTGCGGCTGACTGCAGCTGACTGGCGCCGGGCACCGGCGCGCGCTTCCTACTGATCACTTCGACCTCCCCTGGAGTGACTTGTCGAGTATCAGCGCGGCGCAGCGGACGCCTCCGCCGCAGCCAGGTCGGGGTCGTATCAGCGGTGCTGACCGTACGCAACGGCGTGCATGCGCCGGTCGGTGCGCTGCCCGTTGCCGACCAGCAGCAGGTCGCCGTAGGCGAGGGCGTCGCCCTGGCCGCGGACCGGAAATGCATAGGGTCGCGGACCAGCAGTTCGGCGACGGTGGCACCGGCGCGAACCGTGACGGCGGCCGTCGCCGTCACGCGGCCCTCGAACATCTCGGCCTGCGGGATCGCCGAATGCGCCACGGGCGATCCCGCGGTTGTGGCGGACTACCGGAATCCGTGCCACTCGTCGGGGCGTGGCGGCGCCGCGCGACGCGGACGTCTTCGTCGGGCGATCAACAAACGACACTTTGCCCAGCCATGTGATCGTTTCCTGTTCCATCACAAACCCGGTACCTGGCCGAGTGGCGCCATTCAAGCTTGACAGTTTCAGAGCAGGGCACGGGGCATTCGGCAAACAATTTTCACCACGAGACCAGCATGCCCGGCCCGGCGCCCACCTGAATCGGCCACAGTACGCTCCCAGCGGTTTGAGGTGGGCCCACGGTGAGGCGTCGCGCGGCGAGAGTGTCGAGGACGGCGACGACCTGCGCGGCCTTGGGGAGCTGTGCGCCTGCCGAAAGCCTCGTCCGTGCAGCTCAAGCCGCATGTTGATACTCGTGAAGGACACCGCCGAGTCGGTCTCGTCGGCGTATGTCGAGGTGGGCGATTCGTCCTCGATCCGTGATCGGCGTGGGGACAGCTCGTAGGGGTGCGGCTTGCGTCATGGCCTGGTGGGCTCGATGGTGTTGTAGTACTGCTCGTACTGGTGCGGAGCGTGGCGTAGGTGGCGTTCGTTCCAGATCAGGGTGCGGTCGAGTAGCTCGTGGCGGCAGGACTGTACCCATCTCTCCATGATCGCGTTCATTCTCGGGACCCGAATGCCGCAGAGGACGGTCTGGATGCCGGCGTCGGCGAGGATTTCGTCGATGAGGGCGGGGAACGTCCCGTCGCGGGTCCCTGATCAGGTAGCGCGCCCGGCAGCTCGCGTCCTGCAGGTCCATCATGAGGTTCTTGATGGTCTGTGCCACCCAGCCTGCGGTCGGGTGCGGGGTGGTGTCGAGGATGCGGATACGGCGGTTGGCGTGCTCGATGACTGCGAGGATGTACTGGCGCTGCCCGGGTAGCCGCAGTCGGCGCAGCGCCTGGCGGGGCGGGGGTGCCAGGAGGGCGGTGAGGAAGGCCCGGTTCTCGGGTGCGAATTTCACTCGGTCAGCGCCGAGTTGCCGCTCCAGGACGGTGATCTGATGCCGCAGCGCCAGAGTCTCGACGTCTTTGTTCCGGTCGCCCATCGGCAGTAGCCGCAGCGCGGCGAACGTGTTTGTGGCAGTCAGGTAAGCCAGGCGCAGCAGCACGAGAGCTCATCCTGCCGCGTTCCGTTCCGATCTTGACGGCCGGGCGACGTGTTGGTCTAGAGGAAGCGGGCGGAGCCCACCACGCGCATGGTTGGCATTCTCGGCAGGCGCAGAGTTTGTAGCAGTCCTGCGACAGGAGTTCGTTCACCACCAGATCGCAGCACGGTGCTCGACCGGGTCCACAGCCGACTGCGATGCCTCAGTCACCGCGTACCGACGGTTGATGGCCGACCGCCTGCATCTGCGGTTCTGGGCGGCGGGGTTGACGTGGCCAGGCGTGGCATGGATTCTAGTTACCGGCATAGACCAGTTGGGCTCAACTGATCTCGGTTGGAGGATCCGAGGATGCGGCGCAGAGCTCAGGTGTCGTTCGGCGTCGCGACTGTCACGTTGACTGTGGGTCTACCTGGGTGATGCCTGCGACCACGCGACGAGTCCGGCTGCGCCGGCCCGGCCCGGCCCGGCCAGTCGCCGGAAGACTGCTCACGGCGGCGCGAACACCGATCCCGACAGTCGGCCGCGTGTCTGTTGACCCACCGGGCCGGCGAACCTCGGGTCGGTCAGCGTTTGTGGCCTCCCGCACGGTGTCCGCCGCGTCGGCGTGCATATCGATACATGCGCTGACTCGAATTGAAAGAGTGGAGGTTCGATGCTGTTGTCGCGTTCGTTTCGTGGCTATCGCCGCGCTGGATTATTCGCCGGATTGATCGCGCTTGCCATTGGTCTGGTGAACCCTCCTCCTGCTCGGGGCGAGGCCCGGGCTGATGATCCGTTGGATGTGGTGCGCATTCTTCCGATGCCGCAGCATGTGGAGCCTCGTCCGGGAACCGTCGTACTGCCCGGCGATGTCGATGTCGTCGCGGGCACGGCCGTGGATTCGGCGGCCGAGGAATCGCTCGTGGAGCTGCTTGGGGCGCACGGTGTCACGGCCAAGGTCGTGCGAACCGTGGACACTTCTACATCGCGCCCGTTGATCGTCCTCGGTGGACCGGGCGAGACGTCGGCGAGCACCACGGTACTGAGTGCACTCGGGGTTGAGGGGCCGGCGGGGTTGCCTGGGGAAGGGTACGTGCTGGCGGCCGGGCGCGATCGGCACGGGCGGCCGCGGATCGTCCTCGCCGGCGTAGACGGCGCCGGCACCTTCTACGCCGTTCAGTCGCTGCGTCAGTTGCTCGTGGCGAAAGGCCCGCGGATGGCCCTCGACGGTGTGGCCGTGCGGGACTGGCCAGGATACCGGGTGCGCGGCGGCATGGAGTCGTTCTACGGACCGGTGTGGTCACAGGAGGACCGGCGCTCGCAGATCGAGTTCCTGGCCCGGCACAAGATGAACCAGTTCTTCTACGGACCGGCTGACGACCTGCGTACCGGATCGAACTGGGACTCCCTGTACGACGAGGCGGAACTGGGCCGGCTGCGGGAGATCGTGGATCTGGCGAAGGCGCGCCATGTCGACTTCGTGTACCGGATCTCGCCGGAGGCGCCCATGGCGCCCAACCGGGGGATCTGCCATGTGCGCGAAGCCGACCGGGCCAAGCTGCTGGCACGCCTGGCACAGTTGTGGGAGATCGGCGTCCGTAGCTACGTCATCGCCTGGGACGACGTGTCCGGCAACTTCGCGTGCCAGGAGGACCGGGACGCCTACAAGGGCGATCCGTCGCCGCTCGCCGTCGCCCAGGCCGAAGTCACCAACCTGGTCCAGCGCGAGTTCATCGACAAGCGTCCCGGCGTCAGCCGCCTGGTGGCCGTGCCGACCGAGTACTGGGGCATGACCCGTACCCCGTACAAGAACCGGTTCGACGAGTTGCTGAGCACCGACGTCGACCTCTACTGGACCGGGCCGGAGGTGGTCTCGGCGAGCATCACCAGAGACGACCTGCGGGCCGCGAAGGACGCCTGGCCGCGGCACCGGATCATGCTCTGGGACAACTACCCGGTCAACGACTACAGCTCCAACCGGTTGCTGCTGGGCCCGCTGGTGCACCGCGACGCCGGCATGGCCGGCGACGTCGTCGGCATCTCGTTCAACGAACTCGTCCAGCACCAGGAGGCTTCGCACATCCCCCTTGGCACGCAGGCCGACTACGCCTGGAACCCCGCGGGCTACGACCCGGAGCGGTCATGGACGCGCACGCTCCAGATCGTCGGCGGCGACGCGTACCAGCAGCTACGGCTGTTCGCGGAGAACAACCGGGCCAGCATCCTGGACAACACCGCGCGGCCGGAGCTCGCCGCACTCGTCAGCCGGCTCATCGCCGACTTCTCCGCCGGCCGGCCGGTGAACGCCCAGCTCCAGCAGCTCGACGCCGAGATGCGCCGCCTGGCGGAACTTCCCGCCACACTCCGGGCGCGGCTGGACAATCCCGCGCTGCTCAAGCAGATCGAGCCCTGGCTGGACCGCGTCGGCGTGACCGGTGAGGCGGGTCGGGCGGCCGTGGACATCCTGCGGGCGCAGGACAGGGGGGACGGCGAAGCCGCCTGGCGAGCCCGGCGGGAGCAGTCGCGCGCCCGCGGCATCCTCGACCGGACGTGGCACCAGATCAGCCCCGGTCCGGTCGACGATCTCCTCAGCTTCGCGGCCGCCCAGAGCGACGGCTACATCGGTGACCGCTGGTACGGCGACGTCGGGGCGCCCACGGGACTACCGGCTGCCGCCCAGGGGTCCTCGCTGGGCAACCTGACCGACCGGCGGGACGACACGGCCTACGTCGCGGCCGCCAAGCCGCAGAACGGCGATGCGATCACGGTTCCGATCACCAAGCCGCACCGGCTGTCGGCGGTGACCGTGGTGCAGGAGGCCACCGCTCCCGCCAGCGGTGTGATCCAGGCCCTGGTCGACGGCGGCTGGGTGGATCTCGGGCCGCTCGCCGGCGGCTTCACCAAGGTGTCGGCGGCGAACCTGCCGGCCAGCGCGGTGCGGATCCGGTGGGCGTCGGGCAGCGCGGCCCCGCGCGTCTACGAGATCGTCCCGCACTACTCCGACGTGTTCAGCGGTACCGTCTCGGTCGATCCGCCCGGGGCGCTCATCGCGCCGGGGAAGACGAAGCGGTTCCAGGTCACCTTCGAGGTGTTCGCGGATCACCGGATCAGTGGCCGGGTGACCGCGGCCGCCCCGGCCGGCTGGACCGTCGACCCGGCGACGCAGGTGTTCCGTGCCAAGCCGGATGGCCGCACGATCGTCGCGAGCGTGCCGGTGGACGTGACCGTCCCGACCGGTGCCGGGGCGGGCCGCCATCAGGTCACGGTGTCCTTCGCCGAGGACGGCCAGCCACCGGTGACCGTGTCGCTGCCGATCCTGGTCGGGGAGCAGAACTACCCGAACCTCGTGGCCGGGGCCGACCCGGCCGGCTACTGGCGGCTCGGCGACGCGGCCGGTTCCAGCACCGCGGTGGACAGCTCCGCCGGCGGGCGGAACGGGACCTACTTGGCCGGCGCCAAGCCGGGCGCCATGGGCGCGATCACCGGTGACGGGGCGGCAGACCTTTCCGCCGGCTACATCGAGGCGCCGCGGAGCCCGCGGACCAACCTCCAGGGCGCTTTCACCCTGGAGGCGTGGGTGAAGCTCGACACGCTCGCCCCGTCGCCTGGGCAGGCGGTCATCGAGAGCTACACCGGGCCGGCGGTCAACGGGTACGCGCTGCGGGTGACCGACGGCGTCCTGCAGGCGTGGTCGCTGGGCGCTGCCGGAAAGGGATACGGCCTGGTGACGGGTCGTACCAGGCTGACGGCGAACACGTGGCACCACGTCGCCGCCGTCTTCGACGGGTCACGGCTGACCGTGTACATCGACGGCGTGGCGGACAACAGCGTCGCGACGTCGGTGTCACCCGGCAGCGGTACGGGGAGCGTCAAGCTCGGCGGCCGCGGCGACGACGCGAACCAGCGGCTGCTCGGCGACCTCGACGAGGCGGCGATCTACGACCGTGCCCTGACCGCGGCCGAACTCGAGGCGCACTACCTCACCGGTCTTCGCTGACCCGTCCTCCGGATGCGCGTCAGCCGCCCTGCGTCGGGGGGCTGACGTGCATCTGGATGGCGTAGCGGTCGCCGCGGTAGAGCGATCGGCCGTATTCCACGACCTTCCCCATGTTGTCGACGGAGATGCGCTCGATCAGGAACGCCGGGCTGTCCTCGCCGACCTCGAGCCGCTGCGCCTCGGTGTCGGCGAGCCGGGCGATGGTGACGGTCTGCCGCGCCGATTCGAGTCGCACCCCGAAGACGCGGCTCAGGACCTCGTACAGCGAGTCGTCGCGCTCCATCACCTTCAGCAGGCTGGGGAAGCGTGCCGCGGCGAGGTTCGTGCGCTCCAGCGCCATCGGGATGCCGTCCGCCGTACGGATCCGCTCGATGTAGTGGGTTGGGTCGCCGGGGGCGATGTCGAGGTTGGCGGCGACCAGTCGGGTGGCCGGGCGGGTGCGGGCGCGGTACGACTTGGCGCCCGGCGTCATGCCGCGCATCCGCATGTCCTCGCTGAACGAGCGGAAGATCTCCGAGTGGGTCAGCGTGGGGTGCTGCACGAAGGTCCCACGCCCGGGGACCCGCCGGACCATTCCCCTCGACTCCAGGGCGTCGATGGAGCCCCGGACGGTCATCCGGGCGACGCCGAACCGTTCGGCGAGGACCCGCTCGGAGGGGAGCAGCGCGCCGTCCCGCGAGTTCAGGACCATGGCGGTGAGGACGTCCCTGATGTGTTCGCCCTTGCCGGCGTGGTGCTCCGCCGGCAGCGGCTCAAGGGCCCCGTCGATCGGCTCGTGTCGCGGTCTTGGCACGGACCAGCTCTCCTTCCTCAGTGAGTGAAGCCATCGTACGGGCAATCGCCCGGTCGGCGGGGGAGGCCGACGCAACCGTTGACCGTCGGTCTATACCAGTATTAGTCTCGGCTGGTCTGCCACGTCCAGCAGGTGGGCCATGACGATCGGAGATGTGATGCCCGGAAGACGCGGTGTGTTAGGGGCGGCAGCGCTGCTCGCCTTCGCCCTTGCTGCGTGCGCGCCAGGCGGCGAGGGCGGCGGCGAGGCCGTCAACCTGAAGGTCTGGGGCTGGCGGCAGGAGGATGTCGCGGCGTACAAGAAGATCTTCCAGATCTACGAGAAGGCCCATCCGGGCCTAACCGTGGAGTACCTGCCCTACAAGAACACCGAGTACGACACGATCCTCAAGACCGGCCTCACCGACTCCAACGGCCCCGACGTGGCGCAGCTGCGCTCCTACGGACTGCTCCAGCCGCTGGTCGGCGCCGGCAGCCTGGTGCCTCTCGACGACCAGGTCGACAAGCTCGGCGGATTCCCGAAGCCAGTCCTCGACGGTGCGAGGGGCGAGAAGGACGGGCGCGTCTACGGCGTTCCGTTCGCGATCCAGACGCTGCACGTCATCTACAACAAGAAGATCTTCGCCGACAACGGCATCGCCGCCCCCACCACCTGGGCGGACATGATCGCGGGCTTCGACAAGCTCAGTAGGGCCGGCGTGACCCCGCTGGCGAACACCGTCACCGACAAGTGGATGCTGCCGATCGAGCAGGAGATCTTCGGCGCCGCCACGTACGGCGGGCCCGACTACCTCACCAGGATGCTCAGCGGCTCGGCCAAGTTCACCGACGCGCCCTGGGTGAACTCCCTCGAGACCTGGAAGAGCACCCAGAAGTACTGGCCGGCGCAGGCGTCCGGGGTGAGCTACACCGACGCGCAGGCGCTCTTCACCTCCGGGCGGGCCGCCGCGTTCCCTGGTGGCGTGTGGGAGCTCGCCGGATTCGCGAAGGCCGACCCCCAGCTCCAACTGGGCATCTTCAACGTGCCGCCGGCGCCCGGCGCGTCGGTCGACAAGACCCTCGTGCCCGGCTACGTCGACGGCTCGTTCGGCGTCTCGGCGAAGTCGCCCCACCGGGACGCGGCGCTGGACCTCGTGCGGTGGATGGCGACCCCCGAATTCGGCAAGGCACTGTCCACCGAGCTCGGTCAGATCTCCCCGGTGCCCGGCGTCGAGCCGCAGGACGAACTCCTGGCCCAGGCCCTCAAGGCGTACCAGGCGAACCCGAGCCCGTACGTCACCTACGCGTACTTTTCCAGCGGCACACCTACCGCCTGGGACCTCGCCTCCGAAGCGTTCTCCAACTACGTCCTCGGCCGAAGCAGCGCCGCCGACGCGGCCGCGCACATCCAACGAGGGGTCGATCAGTGGTTCCGACCCAAGAACTGACGGTCCCTCCTGCCCGGCGGCCACGCCGCCGGGCAGGACGGGTCTCGGCCGGGTGGATCACGACCTTCTGCCTGCCGGCGATCGCGCTCTACGGCCTCTTTCTCGTCGTACCGATCGTCACCGCCTTCTACTACGGGCTGTTCCGCTGGGACGGCACCCGGCAGGGGGCGTTCGTCGGAGTCGGCAACTACCGGGAGATCCTCACTCGCTATCCGCTGAGTGACGAGATTCCCGCCGCGCTCGGGCACAACGTGCTCTTCTTCGTCGGAACCATGGCGATCCAGAACACCGTCGGGCTCGGCCTGGCGGTGCTCCTGCACCGCAACCCCTGGGGCAAGCGGCTGTTCCAGACGCTCTTCTCGCTTCCGTACCTGATCAGCCCGCTGATCGTCGGGTACATCTGGTCGTTGCTGCTGAGCCCCACCTTCGGCCCGGTCAACTTCGCGCTGAGGGCGATCGGCCTGGACGCCTGGGCGCGCCCCTGGCTCGGCGAGCCGGACCTCGCCCTGCCCGTACTGATCCTGGTCAACGCCTGGCAGTGGATCGGCGGACCGATGCTCATCTTCGGCGCCGCCCTGGCCGGTATCCCCCAGGAGTTGGAGGAGGCGGCCGCGATGGACGGCGCGTCATCGGCCCGGACGTTCTGGAGCATCCGCTTCCCGCTCCTGATGCCGGCGGTCGGCGTGATCACCGTGCTGACCTTCATCGGATGCTTCAACATCTTCGACCTCGTCTACGCGCTCGGCGGTTCCGACGGCGGACCCGGCGGCGCCATGGACGTCCTGGGCCTGCTCTACTACCGGACCGCGTTCCGGGGCGGCAGTAACGCGATCGGAGAGTCCTCGGCGTTGGCCATGCTGATCTTCGTGCTCATCTTCGGCGTCTCCCTCGCCCTGGAGCGGGCGCTGCGCCGCCGGGAGGTCCACTAGATGAGCGTCGTTCGCACCGCCCCCCGCGCGGCACGGCAGGCCGGGGACGACCACCCACCCGCGCGCGGCACCCGCCGGCGTTCGCCGCTGCACGTCGCCGGCAGCCAGGTGCTCCTGTGGGC
Source organism: Dactylosporangium maewongense (assembly GCF_039531485.1). Classification (NCBI taxonomy): domain Bacteria; kingdom Bacillati; phylum Actinomycetota; class Actinomycetes; order Micromonosporales; family Micromonosporaceae; genus Dactylosporangium; species Dactylosporangium maewongense. The sequence continues at coordinate 229,418 of NZ_BAAAQD010000020.1, read as the reverse complement.
CTACGCCGCGATCGCCTTCGGCCCGCTGCTGCTGGTGCTGATCGGATCGCTGCGACCCAACGCGGAGATCCTCCGGACACCGGTCGGCCTGCCCCGCTCGTTCGACCTGACCAACTACGCCCGCGCCTGGCAGACCGCGTCGATCTCGACGTACTTCGTCAACTCCCTGATCGTCACCTGCGCCTCGGTGGCGCTGTGCGTCACCGTGTCGGCGATGGCGGCCTACGCCCTGTCCAGGTGGAAGTTCCGGGGCCGCGCCCTGCTGGCGGCGTTCTTCCTGTCCGGGTTGATGATTCCGGCGAAACTCGGCCTGCTGCCGGTGTTCTACATGTTCCAGTCGATGGGTCTGATCGACAGCCGGATCGGGTTGGTGCTGCTCTACGCGGCGAGCGGAATCCCGTTCTCGGTCTTCGTGATCATGGGCTTCATGCGGGGATTCCCCGGTGAACTGGAGGAGGCCGCGCGGATCGACGGCGCGCACGAGGGCCGGCTGTTCGTGTCGATCGTCCTGCCCCTGATGCGGCCGGCGCTCGCGGTCGCCACGGTCTTCCAGTTCGCGCCGACCTGGAACGACTTCTTCTACCCGTTGGTGCTGCTGCGCACTGTGGACAAGTACACCGTGCCGGTCGGGCTGACCCGGTTCTTCGGCGAGTTCGCCACCGACCGCGGCACCCTGTTCGCCGGACTCGTGATCGCCGTGGTACCGCTGGCCGTGGTGTTCGCGCTCGCGACCAAGCAGATTGTCGCAGGGCTGACCGCAGGGATGTCGCGATGACAACGACGATCACCATCGACGGCGGCAAGTCGGAACTTCGGCTGCTGCTGCGTACCCCGGCGGGCCGCGCGATCGGCATCGGCCCGGGCTTCTCCTACCGTCCGGACGAGGACGGCGTCGACCGGATACTGGCCGCCGTTCGTGGCGCCGCGGCGACGATCTCCCTACCCACACAGGTGGCCGGCGTGGTCGCCGGCCTGACCGGGGTACCGGGGGAGCGCGCCGAGCGCCGGCGTCTCGCCCTCGCCCTCGAGCGGCAGTTCGGCGGCCCGGCCGTCGTCGTGGAGGACAGTGTCCTCGCGCACGCCGGCGCTCTCGGTGGTCCCGGCGTGCTGCTGTGCGTCGGCACCGGGACGACCGTGCTCGCGGTGGACTCCGACGGCGACCACGTACGGCTCGACGGATGGGGTCCGCACCTCGGTGACCGCGGCAGCGCGTACGCCATCGGGCTGGCCGGAATGCGCGCCGCGACCGCGTCGCATGACCAGGTCGGACCGACAACCGTACTGACCGACCGCCTCGTCACGGCACTCGGCGGCATCGACCTGACGTCACTCCAGCGCTACTACCGGGACCCCGCCATGATCTCCCGCACCGCGGCCTTCGCCCGCGACGTGCTCGACGCGGCCGCCCAGGCCGACTCGGTGGCTGGCCTGATCTGCGCCCACGCGGCGACCGATCTCGCCGACGCGGCGCAGGCGGCAGCCGTCCGGCTCGATCTCAGCCGGGCGGCCCAGCAGGTGTCCTTCAGCGGACGGCTGCTGACCCCGGGAAACGCTCTCCACCAGGCGCTGGCGGCTGAACTTGAGACCAGGGGGCTGCCCCTGGTCAGCCCCAGAGCGGAGCCGCTTGATGGTGGTCCGGCGCTGCTGAGCGGTGTCGACCCCTACGCACGCCTGCTCGCGAGCCAGGGAACCGGTGGCGACGCATGAGGGTCGGACACGGGGTGGCGCGGCTCGAGGTCGTGTCCGGAGAACCCATGGGAGGTTATGCCGACCGATCCGACGGTGTCCAGAATGTGCTCGACCCGCTGGAGGTCCACGTCGTCACGTTCGCCGACGACGGCCACCGGTTCGCGCTGGTGGTCGCGGATCTGATCTGCGTCAATGGCGACGTCGTCGAGCGGATCCGGACCGCCGTGCGGGACATCGGCGTGCAGTCCTGCTGGGTCGCCGCCACCCACACCCACGCGAGCCCCGAGGCGGGCTGCAGCCCCGGCGGCGAGGCCACCCCACGGCACGTCGCCGACCGGCTTGAAGCCGCATCGCTCGCGGCCGCGCGGTCCGCCCTGGCGTCCGAACGCGCCGCCCGTCTCGGCTCCGCCCGCACACTGGTTCCCAAGCTGGCGAGTCGCCGTAACGTCGCCGACTCGGGCCCACTGGACATCCCCGTCGACACCATCGCGGTCACCGCGGGTACCGACGTGGTGGGGCTGGTCGTGATCTCTCCGGTCCACCCGACCATCCTTCCCGCCGACAACAACCATGTGAGCGCGGACCTGAACGGCGGCATCCGCCGGGCGCTGTCTGCACCAGGCAGGTGGGTGGTCGTCGCCACCGGCGCCGCCGGCGACATCAGTACTCGACACACCCGCCTGGGGCGGGGCCTGGATGAGGTGAATCGACTCGGCGCCTGGCTGGCCGGCCGGGTCGAACCGGTGCTGCCGCACGTCGGCGGGGACACCCCGACGCCGGTACGGCCACCGATCTCGCGAACCGTCACACTCGCCCCCAAGGAGCCTGCGGAACTCGACGTCGCCCTGCAACAGACGCCGCCGGGGGTCGAGGACGAACGCATCCGCTGGGTTCTGCAACAGGGGCGGCGGATCGCGGAGGAACAGGCCGCCCGCCGGCGCACCGAACCGTACGTCATCGAGGTGGAGGCGGTGGACCTCGACGGGGTTACGGTCGTGGCCGTTCCCGGCGAGCTGTTCTTGGAGCTGGGCGAAACGATCCGTTCGGCAGCGCCCGACCAGGTGGGGGACATCGTGGTCCTCGGCTATGCGAACGGTTACGTCGGCTACCTACCCGCCCGCGACACGCAACCCTGCTACGAAACCCATGTCAGTCCGGTTACCTCGGGCAGCGGCGAGATCGTCGTAGAGGCTGCCGTTGAAGCTGCCGTCGAAGCCGCCCGCGACCGTGAACATTCCAGGAGGACCAGTGCCTGAGCCTGCCTACGCCATCATCGCCCGGAACGCATTCGAACAGGTTCTGGCCGAGGAACTCGACGCTATCGAGGCCGCGGCCGGGTTGGTCACCGACGCCATCGCTGCCGGTGGCGTCCTACAGGCGTTCGGGACCGGCCACTCGCGGATCGTCACCCTCGAACTCGCGGGGCGCGCCGGTGGGCTCGCCGCCGTCAGCATGCTGGCGGTCAAGGATCTCGTGATGTTCGGCGGCGCCGACCCGGGGCCGATTCTCGACCCGACGTACGAGCGCGAATCCGGCCTTGCCGAGCGGATCTACCACCTCGCCGCACCGTCCGAGCACGACGCCTTCCTGATCGTCTCCAACTCCGGCCTCAACGCCGCCATCACCGAGATGGCGGCGCTGGCCCGCGAGCGCGCGCATCCGATCGTCGCGGTCACCTCACTCGCCCACACCCGCTCGGCCGGTGCACGGTCGACCCAGGGACCGCATCTTGCTGACCTGGCAGATGTGGTGATCGACAACCACGCACCGGCCGGCGACGCGGCACTGGAGATCATTCCTGGAGTACGGATCGGGGCGGTCTCGTCCCTCACCGGAGTCCTCATCGCGCAGTTGCTCACCGAACTGGTCTGCCGCAAGCTGCTGGATCGCGGCGTCGAGCTGCCGGTCCACGTGTCCGCGAATCTCGCTCAGGGCGATGCGCACAACCGCGCCCTTTACGAGCGCTACCGCGATCAGGTCCGCCCGATCGAACCCTGATCGCCCTGACGAAGGCTTCCAGGCGACGGGAGAGAAGGTGACCACCTCCCGTCGGCTCTTCGTCCTCCGGGTATGCGGCACCACAAGAGGTACCAGCATCCCCACAGACCGGCTGGTCCCTGAAAGGCTCGAGTTCATGCGGGGTGTTTGGAGTCGGTTCAGCCGGGGAGTCCGGGCAGCAACGACGACGGCAGCGGTGGCAGCGGCAGACTCGGCCCGGGCAGCGGCGGCACCTGCGGTGTCGGCAGGTCGGGGATGAGGGGACCGGGACCGGTCGTGGGGTCCCCGCCGCCCGATCCGGGGGTGTGGCCCGGCGTGGTGACGCCCGGCGACGGCGCCGGGGTCGAGGGGGTGACCGGCGTGGGCGGCGTGCTGGCGGGTGCGGCCGGGCCGGTCGCCGTCGGCAGGGAGCGGCGGATCTCCTCGATCCGGTCTCGCAGCCGCTGCCGCGTCGCCGGGTCTTCGATCCGTTCCACGTCCGTCGCGGCGACGTCGAGCAGGCGGCGGGCGTCGTCGTAGTGTCCGGCCGCCGCCGCGTCGCCGGCCAGTGCGATCGTGTGCTCCACCGCCAGGGCTTGGGCCTGCTGCGGGTACAGCACCCGGGTGAGCGGCCAGAGTGGATTGTCCGGTCCCGAATGACGGGCGCCGAGCGCCACGCCACCGAGGAGCACAGCGGCCGCCACGGCACCGGCGAGCATCCTCCGGACGCCGGTGCGGCGGCGGGCGGGCAGCGGCACCGGGATGCCGGACGGGAGGTCCGCGGGTAGGTCGGTGCCGAGGTCTGCCCTCCAGCCCGCCAGGAGGCCGGCGAACTCGTCGTCGTCCGGTGCCGGTTCGCCGCGGCCGAGGGCGTCGAGCAGCGCGTCGTCGGCCTGGATCTCGGCCAGGTCGACGGGCGGCTCGCCACTGCGCTCCGTCACCACGTCACCTCGCTCCGCTCGACGGCGCGGTCACGCGCCGGCCCGTTCACGCCGCCACCTCGCCCAACGTGTCGCCTGCCAGCGTACGCAGGCGGGCCAGCGCGCGGGACTGCGCGACCCGTACCGCGGGCGCGGACATGCCGACGATCGCGCCGACCTCGTCGGCCGGCAGCCCCACCGCCACCCGCAGGACGACGATCTCCCGCTGCGGCTCGGGCAGCTGGGCCAGCAGTCCGGACAGGCGCCGTGCCAGGTCGGTGCTGAGCGCCCGCTGCTCCGGGCCCGGTGCCGCGTCGGGCCGGTCAGCGAGCGTGTCGACCGGGGCCGTCCCGGCGTCGCGGACGGCGGCGCGCTGCGCGTCGGCGACCTTGTGTGCCGCGATCCCGTAGACGAAGGCGGTGAACGGCCGCCCCTGGTCACGGTACTTGGGCATCGCCCGCAGCAGCGCGAGGCACACCTCCTGCGCGATGTCGTCGGCGGTCGTGTACGCGCCGCCCACCCGCCCGAGCCTGGCCCGGCAGTAGCGGACGATGCCGGGCCGCAGCTCGGCGAGCAGCGCCGCCGTGGCGTCCGGATCGGCCCGCAGGGCGCGGTCCACGAGCTCTGGTTCGATCGTTGCCGTCATCGCGTTGGGTGCGCACCTTCGTTACCGGGGGGTTTCCGCACGGTAACCGGCGGCGGCCGATCCCACCAGCCGGACGGGTGGTCGCGAAAAAATTCCGGCCCGCGGTGTTACGCCGGGCGCCCGTGCCGCGATGTCACAGGCAACGGGTTCAGGCAGGAGGGCCGGATGGGCGTCGAGGTGCGTGTCGAGGCACTGGCGAAGTCCTTCGGTGCCCAGCCGGTGTGGGCCGACGTGAGCCTCACCCTGCCCGCCGGCGAGATCTCGGTTTTGCTCGGCCCGTCCGGTACCGGCAAATCGGTGTTCCTCAAGACGCTGGTCGGCCTGCTCAAGCCGGACCGGGGCGCGATCCGGATCGGTGAGCACGACCTGACCCGCCTCGGCGAGCGGGAGCTGTACGAGGTGCGGAAGCTGTTCGGCGTGCTGTTCCAGGACGGCGCGCTGTTCGGCTCGATGAACATCTACGACAACGTCGCGTTTCCGCTGCGGGAGCACACCCGCAAGCCGGAGCGGGAGATCCGGGCGATCGTCGCGGAGAAGCTGGAGATGGTCGGCCTCGTCGGCGCGGAGCGGAAGCTGCCCGGGGAGATCTCCGGCGGGATGCGCAAGCGCGCCGGCCTGGCCCGGGCGCTGGTCCTCGATCCGGAGATCGTCCTGTTCGACGAGCCGGACTCGGGTCTTGACCCGGTGCGCACCGCCTACCTGAACCAGCTGATCATCGACCTCAACCAGCAGATCGACGCGACGTTCCTGATCGTCACGCACGACATCAACACGGCCCGTACGGTGCCCGACAACATCGGGCTCATCTACCACGGCCAACTGGCGATGTTCGGCCCGCGCGAGATGCTGCTGTCGAGCACCGAGCCGGTGGTTCGGCAGTTCCTCAACGCGCAGCGGGTCGGGCCGATCGGCATGGCCGAGGAGAAGGACGCCGACGAGCTCAAGGCCGAGGCCGACGCCGGTGTCGAGCTTCCGCCCCTGCCGCCGATCCCGCTGCAACTGCAGCCGTCGGACGGCCTGCCGCGCCGGGCGGAGCGACCGCCCGGCGAATGGTGCTTCGAGCACGGCGTCACCCCGCCGCCGGGGTCCTTCCACACCGAACCGGGGCGGGTCCGATGACCGCGCCGCTGCGCCAGTCCGGGCTGTTCTTCGCGTTCTGCCTCGACGCGCTGCGGGGGCTCGGCCGACGGCCGTTCCAGGTGCGCGAGTTCCTGCAGCAGGCCTGGTTCGTCAGTTCCGTGTCGATCCTGCCGGCGGCACTCGTCTCGGTCCCGTTCGGCGCGGTGATCGCGCTGCAGCTCGGCTCCCTGGTCCGCCAGCTCGGCGCGCAGTCGTTCACGGGCGCGGCGTCGGTGCTCGCGGTGGTTCGCGAGGCCGGCCCGATCGTCACCGCGCTCATCATCGCCGGCGCGGGCGGCTCGGCGATCTGCGCCGACCTCGGGGCGCGGAAGATCCGCGAGGAGCTGGACGCGATGGAGGTGCTGGGCATCGACCCGCTGCACCGCCTCGTCGCGCCCCGGATCGCGGCCACGATGCTGGTCGCGGTCCTGCTCAACGGCCTGGTCAGCGTGGTGGGCGTGTCCGGCGGCTACTTCTTCAACGTCGTCATGCAGGGCGGCACGCCGGGCGCCTACCTGGCCAGCTTCCAGGCGCTGGGGCAGCTGCCGGACCTGGTCGTCGGCGAGATCAAGGCGCTGTGCTTCGGCGCGGTCGCCGCGCTCGTCGCCTCGTACAAGGGCATGACGGCACGCGGCGGGCCGAAGGGCGTCGGGGACGCGGTCAACCACAGCGTGGTCATCACGTTCATGTTGCTGTTCGCGCTGAACTTCGTCATCACCGCCGTGTACTTCCAGATCGTGCCGCAGAAGGGGAGCTGACATGCCGGTCCTGCGACACCTCGACAACCTCGGCGGGCAGCTGGCGTTCTACCTGCGGGCGTTCGCCTGGACGCCGCGGACGATCCGGCGGTACAAGCGGGAGGTCCTTCGCCTGCTCGCCGAGGTGAGCTTCGGCACCGGAGCGCTCGCCGTCGCCGGTGGCACGGTCGGCGTCATCTGCTTCCTCACCTTCTTCACCGGCACGGAGGTCGGGCTGCAGGGATACCAGGCCCTCGACCAGATCGGCAGCAGCGCCTTCACCGGGTTCATCTCCGCGTACTTCAACACCCGGGAGATCTCGCCGCTCGTCGCGGCGCTGGCCCTGTCGGCGACCGTCGGCTGCGGCTTCACCGCGCAGCTCGGCGCGATGCGCATCTCCGAAGAGGTGGACGCCCTCGAGGTGATGGCCGTGCCGTCGCTGCCGTTCCTGGTCACCACCCGGATGATCGCCGGTTTCATCGCGGTGATCCCGCTGTACGTGCTGGGCCTGCTCTCCAGCTACCTCGCCACCCGGACGATGGCGATCGTCTACTTCGGACAGTCGGCCGGCACGTACGACTACTACTTCCACCTGTTCCTCCCGCCGGAGGACGTGCTGTGGTCCTTCGGCAAGGTGCTGGTGTTCAGCGTCATCGTCGTGCTGGTGCACTGCTACTACGGCTACACCGCCAGTGGCGGCCCGGCCGGGGTGGGCGTGGCGGTCGGTCGTGCGGTACGCCTGGCGATCGTCTCGGTGAACGTCGTGGACTTCTTCCTGTCGCTGGCCATCTGGGGCGCGACCACCACGGTGCGGATCGCCGGATGAACGCGCGGCACAGATTCCTGGGCCTCGCCTTCGTGGCGCTGCTCGGCGCGGCGCTGAGCCTCGCGGTCCTGCAGTATCACAAGGCGTTCGACGACGTGACCTGGGTGACGCTGCAGGCGAGCCGCACCGGCATGCAGCTGAGCCCCGGCGCGGAGGTCAAGCTCTACGGCGTCGTCGTCGGCGAGGTGCGCACCGTCTCCAGCGACGGCGGCGGCGCCCGGCTGCGGCTCGCGCTCGACCCGGCGCTGGTGCCGCAGATCCCCGCCGACGTCAACGCCCGGCTGCTGCCCAAGACGCTGTTCGGTGAGCGGTACGTCGCGCTGGTGCCCCCCGCGCAGCAGACCAGCCGCCCGATCCGCGACGGGGACGTGATCCCGCAGGACCGCAGCGCGAGCGGCGTCGAGCTGGAGCGCGTGCTCGACGACGCGTTGCCGCTGCTGCAGTCGATCCAGCCGGACAAGCTCGCGGCGACCCTGGGCGCGATCGCCACGGCCCTCGACGGCAAGGGCGACCGGCTCGGCGAGCAGCTGGTTTCCCTGGACGGCTACCTCGCCGCGCTGAACAAGGACATGCCGCTGATCGCCGAGGACGTGCGCAGGCTCGCCAACGTCCTGGACGTCTACGACGGCGCGATGCCGGACCTGCTTGCCATCCTGCGCGACGCGTCGGTGACCGCCAGGACCGTCACGGACCAGCGTACCCAGCTCGCCGCGTTCCTTGCCGACAGCACGGAGGCCGCCGACGTGACCCGGTTCTTCCTCGAACGCCACGGCGACCAGCTCATCCAGGTCGGTGACGTGAGCCGGCCGGTCCTGGAGCTGCTGGCCGCGTACGCGCCGGAGTACCCCTGCCTGATGCGTGGCCTGGTCGCGCTGCAGCCGCGGGTGGAGCAGGTGTTCGCCTCCGGGCGGATGCGCATCACGCTGGAGATCACCCGCGACAACGGCAGGTTCGTGCCGGGCAGGGACGAGCCGGTGTACGGCGCGAGGAACGGCCCCGACTGCCGGGGCCTGCCGGACCCGCACGTCCCCGCGCCGTCGACCCCGATCAACGACGGGTACGACTACGGTGCCGCCCGGCCCGGACCGTCGAAGCTGCCCGTCGGGCTGATCCCGGGCGCGGTCCCCGCGGTGCCGCTGCCCACCGCCGACGCCGGCACCGCCGAGGAGCGCAAGCTGCTGGAGCCGTTGCTGGGCGCGACGATGGGCGTGCCGCCCGCCGAGGTGCCGGACATCGCGGTGCTGCTGTGGGGCCCGCTGCTGCGCGGAGCGGTGGTGAACGCGCCATGAGCGGTCCGGAGCGCAGCGGAGGGGCCGCTCATCAGGGGCTCAGCTTGAAGTTCGGGCGGCCGGAGCGAAGCGGAGGGCGCATGAACCGGACTGTGCTCGCACCGCTGGTGAAGCTGACCGTCTTCGCGGCCGTGACCGTGCTGCTGACCGCCCTGCTCGCACAGACGCTGGGCGCGTTCTCGACGGGCGGCACCCGCTACCGGGCCCACTTCACCGACGTCACCGGGCTCCTCGTCGGCGACGACGTGCGCATCTCCGGCGTGAAGGTGGGCGAGGTCCGCGACATCAAGGTCGCCGGCAACACCGTCGCGGAGATCGCCTTCACCGTGGCCGACGACATCCCGCTGACGACGAGCGTCCGGGCGAAGATCCGGTACCGCAACCTGGTCGGCCAGCGGTACGTGGCGCTGAGCGAGGGACCGGGCGACGGCGTGCCGTTGCGGCCGTCCCAGGTCATCCCCGAGTCGCAGACGACCCCGGCGCTGGACCTGACGGTGCTGTTCAACGGCTTCCGGCCGCTGTTCACCGCGCTGACCCCGCAGGCAGTCAACCAGCTCGCCTTCGAGATCATCCAGGTCCTGCAGGGCGAGGGCGGCACGATGGCGAGCCTGCTGCGGCGGACCGCATCGCTGACCAACACGCTCGCCGACCGCGACGCGGTGATCGGCCGGGTCGTCACCAACCTCAACGCGGTACTGTCCACACTGGACGACCACAGCGGCGACCTCGACGTGACGATCAGCCAGCTGCAGCAGTTCGTGTCGGGGCTCGCGGCCGACCGGCTGGCGATCGGCGATGCCCTGGTGAACCTCGGCCAGCTGACCGGGGCGACCGCCTCGCTGCTCGGTGACGCGCGGCCGACGATCGCCGCCGACGTGAACGCGCTCGGCACGCTGTCGGGCACGCTCAACGACAACGCCGCGGTCATCGACCGGACGCTCGGCGGGCTGCCGCAGCGGTACACCGCATTGACCCGCGTCGCGTCCTACGGCTCGTGGTTCAACTTCTTCCTCTGCGACTTCGACGGCAACGTGAGCGTGGCCGGGGGCGGCGACCTCAACCCCGCCACCTTCAGCTCCCAGGCGGCGCGGTGCCGGCAACCGGGAGGTGGCGCGTGAAACCGTTCCGGGAACGCAATCCGGTCGTGGTCGGCGCGGTCAGCCTGGCCGTCCTGGCGGCGCTGATGCTCGGCGCGTTCCAGCTCGACGCGCTCGCCGCGCTGACCGCTCAGGGTTCGTACCGCGCGGCGTTCCGCGACGCCAGCGGGCTGGTCCCCGGCAACGAGGTCCGCGTCGCCGGGGTCCGCGTCGGCAAGGTCACCGGCGTCGACCTGGCGCAGGGCAACACCGGACCGTACGTGCGTGTGCGGTTCCGGTTGGAGGACCACGACGTGCGGCTGGGCACCCGCACCGGCGCGACGATCCGGATCAAGACCGTGCTGGGCCAGAAGTACCTGGCGCTCGCGCCCGACGGGCCGGGCCGGCTCGCCGACGACGCCGAGATCCCGCTGGAGCGCACCGCCGGGCCGTTCGACGTGGTCCAGGCGGTGACCGGCCTGGCCGACACGCTCGACTCGATCGACACCACCCAGCTGGCGAACGCGTTCACCACGCTGGCGCAGACATTCGCCGACACCCCGGCGAGTGTGCAGCTGTCGCTGGACGGGCTGTCGCGGCTGTCCAAGACGGTCGGCGACCGCGACGCCGAGCTGCGCGAGCTGCTCGCCCGCGCGCACAACGTCACCGGGGTGCTCGCCGCGCGCGACGAGGAGTTCCGCGAGCTCGTCACCGACGGCAACGCGTTGCTGGCCGAGGTCAGCCGCCGCAAGGACGCCATCCACGACCTGCTGGTCGGCACCAACGCGCTCGCGACGCAGCTGTCCGGCCTGATCGCCGACAACCGGCAGCAGCTGGAGCCGGCCCTGCGGCAGCTGCGCGGCGTGGTGGCCACGTTGCAACGCAACCGCGACAACCTCGAGCAGACCATCCAGAGGATGGGGCCGTTCGTCGACGCGTTCGCGAACGTGGTCGGCAACGGCCGCTGGTTCGACTCGTACGTCAGCGGGCTGCTCCAGCCGTACCAGCCGACGACGGGAGGGCGCTGAGATGCGCAGGCGTCGTCTCATCGCGGCGGGTGTGGTGCTCGCCGTCGCCGCGGCAGCAGCCGTCGTGTTCCTGGGCGGGCGGCCGCAACGGCGTCTCGTCGCGCATTTCAGCCGCACTGTCGGCATCCACGAGGGCTCGTCGGTCCGGGTGCTCGGGGTGGACATCGGCGAGGTGGTCTCGGTGACTCCCCAGGGTCGCACCGTCCGCGTGGAGATGCGGTACGACGCCGACCGGCGGATCCCGGCCGGCGCCCAGGCGCTGATCATCCCGCCCAGCGTCGTCAGCGACCGGTACGTGCAGCTCACCCCCGCGTACAACGGTGGCGCGGCCCTGGGCGACGGCGCCGACGTGCCGGTGGAGCGCACGGCCGCGCCGATGGAGATCGACGACATCTACCGCGCGCTCGACGACTTCAACCGGGCGCTCGGGCCGGGCGGCGCCAACGCCGACGGCGCGCTCAAGGACCTCGTCGCCGCCGGGCGGGCGAATCTCGAGGGCAACGGCGACAACCTGCACGCCACGCTCGACGGGCTCGGCCGCGCACTGTCCACTGTGGCCGACGGGCGGCAGGACCTCTTCGGCACGGTCGTCAACCTCCAGCTGTTCACCACCGCACTCGCTGAGAGCGACCAGCAGGTGCGGGCGTTCAACCAGCAGCTCGCCGCGGTGGCCGGGCAGCTCGCCGGCGAGCGCGACGAGCTGGCCGCCGCCCTGCGCAGCCTCGCGACGGCGCTCGGCGACGTCACCACGTTCATCCGGGAGAACCGCGACGCGCTGAAGTCCGATGTGGACGCCCTGGCCGACGTGACGGGCATCCTGGTACGGCAGCAGAAGGCGATCATCGAGATCCTCGACGTCACCCCGCTGGCCTTGTCGAACCTCAACCTGGCCTACAACGCCACGTCGGGGACGCTCGACACGCGGGACAACGCGCTCGGGCCCTACGACCCGGCGAGCTACGTGTGCTCGGTCATGGTCGACCTCGTGCCGACGGAACAGATCCCCAAGGAGTGCTTCGCGCTCGCCCAGACCCTCAACGCCCGGGGGCTGCCGCTGACCGACCAGCTGCGCAAGCTTCTCGGGCTGCCGGCCGCCGCGCCGCCCGCCGCGAACGGCGCCGCGGCGCCCGCCCAGCCGGCCGCGTCCGGACTGCCGGCACCACCTGGACTGCCCGAGCTGCCCGGTGTCACGCGGGATCTCACCGTCGGTGGCATCCTGGGAGGCACGCCGTGAAGCGCGCCGGACGGCACCTGGCCGCGATGCTCGCCGGCACGCTCCTCGTGGGTGGCTGCGGGCTGCCCGACGTCGCCGGGCTCCCGCTGCCGGGCGGGGCGCCCAGCGGCGACGGGTACCACGTGACGGCCGAGTTCGCCGACGTCCTCGACCTGGTGCCGCAGGCCGCGGTGAAGGTCGACGACGTGACCGTCGGCAGCGTGGAGAAGATCTCGCTGTCCGGCTGGACGGCCCGCGTCCGGCTGCGGATCGCCCGGGACGTGCGGCTGCCCGCGAACGCGACCGCGGCCGTGCGCCAGACCAGCCTGCTCGGCGAGAAGTACGTGGCGCTCGACCCGCCGGCGACCGAGCCGCCGCGCGGCCGGTTGACCGACGGCGCGGTCGTGCCGCTGGCCCGGACCCGGCGGGCGGCCGAGGTCGAGGAGGTGCTCGTCGCGCTGGGCATGCTGCTCAACGGCGGCGGCCTGGCGCAGCTCAAGACGATCAACGAGGAACTGGCCAAGGCTCTCGACGGGCGCGAGCCGGAGGCGAAGGACGCGCTGCACCAGCTCGACACCTTCGTCGGCGGCCTGGACCAGCAGAAGGCCGACATCGTGCGCGCGGTCGACTCGCTCGACCGCCTGACCGGGCAGCTGTCCCGGCAGCGGGACGTCATCGGCACGGCGCTGGGCTCCCTCGCCCCGGGCCTGACCGTCCTCGAGGACCAGCGGGAGCAGCTCACCCTCGCGCTGACCGCCCTGGGTGAGCTGGGCCGGGTCGGCACCCAGGTGGTCGACCAGAGCCGCGACGACACGCTGGCGTCCCTGCGCGCGGTCCAGCCGATCCTCGAACAGCTGGTGAAGGCGGGCGACGCGCTGCCGAAGTCCCTGGACTTCATGCTGACGTTCCCCTTCCCGCCCAACATCACCGGCGCGATCGTCGGGGACTTCGTCAACCTCGGCGCGACCGCGGACCTCGACGCCCCGACGATCCTTTCGAACCTGCTCGTCGCGACCGCGCCGGCCGGTCCGGCGCCCGCGGCGACCGGCGGCGCACAACCGGGGAAGTCCAACCCGGGGACGGGTGGGAAGAGCCCGACGAAGCCGCCCGTCACCACGCCGCCGCTGCCCGGCGTGCTGCCGCTGCCGTGCCTGCCGGTCGGCGGGGTGCTGCCGCCCGGTTGGCAGCCCCCGTCCGGCTGCGACCTGCCGAAGGGCTGCACCCTGCTGCCGCCCGGCAGCGTCGCACCGCCCGGCAGCCTGCTCCCGCCCGGCGGCATCGTGCCGCCCGGCACCGTCTTCCCGCCCGGAACGGTGCTGCCGCCCGGCACCGCACTGTCGCCCGGCTGCCTGCTGCCACCCGCGACCGGCGCCGTCACCGGGCGGCAGGGCGGGCTGCCCGACGTTCTCGGAGGAGGGCTGCTGCCATGATCCGACGCTCCGCCAAGCTGCAGGTCCTGGCGTTTCTCGTGGTCGGGCTGGTCGGCGTCGGCTATGTCGGCGTCACGTATGTCGGGCTCGGCGACCGGCTCCTCGGCCGCGGGTACGTCGTCCACGCCGACTTCGCCGAGGCGGGCGGCCTCTTCGCCAACGCGCCGGTCACCTACCGCGGTGTGCCGGTCGGCAGGGTCGAGGCCGTCACGCTGCACGACGGTGGCGCCCGGGCACGGCTGCGGCTGGACGACGGCGTCCGGGTCGCGAGCGACACCCGGGCCGTCGTCGGACAGCGCTCCGCCGTCGGCGAGCAGTTCCTGGACCTGCGCCCGGACACCGACGCCGGCCCGTACCTCCGGGACGGCTCGGTCATCCCGCGCAGCCGCACCGGCGCCCCACTGGCCCCCGAGACGCTGCTGGCCAACCTCGACGCGCTCGTGCGCTCCGTCGACCCGGCCGCCCTGTCCGTCGTCATCGACGAGCTCGGCACCGCCTTCGAGGGCAACGAGCAGGCGCTGCGCCGCATCCTCGACGCCGGCGACCTGATCCTGCGAGAGGCGTCGGCGAACCTGCCGCAGACGCTCACCCTGCTGCGCGACGGCCGCACCGTGCTCACCACCCAGGAGGAGTCCTCGGCGGCGATCCGGCAATGGGCGAGCGGACTGGCGCAGATCGCCGCGACACTGCGCTCGTCCGACCCCGACCTGCGGCGGCTCATCACCGACGCGCCACCCGCCGCCCGAGAACTCGTGACGCTGCTGGACGCGCTCGACCCCACGATCGGCACGCTGCTGGGCAACCTCGTGTCGGTCAACGGCGTCGCGGCGCGCCGCCTGCCCGGCATCGAGCAGATCCTCGTCGTGTACCCGATGACGGTCGCCGGCGGCTTCACCGTCACGCCCGGGGACGGCACCGCCCACCTCGGCCTGGTGCTCAACGTCGACGACCCACCGCCCTGCAGATACGGGCAGGGCACCCGCTGCGGCGCCGCCGACCAGGCCCGGGGCTCGAGCGTCCGGGGCACGAACAACGTACCGCGCCCGGGCGGCAGCGACCCGCCACCGCCCGGCCCGTCGGACGAGACCGGCGGGTACGACCCGGCGTCCGGGGTGGCGTTGGGCACGGACGGCCACCCGCTGCTGTTCGGCACGACCGGCGGGCAGTACGGACTCGCCGGGGACCAGTCCTGGAAACAGCTCCTGCTCGCCGGGCTCGCCCCGTAGCGCACCTTCGGATGGAGGCAGTTGTGTCCGCACCTGAGCACCGAACGCTGAAGCTTGTGCAGGGCGGCGCGGCCGGGACCGAGCTCCCGCCGCGCAGTGTCCGGCGCCGCACGGCCACCCGCCGCACGCGGCGGCAGCGTGACCCGATCACCGCGGTCCTGCGACAGCTCGGCGAGGAGCCCGTCCTGCCCGACGACGCCCCGGCCCCACCGGACGCGACCGAGGCCACGACCGAGTCCACGACGGAGCAGAAGCGCGCGCCGGAACCGGGTAAGCGGGTCAGGCCGCGACCGCACCGCCGCACGGTGCAGCGTCGCGAGCCGGCCCCGCGCAGCCGGCTCCGGTTCTCCCGGCCCGCGCTCAGCACCGTCGTCTTGGTGGTCGTCATGTGCGTGGCCCTCACCGGGGCGGGCGTCTTCGGCAGCCGCTGGTACGGCGACCGGATGCTCGACCGCGCCCACCAGCAGGCACTCGCCGCGGCGAAACAGACGACCGTCAACTTCGTCTCGGTCAGCGCCGCCAGCGTCGACCGCGACCTGCAGCGGATCGTCACCGGCGCCACCGGCGACTTCCGCGACGAGTTCACCCGCGGTCAGACGCAGGTGCGGGCCGCGATCGTGGAGAACAACGTCGAGTCGCGCGGGACGGTGCTGCGCGCGGCCCTGGTCTCCGGCGACCGCAGCGCGGCCGTCGTGCTGGTCGCCGTCGACGCGACCGTTCGCAACGCCAAGTCGCCGGAAGGGCGCGCCTCGCACTTCCGCATCCAGGTCGACGTCGCCCACGACCGCGGATCGGGCCGCTGGCTCGTGTCCCGGCTGCAGTTCGTCGGCTGAAGCAGGAGGTCCGTCATGCCGAGGTTTCCGAAGGGGTACCGCAAGGGCGTCGTCGCGCTCGCCCTTGCCATCGCGCTGGGTCTGGGTTTCGCCGGCGTGGGCTGGTACGAGCACCAGCAGGCGCACCAGCGGGACGTGGCGGTCCGCCAGTCGCTCACCGCCGCAACCGCCGCCGCGCAGGCGATCTTCTCGTACGACTACCGCAGCTTCGACACCAGCGTCGCGAACGCGCGGACGTTTGTGACCGGCCAATTCGCCGACGAGTACGGCCGGACGACCGCCGCACTCAAACCCAACGCGGTGTCGGAACAGGCAATCGTCCGCGCGGCCGTGTCCGCCTCCGGCGTCGTCAGCGCCGGCCCGGAACGCGTCGAGTTGTTGCTCTACCTCAACCAGTACCGTCGCAACACGAACATC
This sequence comes from Dactylosporangium maewongense, assembly GCF_039531485.1. Classification (NCBI taxonomy): domain Bacteria; kingdom Bacillati; phylum Actinomycetota; class Actinomycetes; order Micromonosporales; family Micromonosporaceae; genus Dactylosporangium; species Dactylosporangium maewongense. The sequence goes on along the minus strand of NZ_BAAAQD010000020.1, from coordinate 212,992 downwards.
ACGGGTGAGAAGGTCGACCAGAACCGCGTGGTGCTCACCATGGTGCCCGTCGACGGGGCATGGAAGGTCTCGAACGCCGTCGCCATCTGAGCGCCCAGCGCAGATCGTCGATGTTGTCCTCCACAACCACGTAGCGGTCGCCGGACGGGACAGCTGCCACGACCCGCCGCCCTAAGATCATCGATGTGCACCGCCGCGGCGCGGGCAGCGGTGCGCCGGGCATCGCGGGCGGAAGGCTCCAACCGGGAAGAGGGGCCGCAGCGTTTGTGTCCGTGTGCTATCCGTATGTGCACACGGATCGGGGGATGCGAATGCAAGCTGGCGAGCTGACGTCTGCGCTGCTGGGTGCCGCCACATGGTCGGATGCCATGGTGGAGGCCGCGGGCATACCGGTTGTCGACGTGCCGTTCGTCTCCGTCGGTGGGGGCATCGGGTCGTTCGTGACCGTCGACTATCTGCGGGTCGCGGGGGTGCCGGTGTCGGATATCCGCGTCCTGTCCAACATCGACCATCCCTGGCAGACCTACCAGTACCTGACCCGGGTGTCACAGATCCCGGAGCGGGAGCGGATCCGGTCCGACTCGTCGTCGCGGCCCGACAACATCTGGGGTTTCCCGTCGTACGCGCTGAGCGAGGCCTGGCGGGACCGCACGCTGCGGCCGCTGGTGCACGTCCTCGGTGAGCCGCTGTTCGCGGACTACTGGACCCCGCGGGCCGGGGACGTGTTTGCCGGAATGCGGCGGGAGTCGGCGCGGATCGGGTACGAGCAGATGCGCGTCACCGGAGTCGTCCGGCTGGTCCGGCGGCGCGACCAGGGCGGCTACTTCACGATCCTCACCCCGCCGGCGGGCAGCGGACCCACGAAGCGGGTCGCCTACCGGTCCCGGTTCGTGCATCTCGCCGTCGGGTATCCGGGGCTGCGGTTCCTGCCGGACCTGCAGGCGTACCGGGAGCAGCACAACGACTTCGAGCGCGTCGTCAACGCGTACGAGCCGCACGAGCACGTGTACGAGTTCCTCAAGACCCGGCCGGGCACGGTCCTCGTGCGCGGCGGCGGGATCGTCGCGTCGCGGGTGCTGCAGCGGCTGATGGACGACCGGGAGCGGCACGGGCTGCAGACCACGGTCGTGCACCTGTTCCGCACGTTCGTGACCGGCGCACACGGCCCGCACCTGTGGGCGCGCCGCAAGGGCGGCGACGGCTTCGCGTACCAGGGATTCAACTATCCGAAGTCGGTGTGGGGCGGGCAGCTGAAGGCGCGGATGCGGCGTCTCGACGGGGAGGAACGCGCCGCGCTGTACCGCGAGATGGGCGGCACGAACACGCCGAAACGCCGCCGCTGGCAGCAGCAGATGCGCAAGGGCCGGGTCGAGGGCTGGTACCGCGCGTCGCAGGGCACGGTCCAGAAGGTGTGGCCGGACACCGACGGCACGCTCGTCAGTCTGGTCGACGGCGACGCCGGCAGCCGCGAGATCCGCGCCGACTACATCATCGACTGCACCGGCCTGGAGGCCGACATCGCCGAGCACCGGGTCCTCGCCGACCTGCTGGAGCACGGCGGCGCCGGCCGTAACCCGCTCGGCCGCCTCGAGGTCGAGCGGCACTTCGAGGTGAAGGGCACCGCGAGCGGCGACGGCGCGCTGTACGCGTCCGGCGCGACCACGCTCGGCGGCTACTTCCCCGGCGTGGACACGTTCCTGGGCCTGCAGGTCGCCGCCCAGGAGATCGCCGACGACCTGGCCCGCCGCGGCTGGTGCCGGCGGATCGGCCCGGTCCGCTCGACGGCGCAATGGGTGCGCTGGGTGCTCGGACGACCGGTCTGAAGGGGACGGAGACAGCTGATGGTGCCGATTCTGCTGGGTCGTATCCAGACCCGGATCTTCCTGCTCGCGATCGTGGGTTCGGCGGTGACCGCCCTGCTCACCCCGGTGCTGCCGGGCGACGGCGCACTCGCGGACCGCTACCGCACGACGTTCATCGTGCTCGCCGCCGTCGCCGTCCTCGGCATCGGCTGGGAACTGCTCTATCACCTGATCATGCAGTTCCGCTGGGAGAAGGACTGGCCGTCGTTGTTCGGCCTGTTGTCGGGTGTACCGGAGGCGATCGTGCTCTGGCTGCTGCTGGACGCGGAGCTGGTCCCCGGGATCGCGGCGGTGCCTCCGCTCGCGGCGTTCGTCGTGCATTTCACCGTGGTCTGGGTCGCCGTGTGGCTGGCCGCGAACGGGCCGATGCGGGTGCCGTTCCTGCGCTGGCGCTTCCGCGGTGGGCGGCTCACGTGAGCGCGCCGATGGTGCAACCGTTGCCGGGCAACGGTCTGGTGGCCAGGGCCGGTGACCTGTTCGTCGTGTGTGAGCCGGCCGGCTGCGAGGAACTGCTGGCACTGCTCGACCGGGTGGCGGCCGACGGCGGCGACGGCGCCGACCTGGCCCGGCACACCGCGGAGCTGCTGCCGGCCGGCGAGCTCAGCTGCGCCGCGGGCGGGATGACCGGCGACGGCGGTGTCGCGGTGTTCGTCTGCGGGCACGGCGTGGCCGAGCTGGCCGGCCCGCACGAGGAGGTCCGGCTGTCCGGTCCCGCGCCGCAGCAGCGGCAGGTCGCCGGTCCGGTCTCGCGGCTGCGCCTGGCGCTACCCGGTGCGGGTGCCGCGCATCCGTACGCCCGCCTCGGCGCCGGCGTGGTCACCGGTGCGGGTCTCACGGCCCGGTTCGCGCGGCCGCAACCGGCTCCGCCGCCGGCCCGAGCTGAGGACAAGGGTGCGCCGTTCCAGTCGGTACTGCTGCTGCCCGGGCAACCCGTGCCGCCGCCAGACGACGTGCCGGTGGTCGACACCGTCGCCCTGATCGAGGGCGTGGACTGCAAGAACGGCCACTTCAACGATCCCGGGCTGCGGTTCTGCCAGCGGTGCGGGATCGGGATGCTGCAGGTGACGCACGTGACCCGGCTCGGGCCGCGGCCGCCGCTGGGCGTGCTGCTGCTGGATAACGGGATGACGCTGCGGGTCGACACCGACTACGTCGTCGGCCGCGAACCCGCGCAGGACCCCGACGTGCTCGCCCGGCGGGCGCGCCCGCTGCGCATCGCCGACTCGCACGGCGGCATCTCCCGCCGGCACCTGCGGGTCAAGCTCGCCGGCTGGGAGGTGCGGGTCGTCGACCTCGGCTCCGCCAACGGCACCTACCTGCAGGCACCCGGCGAGGCGGAGGCGCACCGCGTGCCACCCGGCGACTCGACGGTGCTGCGGCCCGGCTCAAAGGTCCTCTTCGGACGCCGCTGGCTGCGGTACGAGTCGCACCGCAATCCGTGAAGCCCGTGAAACCCATGACCTGGAAGCCAGAGGGGAGCGCCGCGCAGATGCACGGCATAGCCGACTACGAGTTCGTCCGGCCGTTGGGCTCCGGCAACAACGGGCGGTTCTTCCTTGCCCGGCGCCCGCAGCGGCTGCCGGTCGACGTCGAGTATGTCGCCGTCAAGGTGCTGTCGGCCGAGTCCACCGACACCGCGTTCCGGCGCGCGGTACGGGAGCTGACCGCGTTCAGCACCGTGCAGTCCCCGCACCTGGTCGCGCCGTTCGACGCCGGCCAGCAGGACGGCAGCTTCTACTATTCGATGGAGTACTTCCCGGCCGGTTCGCTGGCCGCGCCCGCGCAGCCGGTGACGACCGCCGAGGCGCTGCGGGCCGTCGCCGACGCCGCCCGGGCGGCCGCCGCCCTGCACGCGGCCGGCATCGTGCACCGCGACCTGAAACCCGGCAACGTGCTGCTGCACCCGCAGGGCGGCAAGCTGTCCGACCTCGGGCTGGCGCAGGTCTTCGCCGAGGGCGTCACCATCACCGGGATGGGGCCGCTCGACTCGGTCGAGTACATCGACCCGGCCGTCCTGATGGGCGGTCGCAGCGTGCCGGCCACCGACGTGTGGTCGCTCGGCGTCATGCTGCACCGGGTCGTGGCCGGCACCGGTGTGCACGGCGACCTGCCCGCCGGCGACGGCCTGCTCGCGCTGCGGCGGGTCCTGTCGGTGCCGCCGCAGCTCAGCGACCGGCTCCCCGGGCCCGTCGCCGCCCTCGTCCGCGACTGCCTCGCCCCGGCGGGGGAGCGTCCGTCCGCGGCCACGGTCGCCACCCGGATCGACGGGCTGGCATGACCGCGCACGCTGTCGGGCAGCTGTTGCTGGGGCTCGCCGCCATCATTCTGCTTGCTCGTCTCCTCGGGTTGATCGCCCGCAAGCTGGGGCAGCCGGCCGTGATCGGCGAGATCCTCGCCGGGGTGCTGATCGGGCCGTCCCTGTTCGGCACCACCGTCAGCGACCTGCTGTTCCCGATGGACATCCGCGGCGCCCTGGCCGGGCTCGCCAACGTCGGCCTGGTGCTGTTCATGTTCATCGTCGGCTATGAGGTCGACCTCGCCGCGGTCCGCGGCCGCCGGCGGGCCGCCGTGTCGGTGTCCATCGGCTCGGTCGTGCTGCCGCTCGGCATGGGCATCCTGCTGGCGCTATGGCTGGCCGGCCACCACGGCGTCACGGACGTGGCGCCCTTCGCCCTGTTCATCGGCGCGGCGATGTCGGTGACCGCGTTCCCGGTGCTGGCCCGCATCCTCACCGACCGGGACATGCTGCGCACCGAGGTCGGCGGGCTCGCCCTCGCCAGCGGCGCGGTCGACGACATCATTGCCTGGACACTGCTGGCCGGCGTCGTCGCGTTCGGCGCCGGCGGCGGTGACGTGCCGTGGCAGATCCTGCTCGCCGTGCCGTATGCGCTGGTGATGTTCCTCGTCGTCCGGCCGTTGCTGCGCCGGCTGCTGACCGCCCGCGACCGGGCCGGCCGGCTCACCCCGGACATCCTCGGCATCATGCTCGCCGGCCTGCTGCTGTCGTGCTGGGCCACCGAGGCGATCGGCGTGCACGCCATCTTCGGCGCGTTCGTGTTCGGTGCGGTCATGCCCCGCGCCGGTGGCGAGCAGTTGCGGCACGAGACCCTCGAACGGCTCGAACAGGTCAGCGTCCTGCTTCTGCTGCCGGTCTTCTTCGTCATCGCCGGGCTGCGCGTCGATTTGTCCACTGTGGGCGCGACCGGCCTGACCGACCTCGCGCTGATCCTGGCCGTGGCGATCACCGGGAAGTTCGCCGGCGCGTACCTCGGCGCCCGGCTGAACCGGATCGCGCCCCGCCGGGCCGGGGCGCTGGCAACGTTGATGAACACCCGCGGCCTCACCGAGATCGTCATCCTCACGGTCGGGCTGCAGCTGGGCATTCTCGACGAGTCGCTGTTCTCGCTGATGGTCGTGATGGCTCTGGTCACGACCGCGATGGCCGGTCCGCTGCTCGCGGTCATCTACCCGAAGACGGCCGTGGAACGCGACGCCGCGGAGCTGCAGCGGGCCGCGCTCGGCGGCGCCGGCGCCTACCGCGTGCTCGCGCTCGTGCCCGCGGGCGCGGCGGCGGCACCGCTGGTCTCGCTCGCCACCGACATCGCCGCCCGCCGTGACCCGGCCGAGGTCGTCCTGAGCCGGGTCCTGCCGTACGCGCAGGCCCGGGTCGAGGTCGGCACAGGCCTGTCCGGTGATCTGCTCGCGATGACGTCGTCCATGGCCGAGCTCGCCGATCTGGCCGCACCGGTGCGGCAGCGGGGACCGGCGGCGCCCGTGCTCGCCCGGTTCAGTGCCGACCCGGCCGCGGAGATCCTCACCCAGGTCGGTACCGCCGAGCCCGACGTCCTGGTCGTCGACGCCGGCCAGGACGGTTACCAGGCGCTGCTTGACGCCGTCGGACCGACCCTGGTCACCGTGGTGACGGAGCCGCCGCAGTCGTGGAGCGCGGTGCTCGTGCGGGCCGGTGGCGGTTCCGGTGGTTCCGGCGTTTCCGACGGCGAGGCGGCTCTGCGCGTCGGCGCCGAGCTCGCCGCCGCGCACGGCGTCGAGCTGATCGCGGACACCGGGGGCAAGCCGTCCCGCCGCATCGCGGCCGTCATCGAGGAGCTCGGCGCCCGCACCGCGCCGATGCCGGACCCGGCATCGGCGCTGGTCATCACCGCTGGTGATACGGGGACGGCGCATCTGCGGGTACAGGGTCGCCGGGAGCCCTCCGCAAAGCGCAGAATCACGTCGACCACAACGCCGACACCCGCGGGAGCACCACAGCAATGACGGGCAACCAGGCACCACCACCGGGATCGCCGCTCCGTCCGGGCGATCCCCGGCAACTGGGCAGGTACGCGGTGATCGGCCGCCTCGGCGAGGGCGGCATGGGCACCGTATACCTCGCCCAGGCACCCGACGGCCTCCTGGTCGCGATCAAGGTGGTCCGTACCGACCTCGCCGACGACGAGGAGTTCCGCCGCAGGTTCCGCAGCGAGGTCGACCGCGCCCGGCAGGTGCCGCCGTTCTGCACCGCCGAGGTCCTCGACGCCGACCCCGACCACGAGATGCCGTACTTCGTCGTCGAGTACGTCGACGGGCCGAGCCTCGCCACCGTCGTACGGGACAAGGGCCCGCTGTCCCAGTCGAACCTGCACGGACTCGCGATCGGGGTCGCGACCGCGCTCACCGCGATCCACGGCGCGGGCGTCATCCACCGCGACCTCAAGCCCAACAACGTGCTGCTCGCCGCCGGCAGCCCGAAGGTCATCGACTTCGGTATCGCGCACTCGGTCCAGGGCACCAGCGGGCACACCCGCACCGACCAGATCGTCGGCACCATCTCCTACATGGCGCCGGAGCGGTTCGGGTCGGCGGGGGCCGGCAGCGCGCCCGTCACCCCGGCGGCGGACATCTTCTCGTGGGGCGCCGTCATCGCGTACGCGGGCACGGGCCGGACCCCGTTCGGCTCGGACGCCGCACCGGTGGTCGCCGCGCGCATCCTCACCTCGCCGCCCGACCTCACCGGGCTGTCCGGGATGCTGCGCGGGCTGGTCGAGCAGGCCCTGGCCAAGGACCCGGCCGATCGGCCGACGGCCCGCGAGCTGCTGGAGCAGCTGCTCGGCCCGGGACCGGCACGCTCACCCGACCTGGCAGCGGCGCTGGCCCGCCAGCCGGACCTGCTCGTCGCCGCCGAGGAGGCCCAGGCAACCGGCCGGACCGCCGCCGTCGTCCTCGGCGCGAACGAAACCACGCGGATCGCGCCGCCGCCCGGTCCGCAGAAGGCCGACGTTGCGATTTCGGCGTCGCCGGTACCGGCAACGTCGGCGCCTGCGATATCGGCACCTGCGACATCGGCGCTTTTGACGTCGGCGCCGCCGAACCGGGGCCGCCGGTGGGGCCGGGCCGCGCTCGTCGTGGTCGCGGTCGCCGCGCTGGTCACGTCGCTCACCATCGTCGGCATCGCGTCCGGGGCGATCGACCTGCCCAGCAGTTCCGCCGGCCGGTCGCCGGCACCGAGCACGGTGGCCCAGACCGCGTCTCCCACCGCCGACCCCCTCGGCCCGGTGGTCATCGCCGACCCGCTCAGCGTCGAGAAACTGTGGCACCCCAAGGACGACAAGCCCAACAACGCCTCCTGCACCTTCGCGGGCGCGCTCATCGTCACCCGGAGCACCGGCGGCTCCTACCGCTGCCTCGGCCCCCAGGACGTCATCGCCGACTTCACCGCCACCGTCGACGTGAAGCTCCGCGACGAGGGCAGCTGCGCCGCGGTCTGGTTCCGCTTCGACGGCTCCGGCTACGCGCTGCGCATCTGCGCCGACGCGTACTCGCTGGTGGCCCACGGCGCCACGGGCGCGGCCGCGATCAAGGAGCTCGGCCGGTTTCCGCTCACCACCCCGATCGCCTACGGCAAGGCGACCACGGTCGGCATCGCCGCCGCCGGGACGAACCTCACCTTCACCCGGGACGGCCAGCCCGTCGGCGGCCTGACCGACAACATGTTCAACAAGGGCCGCGTCGTCCTCGGCATCTTCCAGGAGTCAAAGCCCGAAACCCCGCCGCCGTACTCCGTGCTGTTCTCCAACATCGAGATCCGCAAGCCGGCCGGCTGACCCTGCACGACGTGGCCTTCGGGTCCCGGCCGGTGTGCATGCCAGGTTGTGATCCTCATGGGACGGACCGAGTGCCGAGGTTCCGTTGGCCGGTGACTACGCCCTCGAGCCGCTGGCGATCAACCTGAGCAGAAGAGGGTCCGTCAATCGTGTTGGTCGTGGCCGGTGTCAGGTGACGCGTCGAGGGCGATGAGGCGGGCACCTACGTCGTCGGCATCCGGGGAGCCGAGGCGGGTGTGCAGGGCCAGAGCGTGTTCATAGTGGTGCCGGGCGCGGACGAGGTCGCCGAGCATGTGGTGGGCGCGGCCGGCACCGGTGTGGGCGCGGGCCTGCTGATCGGGGATGACGCTGGTGCTCAGGGCGGTGGTGTGGTGGGTCAGCGCCTCGGCAGGGCGGCCGGCGGCGAGGGCGGCTTCGCCCAGGCCGTTGAGCGCTCGGATTTCGCCGCCGCGCTCACCTGACTCCCGGAAGAGGGTGAGGGCCCGCCTGTGGAGCGCGATGGCCTGGTCAGGCCGGCCGAGGTGGGTCTGGACACTGCCGAGGCCGAACAGCGCCCAGGCTTCCCCGCGCGGGTAGCCGGCCTGCCGGTACAGGACCAGCGCCTGCTCCTGGCGGTCGGCGGCTTCCTGGTAGCGGCCCAACCCCATCTCGGCGAGGCCGAGGTTGTGCAGCGCCATGGCTTCGCCGATGGTGTCAGAGGTCTGTCGGTGCAGGGCCAGTGCCTGCTCGAGGTGGTCGGCAGCGGCCCGATGGCGGCCCAGGTGGTCCTCTGCAACACCGAGGTTGTGCAACGCTATGGCTTCCCCGCGCGGGTAGCCGGCCTGCCGGTACAGGACCAGCGCCTGCTCCTGGCGGTCGGCGGCGGCCTGGTAGAAGCCTCGATGGTCCTCGACGACGCCGAGGTTCGTCAGCACGCGGGCCTGGCCGACCAGGTCGCCGGCCTGCTGGAACAGCACTGACGCCTGGACGAGATGCTCCGTGGCCAGCTCCAGCCGGCCGAGGCGGATGTTTATGCCGCCGAGGCCGAGCTGGGTGTGGGCCTGCCCGGCCAGATCACCGGTCTGCCGGGCGGCGTCGCGGGCGTGTGTGTGGATGGTGAGCGCGTCGATGTAGTGACCGCTCTCGAGGTAGCGGTACAGGGTCATCGACAACTGCACGGCGTGGGCGGGCCAGCCGTGGGTGGCAGTGTGCACGGCAGCAGCCACCAGGCAGGGCCGTTCGGTGTCCAGCCACCGCCGGGCGGTGCCGGGGCCGGCCAGGTCCGGGGTCGGGGTGGTGGCCGGCGCGGCGGTGCCGGGCCGGCTGTGGGCATCGACGAGGCGCAACTGTTGCGTGGCGGCCGCGGCGGTGACCAGGTAGTAGTCGAACAGTCGGGTCGACGCCGAGCGGCGGTCGGCGGCGGCGTCGTGCGCGGCGGTGAGGGTGGTGGCGTAGGCGCGGAGCAGGTCGTGCATGCCGTACCTGGCCGGGCCGGTGGGGTGCACGAGGTGGGCCCGGGCGAGCCGGTCGAGGGCGAGACGGGCCTGCGACAGGCTGGTGTCGGTGAGCGCAGCGGTGGCGTAGGCATCGATGTCGGGGCCGGGGTGCAGCCCCAGCAGCCGGAAGGTGCGGGCGGCGTCGGCCGGTAGGTGGCGCATCGACCAGGAGAACACTGCCGTGACGGCGGCGCGGGAGTCGCCGTCGGCGTCGAGCAGGTCCAGGCGGTGCTGCTGGTCGGCCAGTTCCATGACCAGTTCGGCCAGGGGGGTGGTGGGGCGGGCGACGGCGAGTTCGGCGGCGATCCGTAGCGCCAACGGGAGATGGGCGCATTGGGTGGCGAGGGTGGCGGCGGCGTCGGGGTCGGCGTCGACGCGGTGGCCGATGAGCCGGCGCAGCAGCGTGATCGCGTCGGCCGGGGGGAGCAGGTCGAGGTCGAGGCGGTGGGCGCCGTTGACGGCGACGAGTCCGGCGAGGCTGTCGCGGCTGGTCACCAGGACCATGCAGGAACCGGTTCCGGGTAGCAGGGGCCGGACCTGGTCGACGGTGGCGGCGTTGTCGAGCGCGATGAGCATGCGTCGGCCGGTGAGCTCGGTGCGGTAGCGGGCGGCGCGTTCGTCGAGGTCGGCGGGGATGTCGGTGCCGGGCACCCCGAGGGCGGTGAGGAACTGGGCCAGCACCTCTGCGGGGGTGGCGGGCTGGTCGGGGTCATAGCCGCGCAGGTTGACGTACAGCTGCCCGTCGGGGAACCGGTCGAGGGTCTGGTGTGCCCAGTGCACCGCGAGGGCGGTCTTGCCCACGCCTGCCGTGCCGGCGATCGCGGAGATCACCACCGCGGCCGGCCGGTCATGGTCGTCGAGCAGCTCGGTGAGCTGTCGCAGCTGGCCGGTACGGCCGACGAAGCCGGCCACGTCGGCGGGCAGTTGCGCCGGAACGGGTCGTCCATGCGCCGGGGGAGTGCCGGCGGCGCTCGTCGGAGCCTTGTCTGCGGGCAGCTGGTCGGTGCCGTCGAGCGCGGACCGGCAGAACCGGTCCCGTTCGTCGCCGGCCAGCTCGAAGGCGTCAGCCAGCAGTCGCACCGTTGCAGGCCGGGCGCGACCGGTCTGGCCGGCTTCGAGGTTACGGATGGCGCGCACGCTCACGCCCGTTGTGGCTGCCAGGTCTTCCTGCGTCATACCCAGCCGCCGGCGGTGGGCCCGTACCTGCGCGCTGAACATCCGATCCTTTCCGTACAGGCCCCGGCACCGGCTGGGCCAGGACCGGCGCATCGGCCCCGACCGGTGCGTGCCCATGATGCCAACGGGCGAAGTTGCCGGTCAACTGCCGCCCATTGACCTGGCGGTCACCACCGCGTCCGGCGATCGTAAGGGACGTCCGGCGAAGGTGCCGGTGCCAGGTATCGGCACTTCGCCAAGGAAGACGCGCGCCAGGGTGATGGGCCGGCAAACGGGGGCGGCCCATCACCCTGGGGGAGGCGACGCCGGTTCGACCGGCGCATCCGGTCACGCCACCACCGTCGCCGGGCGGTTCTGTGCGGCGGGGGCGAGGTCGTCCAGGTGCACGCCACTGCGATTCACGCGGGCCGAACGACGCCCAGCCGCCCAGAACCGCCGGCGGTCAGCCGGCGCGGGTGATCCGCAGCGTCAGGATGTCGGTGCGCACCGTGATGTGGCCGTGGAAGAGGGCCAGCTCTTCGGCCGTGTAGCCGATCTGGGTGGCGCTCACCAGCGGGTGCCCGAGCGGCACTCCGAGGCGGTCGACGGCCTCCTCGTCGGCCAGGACCGCGGCGAAGTCGATCTCGGCGCGGCGGACCGGCATGCCGGTGGCGCCGGCCAGGAACTCGAACATGTCGTGGTCGATGCTGAGCAGGCCCGACGGGTCGAGGTCCCGGCCGCCGACGGCGAGCGGGAGGTGGTCGCGGATCCAGGCCGCAGCCACCCCGTCGACGGCGAAGAGGCGGTCGACGCGCCACACCGGGTCACCGGGCGCCAGGCCGAGGACCTTGGCGCAGTCGTCCGGGCAGGCGGTGCGGCTCACCGACGCGTCCTGGAGGGCCGGGCTGTGGCCCGAGGCGGTGATGCGGTCGCGCAGCGCGGTGACGTCGCTGATCGAGACCGGGACCCGCTCGGCCGGCTCCCGGACGAACGTGCCGACACCCCAGGTGCGGGTCAGGAGGCCCTCGGCGGCGAGCTGGCCGAGCACCTCGCGCACGGTGGCGCGGCTGACCGTCAACCGGTCCGCGAGCTCCCGTTCGTTGGGTAGCCTGTCACCGCTCAGGAACTCGCTGCCGATCAACTCGCGCAGCTGCATCTGCGCGGCCTGGAGCGCGGTTTCGCGCCGAGCCATTCAGTCCCACCTCTCCGCCGTCCAGAGTGTAATAGCGCCAGCCGCTACCAGACCTGTTCGAGCACGCGCAGGGTGTTGCCCCCGATGACCTTGGCGATCTCGTCGTCCGAATAGTCGTGTTTGACCAGCCAGCCGACGATGTTGCCGAACGCCTCGCCCGGGTTCTCCAGGCCGGCGACGTACTCCACCCGGGGGTGCGACGGCTTCTTCCCGCTGTCGTGGGCGTAGTTGCCCGCGTACGTGTTGTGCACCCCGACGTGGTCACCGAACATCGTGTCCGGGCCGAACGTGACATGGTCGATGCCGACCAGGTCGACGCAGTACGTGAAGTGGTCCATCACCGACTCGATCGAGTGCTCCAGGTGCTGCTCCGACAGCGTGGTGTGCGGCGCCGCCTCGATGCCGATGACGCCGCCCCGCTCGGCGCACGCGCGGATCACCTCGTCCGGCTTCATCCGCGCGGTGTCCCACACCGACCGTGCGCCGGCGTGGGTGATGAACACCGGCACCCGGCTGGCCTCGATCACGTCCAGGCAGGTCTGGTCGCCGCTGTGCGAGATGTCGATGGCGATGCCGAGCTTGTTCATCCGGTCGACGGCGCGCCGGCCGAAGTGGGTCAGCCCGCCGTCGCGCGGCTCGGAGAGCCCGCCGCCGAGCATGTTCGCCTGGCTGTACGCGACACCGAGCTGCCGGACGCCGAAGCCGTACAGGATGTCGATGCGGTCCAGCTCGTTCTCGATCGGGGTGCAGCACTCCAGCCCGGCGACCAGGGCGAGCCGGCCGTCGCGCTTGGCGGCCCGGATGTCGTCGACCGACGTGGCCAGCCGTACGTGGTCCTGCTTGTACAGGTCGCTCATCCGCATCCCGAGCGCGTAGATCAGGTCGTTCCACTTCCAGCCGTTCTCGCTGGTCACGCAGGAAGCGCCGGCCATGAAGTTGTCGAAGACCGCGGTCAGGCCGGAGCGCGCGAGCCCCTCGTACCCGGTCCGCTGGCGCGCGGTGCGGTTGTAGGCGCGCAGCTGCCGCACGTCGGACGGGAGGACCACGGGGTGCTCGTGCAGCGAGATCGCGACGTGCTCGGCGAGGAGCCGGGTCACCCGCTGCCGCTGCGCGTCGGAGAGCCCGAGGTCGTGTTCGGGCACCCGGCCGACCTCCGAGGCCAGGTCGAATTCCCGGTAGTCGAGGTGCGGCTCAAGGTACGAGTAGGACTTGTGGCCCTGGTACCGGGTCGCGGGTTTTTGCAGCACAGCACATTCTCCTTATGCGGCGGACAGCGGATAGTGGCAGGCGACCGATCGCCCGTCGCCGGTCAGCAGCGGCTCGACGTGGGCGCAGGTTTCCGAGGCCTGCCAGCAGCGGGTCCGGAACCGGCAGCCGGACGGCGGGTCGACGGGGCTCGGCGGGTCGCCGGCGAGCAGGATCCGCTGCCGTTCGGCCCGGCCCACGGGATCCGGCACGGGGACCGCCGACAACAGCGCCTTGGTGTAGGGGTGCTGCGGCGCGTCGTACAACGGCGCCTCGGGTCCGGTCTCGACCAGCTTGCCGAGGTACATCACCGCCACCCGGTCCGAGATGTGCCGGACCACCGACAGGTCGTGGGCGATGAAGACGTACGCCACGCCGAGCTCGCGCTGCAGCCGCTCCAGCAGGTTGACCACCTGGGCCTGGACCGAAACGTCGAGCGCGGAGACCGGCTCGTCGCAGATGATGACGTCAGGCCGCAGGGCGAGCGCCCGGGCGATGCCGATCCGCTGCCGCTGACCGCCGGAGAACTGGTGCGGGTAGCGGTCCAGGTGCAGCGACGGGTCGAGACCGACCAGGTCGAGCAACTCCTTGACCCGGTCCAGCCGACGCCGGCGGTCCACCACGTCCGGGTGGATCTCGAACGGCTGGAGCAGGATGTCGCGCACGGTGCGCCGCGGGTTCAGCGAGGTGTACGGGTCCTGGAGCACGATCTGGATCCGCCGGCGCAGCTCCCGCAGCCGGCGGCCCCGCGCGGTGTGCACGACGGCGTCGCCGAAGCGCACCTCGCCGGACGTCGGGCGTTCCAGCCCGACCAGCATCCGGGCGAGCGTGCTCTTGCCGCAGCCGGACTCGCCGACGACCCCGAGGGTCTCGCCGCGCCGGAGGTCGAAGGACACCCCGTCGACGGCCCTGACCACCCCGCCGGACGTGAAGGGCAGCCGGCCCTTCACCGGGAAGTGCCGGACCAGGTTGTCGACCCGGAGCACCGGGTCATCGGTGGCTGACATGCAGCAGCTCCTCCCGGTGGTGGCAGGCGCTGGCCCGGCCGTGCGGCAACGGCGACAGCGGCGGCAGCGTGGAACGGCAGGTGTCGTCGGCACGCGGGCAGCGCGGGTGGAACGGGCAACCGGCCGGCAGCCGCGCCGGGTTCGGCGGGGCACCGGGGATCGCGTACAGCTCCTCGTCGCGCCGGTCGACCCGGGGCATCGAGGCGAGCAGCCCTTCGGTGTACGGGTGGGCCGGGCCGCCGAAGACCTGCTCCACGGTGGCCCGCTCGACGAGCCGGCCGGCGTACATCACCGCCACGTCGTCGGCGACCTCGGCGACCACGCCCAGGTCGTGCGTGATGAGCAGCAGGGCCATCCCGCTGTCCCGCTGGATCTCGGCGATCAGCCCCATCACCTGGGCCTGCACCGTGACGTCGAGCGCGGTCGTCGGCTCATCGGCGATCAGCACCGCCGGTTCGAGCGCGATGGCCAGCGCGATCATGATGCGCTGCCGCATCCCGCCGGAGAACTGGTGCGGGTAGTCGCGCACCCGGTCCCTGGCGGCCGGGATGCGCACCCGGTCGACCAGCTCGACCGCGCGCCGCCGGGCGTCCGACCGCGACAGTCCACGCCGGACCCGCAGCAGCTCGCTGAGCTGCTCACCGACCGTGTAGACCGGGTTCAGCGCGGCCATGGCGTCCTGGAAGACCATGCCGATCTCCTCGCCGCTGACCTTGTCGCGCTGCTTCGCCGGCAGCGTCAGCAGCTCCCGGCCGCGCAGCCGCACCGATCCGCTGACCTGCGCCGGGGGCGCGTCGAGAATGCCCATGACCGCTTGCGCGGTGACGCTCTTGCCCGAGCCGGACTCGCCGAGGATGGCCAGCGTCCGCCCGGGCTCCAGAGCGAGGGACACGCCGTTGACCGCCCGTACCGGCGCGCTGCCCGGCGCAGGGAAGCTGACCCGCAGGTCCTCGACCTCCAGCAGCGCCATCACACGACTCCGGCCTCGGCCAGGAAGTCCCGGACGGTCCGCTGGAACAGCTCCGGCTCCTCGAGCTGGGGGGAGTGGCCGGACTGCTCGAACACGACCAGCCGGGCGTCGGGGATCAGCTCCGCGATCGTCTCCGACGCGGCCACCGGCGTGCGCCAGTCGTGCCGGCCCACGGTGACCAGGGTCGGGCAGGTGACCGACGGGAGCTTCGGCTTCAGGTCGTACCGCGGCATGTTCTGCCCGAACGCCGCGTTGTGCGTCCGGTAGTGGAACCGGGTCGCGGCCAGCTTGGCGGCGTCCTTCGCCGGGTCGTGCTGGTGGTCGTAGAGCGGCAGGATCGCCTTCCAGTACTCGCGCAGCTGCTCGTTGCTCTCGAACCGGCCGGTGCCGATGCGGTCGATCGCCCACTGTGGAATGACGGTCCGGTCGGTGGACTTCGCCCGCTCGACGGCGAGGTGGTCGTGCGCGGTGTCGGCCGCGGTGTCCCGCAGTACGAGCGCCGAGACCCGGTCGGGGTGGGCGACGGCGTACTCCAGCGCGATGAACCCGCCGTACGATCCGCCGGCCATGACGATCCGCTCGTGGCCGAAGTACGCGCGGATCGCGTCCACGTCGGCGACCCACTGCGCGTGGGTGAACGGCTCGTGGTCGCTGGACTCGCCGGAGCCGCGGGCGTCGAAGACGATGACCCGGAACGTGTCGGCGAACGGGCCGAACGACCGCTTCGGCTCGGACCGGGAGCCCAGGCCCGGCGCGCCGTGGTGCACGATCATCGCCGGCCCGTCCTGCGGGCCGAACGCCTCGACCACCAGCTCGGCGCCGTTGACGGTCAGCCGCTCATGGAAACTCATCGGACCTCCTCGATGACGGTGGACGCCAGGTCGCGGGGGTGGCTGGTGAGCCGGCGCGGTCCGGCCGCCTCGACCAGCACCGTGTCGGAGATGCGGTAGCCGGCGTGCCCCGGCACGTACACGCCGGGTTCGCTGGACAGCAGCATCCCGGGGGCCAGGACGGTGGTGTCGCCGTCCTCGACCCACGGCGGCTCGTGGTTCTGCAACCCGATGCCGTGGCCCTGCCGGTGCCGGATGTAGTCGCCGAGACCGTGGCCCCGCAGCACGTCCAGGCAGATCTTGTTGACCTCGGCGCAGGTCCGCCCGGCCACCATCGCCTGGGTGCCGACCTCCTGCGCCTCCCGGTCGGCCTCGTAGTAGCGCTGCTGCTCCGGGGTCGGCTCGCCGATCACGAACGTCCGCTCGCTCTCCACGAACCGGCTCGCCACCGCCGCGCCGAGCGAGAGGATCAGGGTGTCGCCGGGCCGGACCCGCCGCCGCGTCGGCAGGCCGTGCGGCAGCGCCGAGTTCGGCCCGGCGTAGACCAGCCCACCGGCGAGCTTGGTGGTGTAGACGACCATGTCGTAGTCGGCGTACATCCGGTCCGTGCCGTAGCCGATGACGTGCCGGGCGATCTCGTCCTCGCGGGGCAGTTCGTCGCCCCGGCGCAGCGCGTCGGCGATCAGCTCCCGGCCCGCGGCCAGCATCTCGTCGCAGATGCGCGCCGCCGCCTCGTGGAACGGGATCTCCTCGGGCCGCTTGCGCAGCCGCAGCCTGGCCACCGCGTCGGTGGTCTCCAGGGTGGTGGTCTCGCCGAGGGCCGTCGACAGCGCGCGGAACGCCCCGACCGACACGCCGGCGCCCACCCCGATCCGGCGCGCCCCGCGGCCGGCCAGCGCCGCGGCGAGCGTCTGCTCGGCGGTGACCACGCCGGGGTACTCGAAGTAGCTGACCGTCTCGACCGTGACCCGCTGCTGGGCGGCGTACTCGTCGTCCAGACGGGGGATCACCAGCAGCGGGTCGCCGGAGCGCGGCATCCACAGGTACACCGGCCGCTCGGTGGCGATGTAGAAGAAACCGCAGAGGTACGCCACGTCGGCGGGGGAGGTGGCGAGGAAGCCGTCGAGGCCGCGTTCGCCGAGCGCCTCGGTCAGCTCGGCGCGGACGGACGAGTAGAAACTGTCGGGCAGGCGCACGGGTCAGCCTCCGTTCCGGCGGGGGTCGCGGATGTCGTTGAAGCGCATGCCGGCCACGGTGGCGGCAAGGACGAGCAGCAGGATCGCCAGCGACGGGAACAGCGTCTGCCACCAGGCGATGGCGACCACGCCGCTGCGCTGGGCGTTGAGCAGGATCCGCCCCCACGACCACGAGTCGGGGTCACCGAGGCCGAGGAAGCTCAGCCCCGCCTCGGAGATGACCGCGCGGGACGCGGTCAGCAGCACGCTCACCACGATCAGCGGGACCACCGCGGGCAGGATCTCGCGGGTGACGATCCGCCAGCCGCTCGCGCCGAGCACCCGCGCGCCGTCGATGTAGGGCATCGCCGAGACGACCAGGCCTTGCGAGCGGATCAGCCGGGCCACCTCGGGCCAGGCGAAGACGCCGATGATCACGGTGAGCGTCCAGACGCTCGGGTTGACGATCGCGGCCAGCATGATCATCAGGGGGAGGGTCGGCAGCGCCAGCATCACGTCGGTGACGACCGTGCCGACGGCGTCGACCGGCCGGAAATGCGCCGAGGCGAGTCCGATCGCGGTGCCGAGCACGATCGCGATGAGTGAGGCGGCCACACCGATCATCAGGCTGGTCCGGGTGCCCCAGACCACCTGGGCGAAGATGTCCTGGCCGAGGTCGTCGGTGCCGAACCAGTGCGCGCCCGAGGGTCCGACGAGCACGTCATTGCCCGTGCCGACGGGCTCGTCGGCGATCAGCGGGGCGGCGAGCGCGACCACGACCATCACCGCCAGCACCGTCGCCGCGAGCAGCCCGGAGGGCTGACGCAGGAAGGCGCGCCAGGCCGGCTTGGCGCTGGGGGCCGCTTCCGCCGCCGGCTCCGGCATGAGCGGCGCGCTCACAGCCGGATCCTCGGGTTGAGCACGGCGTAGAGCAGGTCGGTGAGCGTGTTGGCAACCACGACGGTGATCGCGAGCATGATGAACGCTCCTTGCAGGACGGGGTAGTCGCGTTGCCCGACGGCCTCGAAGATGAGCCGGCCGACCCCGGGGTAGGCGAACACGGTCTCGGTGAGCACGGCGCCGCCGACCAGCGTGCCGAGCTGGAGGCCCATCAGGGTCAGCGCGGGCAGGATCGCGTTGCGCAGGGCGTGCTTCCACAGCCGGCGGCGGCCGGAGAGGCCGCGGGCGCGGGCGGCGCGGATGTAGTCCTCGCCGAGGACGTCGACCAGGTTGGTGCGCAGCGTCAGCGCGTACGGGCCGAGTTGCACGAGGACCAGTGAGAGCACCGGCAGCACCAGGTGGTGCGCCAGGCTGAGATAGGCGGCGGCGCCCCGGCTGTCGGGGTCGATCGCCCCGCCGATCGGGAACCAGCCGAGCCGGGCGCCGACGAAGACCAGCAGCAGCATGGCCACGCTGGGCACGAAGAGCGCGTGCCCGCCGATGCCGAAGCCCTGCAGCACCTTGTCCGGCCAGCGGTCGCGATGGGCCGCCGCGAACACGCCGATCGGGATGCCGATGGCGATGGTCAGCACGAACGCCGTGCCGGCCAGCAGCAGTGTCCACGGCAGCCGGTCGAGCAGGATCTCGCTCACCGGCTGGATCTGCCGGAACGATATCCCGAAGTTGCCGTGCAGCAGCTCGCGAAGATACGCGACGTACTGCTCGAACAGCGGCTGGTCCAGGCCGTAGGTCTTGAGCAGGGCGGCCCGCATCTCAGGGGTCATGTCGCCCTCGACCATCAGGGTCGTGGGGTCCCCCGGGAGCAACCGGAGCAGGAAAAACGTCGCGGTGATCGCTATCCAGATCGTCAGTACGGCCTTCAGCGCCCGGTTGAGCACGAAGCGTGCCACGGGGGACCCCCTCCTTTCTTACGCTGGCGTCAGCCGGTCAGCCGACCGGCTTGACCTGGGCGAGCGAGTACGCGGTGACCATGCCGAGCAGGTCGGAGGGCGACGCGACGAAGCCCTGGAACTTGCTGGCGTTGTAGGCGAACTGGAAGTTCTCCACGTACAGCGGGGTCAGGTACGCCTGGTCGTGCACGACCTTGTCGATGTTCTTGATCTTCTCGACGAAGGTGGCGTGGTCGGTCGTGCCGGCGGCGTCGTTGATCAGCCGGTCCATCTCGTCCGACTTGAGCAGGTTGTAGTTGATCCCACCCGGGTTGCTGGACAGGTACGTGCTGCGCAGCTGGTCCATCGGGTTGTCGAAGACGCCCCACTGCGACGCGTCGATGTCGTACTTGCCTTCCTTGGTGCGGCTCAGGAAGGTGTTGCGCTCAACGCACTCGTTCTTCAACTTGATGCCGGCCTGCTCGGCGCTCTCCCGGAACAGCTGCACCACCCGGGTCATGTTGGCGTTCGACTGGTCGCAGGCGACGCCGAGCTCCAGCCCGTCGAAGAAGCCGTCGCCGTTGCCGTCCTTGTAGCCCGCCGCGGTGAGCTTGGCCTTCGCCCCCGCCGGGTCGAACGCGTACGGCTGGAGCTGGGTGTTGTCGTACTCGGCGAAGATCGGCGAGATGGGGCCGGCCATCTGCTGCGCGTCGCCCTGCAGCACCGAGGCGATGATGGCCTTGGTGTCGACCGCCATCGACAGCGCCTGCCGGACCTCCTGCTTGGCCAGGTCCTTGTTGTTCATGTTGTACGTCAGGTGGGCGAAGCCGAGCGCGCCGACCTTGGCCAGCTTGATCTTCGAGTCGCCCTGGAAGGTCTTCGCCGCGGACGTCGGCACCGGGGTGCCCATCAGGTCGATGTCGCCGTTGCGCAGCGCCAGCATCATCGTGTTGACGTCCGGGTAGATGCGGTACTCGACCTTGCTGACGGCCGCCTTGCCACCGGGCGCGAGCGGGTACTTGTCGTTACGCTTCATCACGTACCGCTGGCTCTTGGTGGCGCTCTCCAGCACGAACGGCCCGGCGCCGACCCAGTTGGAGTCGTTGGGGAACTTCGACAGGTCGCCGGCGGACTCGAAGACGTGCTTGGGCACGACCGACATCCAGAAGCCGACACCCTCGGCGAACGGCGCGTACGCCTGCGAGAGGTGGAACTTCACCGTCGTCGCGTCCGGCGCCTCGACCGAGGTGACCCAGGTGAGCTTGGCGGCGACGTTGCCGAGCTTGTACTTCATGATCGACTCGGCGCTGAACTTGACGTCATCGGCGACCACCGGCTTGCCGTCGGTCCACACGAAGTCGTCGCGCAGCTTGAACACCGCGGTCTTGCCGCCGTCCTCGTAGCTGTAGTCCTTCGCCAGCTCCGGCGCCTTCTTCGCGTTCTCGTCGATCCGCAGCAGGTGCGGGTACATCGCGTTGAGAATCCAGGAGTCGGTCTTGCTCAGCGACTGCAGCGGGTTGAAGTTGGAGACGTCGGTCGTGGTGCCGATCCGCAGCACCGCGTCGCCGCCGCCGCTGCCCTTCGACGAGTCGTTGTCCTCGTTGAGCCCGCAGCCGGACAGGGTCAGGGCGACCGCCGCGCCGAGCGCGACGGCGGCCTTGCTCAGGTTCCTCACCAAACCTCCTGAAGTACGCGAATGATGTTGCCGCCGATGACCTTGGCGATCTCGTCATCGGAGTAGTCGTGCTGGACCAGCCAGCCGACGATGTTGCTGAAGCACTCGGCCGGGTTCTCGAGCCCGGAGACGTACGGCACGCGCGGGTGGTCGACCGCGCCGTGCGCCCGGCCGATCGCCAGGTGCCCGACAAAGCTGTCGTGCAGGCCGACGTGGTCGCCGAAGTTGGTGTCCGGTCCGAACGCCACGTGGTCGATGCCGACCAGCTCGACGCAGTGGGTGAAGTGGTCCATCACCGACTCGATCGAGTGGTGCGGGTGCTTCGCGGACAGGGTGGTGTGCGGGGCGGCCTCGATGCCGATCACGCCGCCGCGCTCGGCGCAGGCGCGGATCACGTCGTCCGGCTTCATCCGGGGCGTGTCCCAGACCGTGCGCGAGCCGGCGTGGGTGATGAAGACCGGCACCCGGCTGGCCTCGATCACGTCGCGGGACGTCTGGTCGCCGGAGTGCGAGATGTCGATGGCGATGCCGAGCTTGTTCATCCGGTCGACGGCGCGGCGGCCGAAGTGGGTGAGGCCGCCGTCGCGGTCCTCGGAGAGCCCACTGCCGAGCATGTTGGCCTGGCTGTAGGCGATGCCCATCTGGCGCACGCCGAAGCCGTACAGGATGTCGATCCGGTCCAGTTCGTTCTCGATCATCGTGGCCGCCTCCAGCCCCGCCACCAGGGCGAGCCGGCCGTCGCGCTTGGCCGCGAAGATCTCGTCGAGGGTGGTCGCCACCACCACGTAGTCCTGCTTGGCGACATCGGCGAAGCGCAGCCCGATGTCATAGATGACGTCGTCCCACTTCCAGGCGTGCTCGCTGGTGACACAGCCGGTGCCGTTCATGAAGTTGTCGAAGACGGCGGTGAGGCCGGACCGCGCGAGCCCTTCGAATCCGAAGGCGTTGCGTCCGGTGCGGTTGTAGTCCCGCAGTTGCGTGACGTCGGCAGGAAGGATCTTGGGGTGCTCGTGCAGCGAGATCGCGGCGTGCTCGCTGAGCAGCCGGGCGACCCGTTCCCGCTGGCTGTCGGAGAGCCCGAGGTCGTGCTCGGGCACCCGGCCCAGCTGCGGGGCCAGCTCGAACACCTTGAAGTCGGTATGGGGGGCCAGGTAGTCGAACGACTTGTATCCCTCGTACCGGGCGGCGGGTTCCTGCACGCGTCCACCTCACGTTGGCATGGATTGAAGGCCTGAGGACAGAGGTCTGACCTCCGGCCACTGGCACTGTACGTGCGGCGGCACGCGCCGGGAAAGCCATCGTGACCGGACTGTTACGTGTTACAGCAGGATTTCGGCACCGCCGCCGCTGCCGTTCCGGGGCCATGACACCCGTCGTGGCGCAGTCGCAGCAATACCATCGGTCACGGGAAAGGCAGAGGTAGCCGACTGAACGGATCGGTTCGGTAGGGTGGCCGCGTGAATTTGCGCATCGACCTTTTCGGCGGTTTCCGGGTGTACGTGGAAGGTCGGGCCGTCGATCCGGGGATGTGGACCCAGCGGAAGCCCGCGGCCCTGGTCAAGATGCTTGCGCTGGCGCCGGGGCAGCGGTTGCGGCGGGAGCAGGTGACGGCGGCGCTGTGGCCGGAGTTCGAGCCGTCGGCGGCGGCCGCGAATTTGCGGAAGGTGTTGCATTCCGCCCGGCGGATTCTGCATTCCGTGGATGGCGCGGAATACATCGTTTCGGCGGGGGATCTGCTGTTTCTGCCGCCCGGTCGCCTTTCGGTCGACGTCGGCGACTACTGGTCGCTGGCGGCCGAGGCCCGGGCGAGCAGGAAGGTCGATGCGTACGCCGCCGCGATCGCCGTGTACCGGCAGGGGCTGCTGCCCGAGGATCTGTACGAGGAGTGGGCGGCGGCGCCGCGTGAGGAGCTGCACGCCGACTTCCTCGCCCTGGTCGGGGAGTACGCCGGGCTGCTGGAGGCCGGCGGTGACCTGGTCGAGGCGGCCCGCGCCGTGCAGCGGCTGGTGGCCGCCGACCAGCTCGGCGAGGCGAACCACGCGTGGCTGATGCGGCTGTACGCGTTGGCCGGGCGACGCGACGAGGCGCAGCGGCAGTACGCGCGGCTGTGCGAGGTGCTTCAGGAGGAGCTGGGGGTGGGACCGGCCGCGGAGACCCAGCGCCTCTACGAGGAGATCCGCGCCGAGCAGGTGAGCGAGCCGGCGCTGACCACCGACCTGTGGGAGCGCGTCGGCGACCTGCGGGTGCAGTCGGGGAACCCGTCCGCGGCGGTGCAGGCCTACGCGCAGGCGCTGGCCGCGGAACCGTCGGGTCGGGTGCACCGCAAGGCCGCGGGCGCGTGGCTGATGCAGCACCGGCCCGACGAGGCGGAGCCGCACCTGGCGGCCGCGGACGGGTTCGGTCCCGGCCCGGCCGAGCAGGGCCGCCTGAGCTGTCTGCGCGCCCAGCTGGCGTGGGAACGCGGCGACCTCGCGGCCGCCGGCCGGCACGCGGAGGAGGCGCACACGGCGGCGCTGGCGCACGGCGACGAGGACGACGTGGCCGCGGCGTTGGAGGCGCTGGCGTTCGTCTCGCACCTGCGTGGCGACTGGCGTCCCGGCCTGCAGCATCAGATCGAGCGGCTGACCGGTTCGGCGCTCGGCCAGCGGGTGGCCCGGTTCTGCGACTTCAACCACTGCCTCAGCCAGTACCAGCTGTACGGTGACGACTCGACCCGCGACGTGGACGAGTACGCCCGGGAGACGCTGGCGCTCGCCGAACGCCTGGACGCCGTGCCCGCCCAGGCGTTCGCCTGGTGCCTGCTCGGCGAGTCGCTGCTGCTGCGGGCGCGGTGGGACGAGGCCGCCGCCTGTCTGGAGCGCAGCTGCGACCTGTACGAGCCGCTCGGCAGCCGCACGGTCGCGCTGCCCTGGCTGCGCCGAGCCGAGCTGGCGGCGTGCGTCGGGGAGCACGCCGAGGCGACCGTGTTCCTCAAGCGGGCGACGACGATTGCGACCGTGACCCCGATGGCCCGGCACGCGTGGGCGCGGCTGCACGCCACGGCCGCGTTCGCGGCGGTGGAGCGCGGCGAGCCCGAGGCGGCGGTTCGCTCGGTGCGTTCGGCGCGGTCCGCGGCGGCCAGGTACGGCGAGTGCCCGACCTGCAGCGCGCTGCTGAACCCGGTCGGCGCGCAGGCCCACGTCCAGGCGGGCGCGCCGGAGGGAGCGGCGGAGCTGGCCGCGGCGGCCGCCCGGTTCGCGGGTGCGTTCGCCAGTTCCGGCTGGGCCGCGATGGCCGACCTGGCGGCGTCCTACGCGGCGGTCGCGGCCGGCGACCCGGCCCTGGCCCGGGACCGGCGGCAGGCCGCGGTGGCCGGCTTCACCCGGGCCGATCACCCGTTCTGGGTCGATCGCACCCGCGCTGAGCAGGCCTTCCAATAAGGTAACGCCCAGGGAACGCCGCCTTCCTACTGTTCTCCTCAACGCCCGGCCACGCCGGCCGGGCGAGGATGAAGGAGCACGAGATGAGCTTGACGATCGGTGACATCGCCCCCGACTTCGTGGCGGCGACCACGGACGGCCCGATCAGCTTCCACGAGTGGATCGGCGACTCCTGGGCGGTGCTGTTCTCGCACCCGAAGGACTTCACCCCGATCTGCACGACCGAGCTCGGCTACATGGCGAAGATCAAGCCGGAGTTCGACAAGCGCGGCGTCAAGCTGATGGCGCTGTCGGTGGACCCCGTCGACCGGCACGCCCAGTGGGCCGCCGACATCGAGGAGACGCAGGGCACGGCACCCAACTACCCGATGATCGGGGACGCGGACTTCGTCGTGTCCAAGGCGTACGGGATGCTCGGCGCCGACGTCAGCGGTGACGCGGCCGACCGGACCGCCGCCCAGAACCAGACGGTCCGCGGGGTCTTCGTGATCGGCCCGGACAAGAAGATCAAACTGATCCTGCTGTATCCGATGACCACCGGACGCAACTTCGACGAGATCCTGCGGGTCGTCGACTCGCTGCAGCTGACCGCCCGGCACGCGGTCGCCACGCCGGTGAACTGGCGACAGGGCGAGGACGTGGTGATCGCCGGCTCGGTCAGCAACGAGCGGGCCCGCGAGATCTTCGGCGTCTGGAAAGAGCCGAAGCCGTACATCCGCATCGTCGCGCAGCCGGCCTGACGTCGTGCGCGTCCTGGTGCTGGGTGCCGGCTTCGGCGGGCTGGAGCTGACCACCCGGCTGTCCGAGGCGTTGGGCGACGCCGCCGAGATCACCCTGGTCGACAAAGCCGACGGGTTCGTCTTCGGGTTCTCCAAGCTCGACGTCATGTTCGGCCGCACCACCGCGGCGGCGGTGCGGCACCCGTACGCGGACCTGGTCAAGCCGGGTGTCCGCGTCGTACGGGCCGAGATCCGGTCCATCGACCCGGCGGGGCGGCGGGTCGAGACCGACGAGGGCACGTACGAGGCGGACGTCCTGGTGGTCGCGCTCGGCGCCGACCTGGACCCGGGCGCGACCCCGGGCCTGGTCGAGGCCGGGCACGAGTTCTACACGGTCGACGGCGCGTTCGCGCTGCGCGAGGTCCTCGAACGGTTCGACGGCGGCCGGGTGCTCGTGGGAGTCACGTCGACCCCGTTCAAGTGTCCGCCGGCGCCGAGCGAGACCGCGCTCATGCTGCACGACCTGCTGTCCGCTCGCGGCATCCGGGACCGCTCGCGGGTCGACCTCGTGATGCCGCTGGGCGCGCCGATCCCGCCGTCGCCGGCCGCCTCCGCGGCGCTGCTGACGGCGTTCGCCGAGCGGGGCATCGGCTGGCACCCGAACCGGCTGGTGCGCGGGCTCGACCCGCGGCGCAAGGTGGCGCTGCTCGCCGACGGCGACGAGCTGCCGTTCGACCTGTTCCTCGGGGTGCCCGTGCACCGGGCGCCACAGGTGGTGCTGGACTCCGGGATGTGCGTCGACGGCTGGATCCCGGTCGACTCGCTGACCCTGCGCACGCAGTATGAGGGTGTCTACGCGGTCGGCGACGTGACCAGCGTCGGCACGCCCAAGGCCGGGGTGTTCGCCGAGGGACAGGCGGCGGTCGTCGCCGAGCAGATCATCGCGGCGCACCGCGGCGACGGTGCCGCGGCGACCTACGACGGCACCGGCATCTGCTTCGTCGAGTTCGGCGAGGAGCGCATCGGCCGCGTCCAGGTGACGTTCCGCCGGGGCGAGACGCCGTTCGGCACCTTCGACGACGCCTCCGACGTCTACCGGGCGGACAAGACCGAGTTCGGGTCGAGCCGTGTCCGGCGGTGGTTCGGCCGCGCCTGGAGCTGAACCGCGCCGGCCGGTCCCACGCACCGGCGGCCTGCAGGCCGACGCGCACGACGAAACCGGAGTCGACGGGTTCGGCCCGGATGTCGCCGCCGTGCGTGGTGATGACGGCGGCGATGGACAGGCCGAGACCGGCACCGCTGCCGACGCAGCTTCGGTCTTGGTAGCCGGTGGAGGAGGGCGGCGAGGAACGCCCGGTGGGGCGGGGTGAGGCGGGGCTAGTCGATCTGGCGCTGCAGGATGGCGAGCTGGTGGCGCAGCGTCAGGATCTCGACGTTCCTGTCCGAATCGGTCATTGGTACGAGCCGTATGGATGGGGTTTATCGGCACCCACGCCGGCGCTTGGCCGCTTCGAATCTGCTGGACCCCGGCCGGGTACGGGATTGCGGAGGTGGCTGAGCGTCTCGGCCACGATCCGGCGACGTTGATGCGCTACTACGCTCGGGTCAACGCCGACCGCCACCAGAGCGCCGACGACCTCGCGGGACTCATCGCGCCGGACTTCACTCCGATCGCCGAGGTGCTGAGCGCGGCATGAACGACAACGCCAGTTCCGGGCAATGGCCGGGCTCCGGCGGCGAGGTGATTCGTGGACCCTTTACTCGGCCAGCGAAGCCTTCGGCGGGCTGATCCGCCGCAGGTATGCGTCGACACTCTCGCCCGGCAGCAGCGAGTCCTACTCCCACTCCACCCCACCGTCGACCATCTGGTAGCTGTTGTCCAGCCACGGTGCTCCACCCAGCAGCGCGGACCGGAGCTCGCTGTAGAGCTCCTCAAGACCTGTCCATGACCCCATCGCATCCGCACCGGTCTCGGGCTCCCAGAGAAAGGTTCGACCGGTGTCCACGTCTGGGGTGTGGTCGACGACCAGGTAGCCGCCGCACCGGCCGGCAGCGAGCGGCACCCAGTGCACGTCCCATGCCTCCGGGTTGGATCCGCGAGCGGTTGCCGTCAGGCGACTGGCGTCACCCGCGACACGGGCCGCGTCGGTGAGCCAGTAGGCCGGCGCCAGCTGGAAGCCGCCCATCTGGCCGACGCACTGCTCGCCGCTTCGGCCAGGTGGGGGCGCATCTCCGGGATGCGGCAACCGGTGGCGTACGTGCGGCGCATCGTCCTCAGCACGTTCTTGTCGGACGCCCGCAAACGGCAACGGCGGCGCACCGAGGTGACTGCCGACCCGGCTGTGCTGGACCGGACCGACACGGACACATACCGCGCCGTCGAGGACCGCGAGGAGGTCCAGCGGCTCCTCGCCGGGCTGACGGCCCGGCAACGGGCCGCAGTCGTGCTGCGCTACCTGTACGACCAGACGGACGACGAGATCGCCGCAGTGCTCGGCTGTTCCACCGCCACCGTCCGCTCGCACCTGTCGCACGCACGGTCGGCGCTGCGGCTGACGGCAACTTAGGAGAAGAAGGCCTGACATGGAAGAATCTCAGCTGCGGGAGGCACTCGCGCAGCATGACCCCGACCCGGACACGGTTCTCGGGCTACTGGGCGCGCGGCGCCGGACCCGCAGCCGGCGGCGCATCACCGTCGCGGCAGCCGTGATCGTGGGCGTTCTGCTGGTGCCGATCGGCTGGTTCGCCTTGCGCGAGCAACCCCGTTCGCCGGACGACACCGCGCCGATGGCCGCCGCGGAGGCGTGCGTCCCCATGTCGCTGGGCGAGCGGATGCGGCAGGTGCTCGAGCTCGGGGCGTCGATCGTCGTGGCCAGCGGTAGGTTGACGGGGCGGATCGGTCCCGACGGTCCGTTCAACAGCGAGATGACGCTGACCGCTGTGCGTACCCTCGCCGGACCGGACATCCCGGACGGCACCATGGTGTGGATCGAAACACCGCAGCTGCCGCCGCTGAAGGGCGACGCCATCGCGCGGGGCAACCCGGGGCCGCTCTGGGGGCCGGACGGCGCCCTGTTCGGGTTCGTGTTTCCGCAGGCGGCGCGGAACTCACCCCTCGGCGTGACGGTTATCCAGTCGCCTGTCGTGGACCACCAGGTGATCTTCGGCATCTCCGGCGGTTGCTGGGACGTCCGGCCGGCCGGCGGCACACCATTCCACGGCCCGTTGACGGAGATCCCCGGTAGCGGCACTTACGAACGCGCCGCTGAGGCCGGCTTCACCGCCCTACCCCTGACCGCCGTGGAGCAGCTCCTACCCCGGTGATGCACGACGTATTGAGGGTCGTTGCGGGAGGCAGAGGTGACGGCAGCAGCTGCGGCCCGCCGTGGCGGCGCTGCAGGGCGCTGCTGCCTGTTCCCGGCGCGCATTCGCGGTCCTGGCGGGCGCCAGTAGGGCTCCGCGGTCCCGGCGTGACGCCGCGCCTGGCGGGGGCGGCGTGTCACTGGACGTTCGGCATGGAAGGCAACGCGTGCTGTTCTGGCGGTGTGTGGACGGGACCACGCGTGCTGTCGCCGGTCGCCGCTGCGGCCAGCACCGCGAGGATCGTGCCGCCGGCCAGCACCGCCAGCAGCGGCGGCAGTGCGCCGACCGGTGGCTGCCAAGCGCCCGTGAACGGGTCGAGGCGCGCGGCCGGGCCGGACCGGAAACGCGTCATCACGAACGCCAGCAGGTACGCGTGCGGTTCAACAAGGTCATCGAGGGCGCAGGCAAGGCGATCACCATCGACAGCGGTGGCATCGACCTGGCCGACTGGGCGTACGCCATGCGCGGCGTGAGCGGCGACGACGTGGTCACCATCAAGTCGAACGAGGGCACGTTCAACCAGTCGCCCGGCAACGGCACCGCCGAAGAGCTCGACCAGACCACCATCAACCTGCTCACCGCCGTCCGCACCGACCGGGTCAAGGGCTTCCTCGCCGCCCACCCCAAACTGGTCGCCGTCGGCTGACCGGCCGGGCGAGAACGACGCGGCGCCCCGCCTGGCGATGGGCGTCGATGAATGGCCAGGCCTTACGCAACACGGAGTTCGCCGGCGATGTCGACCGTGGTTGCCGGCTCCAGCACGCGGTCGAGGCGGATCGGGAGGATCCGCTGGCGGGTGCCTGTGGCATGCCACACGGCGTTGGCGATCGCCGCCGCGGTGCCGGCCGTGCCGATCTCGCCGAGACCGTTGAACCCCGACGGGTCCTGGGGCTCGTAGTCCGGGACGAAGTCGGCCTCGATGTCGGGTACGTCGGCGTGCGCGGCGATGTGGTAGCCGGCGAAGTCGCCGTTGGTCTGTCTGCCGGTCCGTGGGTCCCGCAGGCTCTCCTCGTGCAGGGCCATGGACAGCCCCATGATCATCCCGCCGATCACCTGGCTCCGGGCCAGCAGGGGGTTGATCACCCGGCCCACGGCGAACATGCCGAGCAGTCGGCGTACCCGCACCTCGCCGGTCGCTGTGTCGACGGCGACCTCCGTGAAGACGGCGCTGTAGGTCTGCCGCTCGCGGTCCGGCTGGAAATTGATCATCGCAGTGGTGTCCGCCGTCGCGGTCACCGGCCGTGCCGGGTCGCCCAGGTTGTCCCGGAGTTTCTTGGCGGCTTCGAGGATGGCGAAGGACCAGGACGTCGTTCCGCGGGAGCCGCCCGCGCCCCAAGCCATGCCGAGGTCGCTGTCGCCGATCCGGATCCGGATCCGGATCTTGTCCGTGCCGACCCCGAGCGCGTCGGCGGCGACCGCGGTCAGCGCGGTACGGGCACCCGTACCGATGTCGCTCGCGCCGATCGACACCGTGAACGTCTCGTCCTTCTCCGCGGTGATCGACGCCGACGACGGGAACACCCCGGCGCCGAACGAGGTCGTGGCCATGCCGCTGCCGATCAGCCACGGGCCCTCGCGCCGCGAGCGGGGACGCCGGTCGCGGGCCGTCCAGCCGAATCGGCGTGCACCCTCCCGCAGGCAGGAAACCAGGCGCCGGCTGCTGAACGACAGGCCCGACACGGGCGCGACCATGGGCTGGTTGCGCAGGCGCAGGTCCAGCGGGTCCATCTCCAGCCGCTCCGCCACCTCGTCGATCGCCGACTCCAGGGCGAACGAGCCGGGCGTCGCGCCGGGTCCGCGCATCGAGGCCGGTGGCAGGATGTCGAGGGGTACGGCGGTGAGCTGGGTGCGGATCGCCGGTGCCGCGTACAGGATTTTGGCCTGCTCGGTGCACCACTCGATATACTCGGCGAGCGGGGAGAGGGCGTACGCCGCCCGGTGGTGGATGACGAGAAGGCGGCCGTCGGCGTCGGCACCGACGCGGATCGACTGCTCCGTCGGGGGGCGGGACGCGGTCGCCTCGAAGACCTGTTCCCGGGTCACGGCGATCCGCACCGGACGTCCGAACCGTTCGGCGGCCATCGATGCGAGGATCACCGGCGGGCCGCAGGCGACCTTGCCGCCGAAACCGCCGCCGACATGCTCGGCGCGAATGTGGACCCGCTCACGGTCGATGGACCACAACGCGGCCAGGACCTCGGACACGCTGAACGCTCCCTGGTTGGAGTCCACGGCGTACACGTGCCCGTCCTCCCACCACACGGTTGCGGCATGGGGTTCCAGGGCGCTGTGGCTCTCCTCGGGGGTGCAGTACCGCTCGTCGACCACGACCGCGGCCGCCGCCAGTTCCGCGTCCATGTCGCCGGTGTCCGCCTCCGGGCCGAAGGCGGTCGACGCCGGACGGGCGGCAGGATGCTCCAGGTGGAAGTCCAAGTCGTGCGGCTCGACGTCGCAGGTCACCCGCAGCGCTGCCGCCGCCGCCCGTGCCTGCTCCGGTGTTTCCGCCACCACCAGCGCGATCGGCCGGCCCGCGTACGGGATCACGTCGTCCTGCAGCAGCTGCAGGCTCCCATCCGGGCCGAAGTAGTTGCCGGCCCGGGGATTGAGGCGGGGCGCGTTGCGGTGGTCGAGCACCCCCAGCACGCCCGGCATGGCCAGGGTGCCGGCGGCGTCGATGTCGCGGATGCGGCCCCGGGAGATGGTGGCGGTCACCATCCAGCCGTGGGCGAGGTCCGGCATCGGTACGTCCGAGGCGTACCGGGCCGCGCCGGTGACCTTGAGCCGGCCCTCGATCCGCGAGCGGGGGGCACCGACAGCGCCGGAAGTGGGGTCTGTGTTCATCGGTCGTTCTCCGTTCCAGCGAGTTCACCGAGCACGGCCCCGATGAGGTTCCGCGCCAACGTCACCTTGTATCCGTTGCCGGGCAACGGCTCCGCGGCGTCCAGCTCCGCCTCGGCGGCGATCCGGAACCGGTCGGTGGTGGGCCGGGTGTGGCGGAGGACGGCCTCCGCGGAGTGGGCGCGCCAGGGCCGTGACGCCACGCCGCCGAGAGCGATGCGGACGTCGCGCACCACGCCGTCACAGATGTCCAGCGCGGCGGCGACGGAGACCGTCGCGAAGGCGTACGACGCGCGCTCGCGGACCTTGCGGTACCGCGACCGAGGGTTCACCGCGGACCCCGGCAGGGCGACTGCGGTGATCAGCGCGCCGGGTGGCAACGCCGTCTCCAGGTCCGGACGCTCACCGACCGGCAGGTAGAACCGTGACAGGGGGATCTCGCCGGCGCCGTCGAGCGTCTCGTAGTGCACGACCGCGTCGAACGCGGCCAGCGCCACCGCCATGTCCGAGGGGTGGGTGGCCACACAATGCTCGGAGCGGCCGAGGACGGCGTGGTTGTGGTGGACCCCGGCGAGCGCGGAGCATCCGCTGCCCGGAACCCGTTTGTTGCACGGCTGGGAGAGGTCTGCGAAGTAGCCGCACCGTGTGCGTTGCAACAGGTTCCCGCCCACCGTGGCCATGTTCCGCAACTGGCCGGACGCGCCCGCCAGGATGGCCTGGGTCAGCGCCGGGAACCGGCGTCGCACCTCGGGATGCGCGGCAGCGTCGCTGTTCGTCGTGGTCGCACCGATCACCAGCCCCCCGTCCGGTGCGTCGCGGACACCGTCCAGCTGAAGCTGCCGAATATCCACCAGCCGGGTCGGCGCCTCGACGCCGCCCTTCATCAGATCGACGAGATTCGTGCCCCCGGCCAGATACCGGGCGCCGGCATTCTCCGCCACCGCTGTCAGCGCATCGCGGACCTGAGTCGCGCGCCGGTAAGCGAACTCCTTCACCCTGTCACCCCTTCACGAACGGCCGTCTCGAGCACCGCGCGGACGATCGACGGGTGCGCCCCGCAACGGCACAGGTTGCCGCTCATCCGCTCGCGTACCTCGGCCTCGTCCAGGTCCGGCGCCCGGTCCGGCGAGTCGCCGGCAGTGACGGCGCTAGGCCAGCCGGCCGCGTACTCGGCGAGCATCCCGACCGCCGAGCAGATCTGCCCGGGTGTGCAGAAGCCGCATTGAAAACCGTCCAAACGCAGGAACGCCTCCTGGATCGGCCGCAGTTCGCCCTCGCCGGCCAGCCCTTCGACGGTCGTGATCGCGGCACCGTCGGCGGCGACCGCGAGGGTCAGACAGGAGACCACCCGCCGGCCGTCGCGCAGCACCGTGCAGGCGCCGCACTGCCCGTGGTCGCAGCCCTTCTTCGGACCGGTGACGCCCAGGTCTTCCCGTAACGCATCGAGCAGCGTCCGGCGGTTGTCCACCGACAGCCGGTGCATCACATCGTTGACCCGCAGCGATATGTCGCTGCTCGTGTGATCGGTCATCGTCGTCCTCTCACCAGTCTGAATCGGAAGCAGGAATGACATTCGGAAAAGCCGGACAATGCACTGATGTAATCAGCTGTGCAGGTGAAACGGCTATTTCAATGCTCGCAAATGCTTGCTCGATCCTCTTCGATTTCGGTCGTTCCCGCCGGCGCCTCGATCGGCTGCGCGACGGCCCGCGGACTCCGTTCGTGCCGGACGGTCTCGACGATGATCAGAACGGTCAGGATCGTGACCAGGCCGGCGAGCGCGGCAATCGGCGCGAGGACGGCAGCCGCCGGGCAGGCGGCGACGAGCGCGCCGGCCGTCACCAGGCGGGGCGGGTTCCACGCATGGTGCATGAGGCGCTCGAACAGCAGATGCCCGATGAGGTAGAGCGCCGCACCGCCGAAGAGGGACAGCGCGGAGAAGGCCCCCAACGGCCGGCTCTCACCGGCGTGGGCGACCACACCCTCCACGCCGAGCGCGACGAGCACGATGCCGGCGATCAGGGGGAAGTGACCATAGGTGTACGCATCGACGGCCAGGCTGACCCGCGCCCGGCCGCGCACGTCGCCGAGGCGGCGTTGAGCCGCGGGCGCCACCACGTCGAAGTACAACCACCAGAGGCAGACGGCGGCGCCGACGCCGAGGACGGCGGCAACCACCAGGGGCACACCGATGGGCTGGTCGGCGGCGCCCACACCGATCGCGACGACCGACTCGCCGAGGACCAGGATGATGAACAAGCCATGTCGTTCGGCGAGGTGCACCGGGCTGTGCAGCCGCCAGTTGCCGTGCCTGGCGGTGAGGTAGATGCCGGCCCAGTCCACCAGCAGGGCGACAGCGAACAGCAGCACCTGGGCCCAGCCGCCGAGCAGCACCCCGCAGAGCAGCAGGGCCGCACCCGCCAGCAGCGGCAGCCAGGTGACCGCAATCTGGTGCCGCAGACCGGCGTCGCCGGTCGCGGCCACGGCGTACACCGTGAGGTGCACCCATCGGACGAGGACGTAGGCGCACACCAGCACCACAGGGCCGTACAGGCCGCCGGGCGTGTCGTGCCAGGCTTCGGGAATGGTCAGGGCGACCACGAACATCGCCGCCATCGCACCGACCATTCCCGCCCGCAGCAGGCCTTTGTCGGCCCGGGAATGGTTGCCCAGCCAGGTGTAGCCGGACCACGTCCCCCACAGCAGGGCGAGGATCAACAATCCCTGCAGGACACCGTACGCGCTGTGCTCGTGCGCCAGAAATCCGGTGATCTGGGTCGTCGCGAAGACGTAGACGAGGTCGAAGAACAGCTCGAACGGCGTCGCGCGATGATCCTGGCCGACCGGGCGTACGGCGGGGAGGGAACGCTGCTTTCCCATGGCCAACTCTCCTTTCCGGTAACGGTTGTCAGGCTGGCACCAGGGCGTGCGACCGCGCCGGTACCCTGGGCCGCCGGCAGAAGTAGACGAATGCCGGCGGCACGTTGGCCCACACCGTGCGGCCGGCCACGACCTCCTCGAACCGGGTGTCCAGCGACCGTCGTAGTCGCCGGGCGGGCGGAGCCCAGCGGGCGAGGGTGTAGGCGAACGTGGCGAACGCGCCGTCCGGGGCGAGGCAGTCGGTGACGGCACCCA
The DNA here is from genome assembly GCF_039531485.1 of Dactylosporangium maewongense. Classification (NCBI taxonomy): domain Bacteria; kingdom Bacillati; phylum Actinomycetota; class Actinomycetes; order Micromonosporales; family Micromonosporaceae; genus Dactylosporangium; species Dactylosporangium maewongense. The sequence goes on along the minus strand of NZ_BAAAQD010000020.1, from coordinate 179,002 downwards.
GGAGGTCGTCCTGCTGGTCCCCGGCGAACGCCGCCCACGGCAGGCCGCTCACGATCACGTCCGCGTGGTGGTGGCCCCGTTCGGCCAGCACTTCGCGGAGGTCGCGTGCGTCGGCCACAACGACGTCGGTCTGCGGGTACCGGCCGGCCAGGAGGCCCGCGAACCGTTCGTTGACCTCGACCGCGAGGTGGTGCCCGCGGCCGGCGAGCCGGCGCTGGACGGCGGCCGTGAACGCTCCGGTGCCGGGGCCGAGTTCGACGACCAGCGGATTCCCGTTGCGGGGCACGGGCGCGGTGATCAGGTCGGCCAGCGACGCGCCGCTGGGGGCGACCGCGGCGACGGTGAACGGGTCGCGGAGGAACTCTCGCAGGAACGCTGCCCGGTGCTCAGACCTCATCGCCCGGCTCCTTGCCCGGAGACCTGCGGCCGGGCCGACCCGGCGGCCCGGGTCAGGAGACGGGTGAGCCAGTCGCTGCGGGTACGCCGCGCCACGGCCGAGAGCCGCGCGTGCGGGTACAACGCGTCGAACCCGTGGAAGCCGCCGGCCCAGATGTGCAGCTCGGCCTGGCCGCCGGCGGCCCAGATGCGGCTGGCGTAGGCGACGGCCTCGTCGCGGAAGACCTCCGCGGTGCCGGCGTCGATGTAGACGTCCGGCAGGCCGGAGAGGTCACCGGCCGTGGCGGGTGAGACGTACGCGGGCACGGTGTCGCCGGCCGTGTCGCCGAGCACCGACCGCCATCCGAACTCGTTCATCTCCCGCGTCCACACTCCGGGCGCACCGGAGTACTGACGGCTGGACGTGGTGTCGTTGCGGTGGTCGAGCATGGGGCAGATCAGCACCTGGGCGGCGATCGACGGGCCGCCGCGGTCGCGGGCCAGCAGCGCGACCCCCGCGGTGAGGCCACCGCCGGCGCTGGCACCGGCGACCACGATGCGGTCCGGATCGACGCCCAACTCGTCGGTGTGCTCCGCCACCCACAGCAGGCCGCGGTAGCAGTCCTCGACCAGGCTCGTGCCGGTGGCCTCCGGCGCCAGCCGGTAGTCCACGGAAACGACGACGGCGCCGAACAGGTCGAGCCACTCCAGCGGGATGTCGATCTGGGAGAAGCGATCGCCCATGACCATGCCGCCGCCGTGCATCCAGTAGACGCACGGCGCTGCGGTGGAGCGGTTCGGGCCCGCGGGGCTGAACACCGACAGCGGAATGCGCGTGCCGTCCGGGCCGGCGATGCCGACGTCGCGCCGGTCGATCGTGCGGCCCTCGAGCAGCGGCTCCACCGGCGCCGACGAGAACGGCCGGATCTGGGCGAGGACCTCATGGTTGAGCTCGGGCACGAGCGGCACGTCGGCAAGGAGCGTGCGCAGCTCAGGGTCGAAAGGGGGACTTGCCAGTGTCATGACGGATTCCTTCGCTGTGGGTGGTCGGGAACGGCCGGTTGTCCTTCGGCGGTCTCAGATGGCTGCCTTGCCGCCGATCGGCACTTCGTCGACGTATTCCGGCTCGCCCGCGATCAGCGGCTGGAGCTGCGCCATCAGCGTCCGCGCGGCGTCGGTGGCGAAGAACCCGTGGTGCGCCTCCTCGGTCGTCCAACCTTCGGTGACGTGGACGACGTCGGGGTTGCCGGCCGAGCGGCCGATCAGGAAGACGACGCAGTCCTCGTTCGCCAGCGACGGCGAGGTGAGCAGGAAGCCGACCAGCTCGTCGCCCTTTCCGGGCTGGGCGGTCATGGTGGCGTGGAAGCCGTAGCTGATGGTCATCGGCCAATCTCCTCGTTCGGTGCCGCCGTGATCCGGTGGCGATCGACGTGATGTGTACGAGCTCCACTGTCGATGCGGCCCGATCGGGCTTCATCAGTCATCCGACTTCGAGGATCCGGCCCGCCGGCGGCGGATGACCTAACCGGTCATGCCGGAACGGCCGGCGCGCGGGGCGGGTGTGACCGATCACAGCGACCCGGTTCTGGGCCGGTGGTGCCGCCCAGCGGCGGTACTCCGGCCGTCGGTTAGGTCGTTTGACGGATGCATGTGGTGCGGGCCGCGTTCCACCATCGATGACGTGACGCCATCAGGACGGGAAGAACCCGCATCGCCGCCCGCCGTGCTGCGTACGCGCGAGGTCCGCGACCGTGCCCTGTTCGACCTGGACGACGGGCCCGTCACGCCGTCGAACCGCGTCGATCTGGTGGCGACCACGCGTCTGCTCAACGTGCTGCTGGCCAGTTTGGTCGTGTCGTCGTTGCAGTACGAGCAGCACGCGATCGTCGTCCGCGCGCCGTCGGGCCGGCCGCTCGCGGAGTTCCTGTTCGCCTGCGCCGACGCGGACCGCGGTGGCGCACGGCTGCTCGCAGCGCGGATCCGGCAGCTCGGGTTCGCCGGCGAGTACGACCCGCAGCACCTGAGCGCCCGGTCCCGGGTCGCCTTCCGGACGTTCGGCGACGGCGACCTCGCCGGCATCGTGACGCAGAACCTCGTCGGGGTGCGGATTCTCGTTCAGACGTTGCAGGAGGCGGTGCGCTGGATCGGCAACGACGATCCCACCAGCAGGCGGCTGCTGGAGCGGCTGCTCGAGGAGAAGGAGACGCAGGCCGACGAGCTCAGCGCGCAGTCTTCTCAGCAGCAGGCGGCGACATCGCGTCCCGGAGTCCGGCCCGGGACGTGACGCCCAGCTTGGGGAAGATCCGGTACAGGTGAGCGCCGACTGTCCGGTGCGACAGATACAGGCGCTCGGCGATCTGCTTGTTCGTCATGCCGCTCGCCGCCAGCTGCGCGATCTGCAGTTCCTGCGCCGTCAACGCGCTCAGACCGCCCCGCTGCTGCGGGGCCGGCCGGTGCCCGGAGGCGCGCAGCTCCCCGTCGACCCTGGCGAGCCACGGTTCGGCCGCCATGGCGGCGAATCCGTCGCGCGCGGCGAGAAGGTGCCGGCGGGCATGCGCTGATGACCGGCTCCGACGGAGTTTCTCGCCCAGGACCAACTGCGCCCGGGACCCGTCGAACAGCCACCGTTTCGCCGCGGCACCGGCCAGCACCGCTTCCAGACGGGTCGCCGGTTCATCGCCGTCGAGGACAAGAGCCTCGGCGCCGGCCTGGAGCAGGGCCATGCGCGGCGACAGCGCCGCCACGTTCGCGGTGCGCATCGCCTCGACGTGGGCCCTGGCCTCGACCGTACGCCCGGTGCGTACGGCCGCCTCGACCAGGTCGAACATGACCCACGTGCAGTGCGGCACATGAGAGGCGAGGACACCGGGCGGGCTCATGGCGGCGGCGTACCCGAACGCGGCGTCGTAGTCACCTTGCCCCAGGGCGGCGAGCGCCCGTGGATGATGGGCGAACAGTGCGGCGGCCGCCACGCCACGGGGCAGCGCCCAGTGGGTGATCTCGTCGGCAAGCGCGTACGCCTCCTCGAAACGCCCCCGGCCGGCGGCGAGGATCGCCCGGTTGTACCGGAAATACCATGCGAAGAACGGAAAGCCGCTCGTGTCGCAGATCCGCTGCCCCTCGGCCGCGAGTTCCTCAGCCTCGTCCCACCGTCCGACCAGATAGTCGTCGAGGCACAGGTGCATCAGGGCCCCGAGGTGCCGGCGGGGTGCTCCGCCCTCCCGACCCTGCTGGACCAGGCGCCAGGACGACTCCCGGCAGTCGCCGAGGCGATCGAGATAGACCGAGGCCGTGCCGATCCGCATGATGCGGGTGGGATCCGCATCGTCGGTCAGCGTCTGCAGGATCGCGTCGACCCTCGGCAGCGCAGCCGTCCCGGTGCGTACCGGATCGGCGAAACTCTCGCTCGCCAGCGCGAGTACGTCCGGCGGCTGGGGCTGGAGCCTTCGCAAGACGGAGAAGAACGGTTTCCAGTAGTCCGGCGTGCTCCCGTACCAGCACAACAGCAGCAGCGTGTGCATGGACTCGACGAGGGCGGGATCGTCGGCGCGGTAGCCGTGGTCGCCGGTCTCGATGGCGCCGGTCAGCAGCCGGTGCGCGGTATTCACGTCGCCATCCGTGTTGATCATGAGGAAGACGGCCGCGTTGGCCGCGTGCAGCGAGCCGGCGGAGTCCGGCGAAGCTCGGCGTGCGTCGGTCAGCAGGATCTTGGCATCGTCGATGGCGCCGCTGGCCTCCGCGCCGATGTACGCCGCCTCCGCGAGCCGCCGTCCCCGGCCGGCGCTGGTGCTGCTCAGTTCAGCGGCGCGAACCAGGGCCGCGATCGCGGCGAGCGCATCCCCGCGGAGCATCACGCGATGCGCCGCGTCCTCGAGGAGTTCCGCCACCGCCTCGTCCAAGCCGGTGGCGGCCGCCGCCAGGTGCCATGCGCGGCGTTCCCGGTCTTCGACGAGGGCGCCTGCGAGGGCGATGTGCGCGCTGCGGCGTTCCTCATGAGTGGACATCGCCACGATCGCCGACCGGATCAGCGGATGCCGGAACGCCATCCGGGCGGTGGCGTCGTCCACGCGCACGAGATGCGCGCGCTCCGCGGGGGCCAGGTCGGCCAGGCTGGACCGGTCGGACAGGGCCGCGCGGAGCACCCGGACGTCGCCGGCGCCCTCGAAGGCGGCGAGCAGCAGTACCTGTCGGGTCGCTTCGGGCAGTCCGGCGAGGCGTGCCGCGAAGACCGCCTGTAGCCGGTCGCTGAGAGGGACCACCTCGGGTTGCGTCCCGGCGCGTTGAACGGAACCCAGCAGCGTGGACGGCAGCTCCAGCAACGCGAGGGGATTGCCCTGTGCGAGGTCGAGCAGGCGGCGCCGTACCGTCGCCGGCATCTGCGGGTGATGGGCGTCGACCAGCCGCCCGGCCGCCTCGTTGCCGAGCGGCTCGACGACCTGCTCCGACAGCCCGCGCAGGTCGAGGAAGCTCACCGTTTCCGTTCTGGCCGAGACCAGCAGCCCGGCCCGGCGGCCCGCCAGCCGCCGGGCGATGAATCCGAGGACGACCGCGGTCGCGCGATCGATCCAGTGCACGTCGTCGACCACCAGGACGACCGGCACGTCGGCCGCGACCTCCGCGACAAGCAGCAGCGCGGCGTTGCAGACCAGAAGGACGTCCGGAAGCGCGCCGGCGCCGAAGCCGAGCGCCACTGACAGCGCCTCGCGCGGACCGGACGGGAGACGGTCCAGGTCGGCGTGCACGGGCAGGAACAACTGGTTGAGACAGGAGTAGCTGACGTCGGCTTCGAACTCCGACCCGGACGCCCGCAGCACCCGCATCCCGGCGGAGATGGCGAGTTCCTCCGCGGCAGTCATGAGAGAAGACTTGCCGACACCCGGTTCGCCGCAGATCAGCCGGACGTCACCGCCACGTCGTACACCGTCGAGGAAGTCGGAGATCTGTGCCAGCTCAGCGTGACGCCCGAACAGCTCGATACCGGCCTCCCCGCACCTACACACCCGTTGTCTGCTTGTCGGCCATCAGCCGACCTCGTACCGACTACAGGACGACCAAGGGGTCTCTGTTCGGGCAGGCTACATCGGAAACCATCGCAGAAGCGGCCGGCCGGGCAGGCGGGCAGAATCAAGCAAGAGAAGGCGAGTTCTGATCAACCGCTGCTGGGGTTCGCCGGTGCGTTGGTTCGAGCATGAGGGTTGAGGCGGGCGGCGTCCCGGCGCGGCGGACCACCGAAGAGCCGGCGGTACTCGCGGCTGAACTGTGCCGGGCTCTCGTAGCCGACGCGGCGGCTGATCCCGGCGATGTCCCCGGGGTTCGCGGCGAGCAGCAGCCTGGCGCGTTGCAGTCGGATCTGTTTCTGGTACTGGATGGGGCTCATCGAGGTGACGGCCTGGAAGTTGCGGTGGAACGCGGAGACGCTCATGCCTGCCTGCTGTGCCACCTCCTCGACCCGGAAGCTTTGCGCGTAGTTGTCGCGGATCCACTGCACAGCGCGCGCGATGTGACTGAGGCTGCTGTCGGGCAGGCCGAACTGGCGCAGCATGCTGCTCTGTTCACCGGTGAGCAGCCGCCAGATGATCTCCTGCTTGATCAGGGGTGCGATCATGGGGATGTCCCGGGGCTGGTCGAGCAGGCGCACAAGACGGACGACGGCGTCGATCAACTCGGCGGGGGCGGTGCTGACGGCCAGGCCGGGCGGCGTGCCGGGAGCGGCGTCCGGCAGTCCCGCCGGGTCAGCCCGCAGGAGCACCTCGGCGACGACGGCCGGTCGCAGGGTCAGGCCGAAGCCGAGCGCGGGTTCCTCCGGACTGGCCCGAGCGAAGTACGCGGTCACGGGCAGGTCGACCGAGGCGATGACGTACTGCCCAGCGTGATATTCGTACAGCCGGTCGTTCAGCGCGAAGCGTTTGGTGCCCTGGGCGACGAGAGCCAGCACCTTGCCGTAGGTGGTCGGCGTCGGCGGGTTGGGCCGGTCTGCCCGGAAGATACGGACGTCATCGATGGGCGAGCTCAGATCGCGCCGAGCGTGACGGGCTAGCAAGTGGCGCAACTCGTCGAGCGGCATGGTCATCATTGAAGCACCGCTCAGGGCCGGAGCCCACCGCCCGCGACTCCGCGGCGCACGGCGGGATCGGTGGTGGATCGTCCATGGAAGCCGGAAGCGCCGGGAGCACACCGTCCCGTGCAGGATGTCGCGGCGCGCGTTGCCCGCGCGCCGCGACGCCATGCCGTCAGAGGGACGTCATGCGAAGGCCTCGACCGACCACAGTGAGTAGCCATACGACGTGCCCCGGGCGGTGCCGTAGATCCGCAGGTAGCGGCCCGATCCCTCCACCGTGAGGTCGTCCACGCCGCCGTCCCCTTCACCCGTCGAGTAGACCGGGTCCCAGTTGGTCCCGTCGTTGGACAACTTGACCTCGTAGCCCCGCGCGTACGCCAACTCCCAGGTCAGCCGCACCCGGGAGATCGACTTCGTCGAGCCGAGGTCGACCTGCAGCCACTGCGGGTCGCTGTACAGGCTCGACCACCGGGTGCCGGGGTCGCCGTCCACGGCGTACATCGCCGCCAGGGCCGGGATCTCCACGCTGGACGCGGTCGCGGGCTTCCCGTAGGCCAGGTCGAGCGGGTGTTTGGCGACCTGCTCGGCCGTCTGGATGGCGCCGAGCATGTAGTCCACCGCGGCGATACCCTCGGTGAATCCCGGCACGGTGGCGATCCGGACAGTGGCTTCCTCGAGGCGCTGCCGCAGCAGTTCGGACCGGGTGCCCTGCAGCTCGTTGAAGCACCCTCCGATCGGATCCTTCGTGGTGTAGTTCGTGCAGGGAACGAACGTCGGCTTCTGGCCGGCGGTCGCGGTCGGCTCCGGCTTGCCTTCCTCCGGGGCCTTCACCACGCACTTGCCGTCGCCCGTCACGGACGAGCAGTAGTTGTCGCGAGCGGTCTGGAACGGCGTCAGCACCCGCTGCTCGCCGTGGTCCGACGGCACCCGCTCCGTCCCCAGCAGGTAGAGCCCGACCCTCTCGTCCTGCCGCATCGACTTCGCGAAGCCGAGCTTCGTGTATGCCTCGAGCAGCATGACGGTCCGGGTGAGCGTCGTGTTGAGGTCGTTGAGCGTCGTACCGGGTGTGACCAGCTCTCGCGTCACGTCTGCGTAGTACTGCCCGGCTGCGCCGTACAGCCAGTCACGCACCTTCCGCACCGCTTCGGCATTGTCGGAGCGGGTGGCGGACTGCTGGAACGTCGCCTTGTACGTCGACACCCAGTTCGCCCGCATCGCGTCGTCGGGTTTGGTCAGCCACGACTTGCGGGTGTCCCGCGGCGGGTAGACCTGCGCCATTTTCCCGTACGGGATCACCTTCGTCCAGGTGCGCGCGACGACCGGCTGGCCGTTCCACACCTGCTGCACCCGGAACTGCACCTCCAGGTCGGCGTAGAGCGCGTAGGGCTTGTCGGTTTGCTCCGGCGGCTCGGTCATGTTGACCCACGCGGCCTGGTAGCAGGTCTGCACCGGGGTCTCAGCCCGTCCGCGGTTGGCGACCCACAACTCGTTCAGGTCCAGGCTGACCACGTTGCTCGGGCGGGAGGCGGTCATGCCGGACCCGGCGCAGACGGAGATGCCGCCCGGCTCTTCGGCCGGCTTCGGCACCTGCTGGCTGGGCAGTCCGGCGAGGTTGACGTCCGTGGCCTGGTTCAGCGCGGCGAGCTCCTTCTTCTGAAACTCGGTGGCCATCGCGGACGCGGTGGTGCGGTAGGTCTCCAGCAACTTCGTGTAGACCGGGTTCAGCCGCGGGCCTCCTGCCGGCTGTGGCAGGCTGAACTGCCGCACCGCGTACTGGATGGCCTCGCCCGCGTTGGTGACGTCAGCCGTCACGCCGTTGACCGTCGACGCCTGCGCCGGGTTCTGCGCGAGCAGCGTCTTGTAACCCTCGGCGGCCAGCAGCCAGAACTCCACCGATGGCGTGCCGGTGGCTTCGCTCGCTTGCGGCATGCCGAGGTTGTCGCGGGCGTACTTGTTCAGCCATGCGATGGAACCGTATTGCCCGTAGTCGCGCAGCACGTTCTCCGGAGCTTGCACGTCGACTGGCGCGGCCTGCGGGTGAACTTTGCTCACGTTCGACGCGGCATCCTGCAGGGACGTCGCCGCGTCGTAGTAGTAGGTGGACGACATCTCCCGGCCGGCCCTGAACCGGTAGTCCAGCGAGTTGTTCATCGTTTTGACGACTGCGCTCTTCTCGTTCTGCTGGTAGGCCGTGAGGAGTGCATGACCCCAGTAGTCCACCTGCCCCGTCAGCTTGGCGAGGCGGGCCGTGATCGTCTCGAGCTGGGCCTGGGTCGCCTGGTGCAGCTTCACCACCACGTCGAACTGGTCGTACAGCGCGTCGTAGAGATTCCCCAGAGCCGTCTCGATGCGGTCGAACCGCTCGTTCATCTCGTCTTTGAGGTCCTTGACCTGCTCCTTCAGTGCCGTCATCTGCTCGAGGATCTGCTGCTCCGGTGACGGCCCGGCCGCGAACAGCGGCAACAGCGACTGGACAGCGCCGAGCACGTTGGCGGCCAGCCCGATGCCGGTCATCGAGAACAGCGCGCCGCTCAGACCCTTGGCCGCGATCGTGGGCAGGAAGTTGTTGACCGCCGTGGCGATCTGGACGGCCGCGTTGCCGGCGACCGACACGAACTTGCCCGCATCCTTGTTGGCGAAGCCGACCAGGATCGACAGCAGCTTCACCGCGCCCGCCGCCTGGTCGATCCACACCTGCCGGGCCGCCGCGTTGGCCTTCGCCACCTCATAGTCGGACGGGCTCGGGTTGGCGCCCTGCACGGGGAACTTGGTGTTCAACCGATCGAGCTCCGTGTTGGTCGCGCCGACCTGCGCGTTGATCTCCTTGAGCAGCTTGGTCAGCTGCCGGTTACCCTCCGCGATGTAGAGATCGGAGTTGACCTGGAGATCCTTCAGCGCCTGTACGTCGACGAACGTACCGATCAGTGGGTCGGCCTCGAGCGCCTCCACGGTGGCGTCGGCCGAGACGCCGTACAGGGCGCCGATGTAGCCGTTCCACGCGGCGCGGAACTCCGGGTCGTTGGCGCCGTAGGTGGCCACCGCGGTCCACTGGTTGTCCATGACCTGGAAGACCTGGGTGAGGTATGCGCTCTCGAACTGCGACGCATAGATCTCGTCGACCATCGTCCCGTACTTGGTCAGCTGCTTGCCGAGCGTCTCCTGCATCATCTGCTGCAGGATGGGGGCGGCGATCGAGCCGGCCGGATTCTTCGCGGTCAGCTCGAGAAGCTTGGTCGCCAACAGGTACATCGGGCGTTCCAGGTCGTTGGCGACCAGGTGGCTCTTGTAGTACTCGTTCATCTTGACGCCGTGTTCGAGCACCTGCCTCGCCGTGGCGTTCGGGTTCAGCTGCTTGTAGCCGACCATCTCCGCGCTGACGTACATGTTGCGCAGGCCCTCATGACCGCTCGTCCGGCTGCGCATGTACGCCGAGAACAGGCCCCGGCGGCGCTGTTCCGGGTCGGTCGAGACGGGCGCCGCGTGCGCCGTCGTCGGCAGCACCACCACGTTGCCCGTGCTGACGGCCAGCGCCACCAGCACACCCGCCAGCAGCCGACCCCATCGGCCGGCGAAGGGACCTGGACGGGCCCTTCGATATCCTATTTTGACCACTTGTTCTCCTTCGTTGTACTTTCCGTGGCGCGGCCGTGGATCATGACCACGGCGCGCGGCCACCGGACAATGCACTCGGATTGGTCGTGCCGGCGGAGCGTAGGTGGGGACACTCAACGTCCGCGTGCAATTCACATGCACAAATGCACAGCGGACCTCGCCCACCGTCGTCGCGTCAGGGGCCGTTCGTCTTACAGGCTCACGTGGGCCGGCCGGCGCCATCCGCGGGCATGGCACGCGAGGCGGGCATGGGCTATGGGCGTGCGCGTGCGGCCGCGGATGCGGCGCCGGCCTGCGCGGCGAAGGTTTGTGCAAGGTGCATGGCAGGCCTGGTCGACACCCTGAGCCACGACTCGACCGGCCGAACCGTTCGGCCGGCGTGGCGAAAGGAAACGGCTTTGAACCGATCGACCATCCGCCGGGCGGCGATCACCGCCCTGGTGCTCACCTGCGCCGGCCTTGGGATGCCCGCGCCTCCGGCGAACGCCTTCGCGATCTACGTCGTCACGAACGTCAACGACACCGGGGCCGGGTCGCTGCGGGACGCCATCGACATGGCCAACGGCAGCCCCGGGCTCGACTCGATCACGTTCGCCCTGCCCGGCGCCGGGCCGCGGGTGATCGTCCCGCAGAGCGACCTGCCGGCGATCACCGATCCGCTGATCATCGCCGGCTACACCGAACCGGGCGCGTCCCCGGCGACCGCGACCACCCCGCCCACGCTCACCGTGGTCATCAACGGAACGTTCATGACCACCGGCCTGACCATCGACGCCGACAACAGCGCCGTGTCCGGGCTCGTCATCAACAGCGTCGCCGGGGCCGGCGGCGACTGCGGCGGCGCCGGCATCTGCGTGCGCGGCGATCACAACCTCATCCGCGGCAACTACATCGGCACGGGCAACGCCGGCGCGGTCGCCCTGCAGAACAACGACTCCGGCGTGATCGTCCTCGGCGCCGACAACCAGATCGGCGGCGAGCACCCGGCCGACCGCAACCTCATCTCCGGCAACCGGCTGTACGGCGTCGAACTGCAGGGCACCGGCACCAAGGTGCTCGGCAACCGCATCGGCAGCGACGCGACCGGCACGAACGCGCTCGGCAACGGCAGTGGCGGCATCCTGGTGAACGGTGCCGGCAACCAGATCGGCAGCGACCAGGCCGGCGGCGGCAACGTCATCTCCGGCAACCCCGGCATCGGCCTCGACATCGACAACAGCGCCGACTTCACGATCGTCCACGGCAACCTGATCGGCGTCAACGCGACCGCCACCGGGGCCCTCGCCAACGACAGCGGCATCGAGGTGAGCAGCAACTCCAATGAGATCGGTGGCTTCCTCACCGGCACCGCCAACGTCGTGTCCGGCAACACCGGCGTGGGTCTCGAGGTGGACGGGATCGCCGGGTCCAACCAGATCGTCGGCAACCTCATCGGCGTCGCGCCCGGACCGATGGGCCCGGTGGACATCGGCAACGGCGGCGACGGCGTCTGGCTGCGCAGCAGCACCGTCAACTCCCTGGGCACCGACGACGCGGGCGGCGGCAACACCATCTCCGGCAACGACGGCGACGGCGTCCGGGTCGACGGCAACGACCAGGACATCAAGGGCAACCGCATCGGCACGGCGATCGGTGCCGCCGGAACGCTGGTGCCGCTGCCCAACACCGGCAACGGCATCACGGTCAGCGCCGACCGGACGATCATCGGCGGTGACAACACGGGATCGGCGAACGTGATCGGCACCAACCGCGCCAACGGCATCGAGCTCGACGCCGCCACCGACGAGACCGTGATCCGGGGCAACGCGATCGGCACCGACCCCACCGGCGCGATCACCCTGTCCAACACCCTCAACGGCATCCTGATCACGGACGCCGACACCAACCACATCGGCTCGGTCGACCCGCTCGTCCCGCCGAACCGGATTGCCTTCAACGGCCTCGCCGGGATCGCGCTGAGCGCCGGCGCGGTCGGCAACGACATCCTCGGCAACCTCGACTACGGCAACGTCGGCCTCGGCATCAACCTCGACCTGGCGCTGGCGCCGCCCGCGGTCGTGCCCAACGACTTCCAGGACCCGGACGCAGGCGCCAACAACCTGCAGAACTACCCGATCATCACGGCCGCCACCTTCGCCGCGGCCGTCACCACCATCAACTGGCGCCTGAACAGCACCCCGTTGACCATGTTCCGGGTCGAGTTCTTCGCCGCCGCGGCCTGCGGCGGGGGCGGCGTGAGCCCGGCGGAGACCTTCCTCGGCGCCGTCACGGTCGTCACCAACGCCAACGGCAACGTCGTCGCGGCGACCGTACCGCCCGTCGCCACCCCGGCCGGCACCGTGGTCATGGCCACCGCGACCGAGATGCCGGCCGCGGCCACCTACGCCTCGACGTCGGAGATCGGCGCCTGCGTCGTCGTCGTGTAATCCCTGAGGGCCGCCCGGACGTCAACCGGGCGGCCCCAGCGCCAAGCGCAGGTCAGCAGCGGCGTTTCGCCTCCGCCTCGAAGTCCGCCGAGGACATGACCGTCTCGGACACGTTGTCCTCGCCGACCGTGAGGATCTGGCCGTCGGTGAGCGCCGTCACCTCCGAGCCGGTGAAGGTGACTCTCACCGACGGCATCGGTCCGCCGTGCGCCCGCAGGGAATACTCCGTGTCCGGGCTCAGGGCGATCGGGCCGCTCCGGTCGTCGCGCCAGCCCGCCGGCACGGTGCCGAACTGGACCGTGTACGACGAGCGGTTGTCGGACTGGTTCGTGATGTGCCACAGGTCGTCGCTGAAGTCACCCTGGGTCCGTGCCGCTGTCGGTAGAGCTGTCGGCGTGGTGTCGTCATGGAGCACGATGAACTGCGTCCGCTGCCCGGAGCAGAAGCGGACCTCCAGCGACGGCGTGCCGCCGGCGTTGGAGACACCGATGAGCATCTTCGTCGACGGCGCGTGGTGGACGGCATCGTCGCAGGCCGTCAGCCAGGCCAGGCCGGCCGTCACGAGGACGGCCAGCCCGGCGAGCCGATGACGGGGCAGGGCGCGCATGGTCATGAGTATCCATGGGGCCGACTGCCCGTCCCCGGGCGGCTTCGACGGCTGGGTCACGTTCTAGCCCAGGTCCTTGAGCAGGTAGAACGCGGTGTCGCTGCGGTACTCGGCGAGGGCGGCCCGCAGCGCCGCCCGGTAGGCGTCCCGCTCGTCCTCGGTGCGCTGCGGCGCTCGGTACAACGGGAACAACGCCTGCAGGGCCATGTCCCTCCCGTCGTGGCCCACCTCGGGCGCGAGGGCCATCAGCTGCGTCCACGCGCCGGGCACGCGGCCGGCGCAGCGCGTGATCGGGTGGCTGAAGTCGTCGTAGTGGAACCGTCCGGGCTGCGCGCCGACCCGCACGAGCGCCTCCAGGGCTTCGGGCGTGACGCTGTCCATCCGCTCGAGGTGCCACGCGGCCTGCACGGCCCGGCCGTCGTCGGCCCCGTGCAGGTCGGCGAGCACCGCCGCGAGGATCTCGGGATCGGGCCGCAGCCCGGCGCAGACCACGCACCCGCACCGCTTCCGCGCGGCGCCGACGCGGCCGGTCTCCTCCTCGGTCAGCTCGTCGAGCGGCAGCAGGAGGTTGTCGCCCCGCAGCCCGTCGTCCTCCACGAGCCACAGCCGGTCGCGCAGGACCACGAACCGCTCGTCGCCCGCCGTCGCTTCGGGCCGCGGCCCGGTGATGGTGACCCCGTGCCGCCTGGCGACGTACCCGACCCGCTCCCAGTCGACGGCGACGGCGACGGCACACCAGTGCGCCCAGGCGAGCATCGAGCGCAGGCAGCTGCCGGCGGGGCTGGGAAACCACCAGTACATCCGCCGGTCCCCGGCCCGGTGCGGCTCCGCGGCCGGTTCGAGCCCGTCGAGGTAGTGGTCCAGCTCGTCGTAGGCCTTGCCGCCGAGCACATGGAACCACTGCGCGAACGTCCGCATCTCCTCCCACACCGCCACGCGCGCCGTGTCGACGTCACCGTCGCCGTCAATGCTGATCGAGAACCCGATGCCACCCATGCGCGCGGACGCTACCAACCGCGCGCCACCCGCCCGGCCCACTGGATCTGGGCACCGGCCCTGGCGCAGCCGCTGCGAGGCTGACGGGTCAGCGGGATGCTGATGGCGCGGGCGAGCCGGGCTTCGGTGTCGTGACGGTGCCGGTGAGCTTCGCCTCGCACCGCGGGCTCAGCGAGTGCTGCTGGGCGACGATCGAGCCGTCGACCCACAGGATGCACTGCAGCTGCGGGATCTGCGTGCCGATCACGGCGTCGACGTCCGGGGCGGCGTTGCCGCCGAGGACCACGGTCGTGACGTCCGGATACACGATGGCGACCTGCGTCGTCCAGGTCGACTGCGGGGTGTCGAACGACGCCGACGCGCCACGCTCGTCGGTGTAGGCGCCGACGATCTTCAATCCGGGACCGCCGGAGTGGAACAGCTCGTAGGTCACCGTGTGGGTCACCTTCGCAGCCGGAGGCGAGTTTTCCGACGGTGTGCTGCAGCCGCTCAGTGCACCCGCCGCCACCAGCAGAGCAGCGACCGGCGTTGCGACCCGTAGCATGCGTGAACTCCCCCGTGGTAGCCGACGGGTGGCAGCTTAGCCTCGATGCCTCCTGGCGGGGAAGGAGCACACCGAGCTCGACCCCGCGCTCATCGTCGACGTGCCGCGGGGCCGGCGTTCAACCGGTTTGCAGGGCGTCTCGGACCTGTGGGTTCGGCGGTGAGGTGATCGCCGGTGGTCGTCCGCGTACCGCGTCCCAGGCGGCCTTGCCGCTGGCGAAGTAGTCGCGCACGGCCTTGCTGGCCAGCAGGCCGGCGGCGCAGCCGCCGCAGCGGGCGTTCACGCCGTCGGTGTCGATGCCGACCTGCCGGCACAGTGTCACCGCGCGGGACAGGTGGTAGGCCTGGGTGACGACCAGGGCCCGGGTGATGCCGTAGACGTCCCGCGCCCGTACGCACGTGTCGTAGGTGTCCAGGCCGTGCGGGTCGGCCACGATGCGGCGCGGAACGATGCCGAGGCCGGTCAGGTATGCGGTCATCACGGCCGGTTCGTCGCCGGACTCGCCGCCGCCGTCGCCGGATACCAGGATCACCCGGGCGCGGCCGCTGTCCACGAGTGCGGCGGCGGTGTCCAGCCGGCCGGCCAGGCGTGGCGCGGGCGTGCGTTTGTCCGCCGCCACTTCGCCGCCGAGCACGATGACGACGTCGGCGGCCGGCGCATCCGCCTCGTCGTGCACGTGGCCGCGCGCGGCGATCTGTGTCCACAGCCATGGCGCGCTGGTGAGCAGCAGCGCGGCGGCCGCGCCGAGCACCACCCGCCGGCGCCACCGGCGCACCGGTTTCGCCTTCTCCTGTGCGTCCGTCATGCGACGCACACTATTCGCCGGGCGCCAACTCATCGTGCCTCCGGCAGCCCGGGCGCCGATCGGATCACGCCAGCGCCAGGGCCAGGGCAAGGGCACCGACGAGCGGGGCGTCGTCGACGAAGGTGGCGGTCGTCAGCTGTGGCGGGAAGGGCACCGAGCGCTGGAGGGCTGTCGCCACCCGCGGGAGGATGTGCTGGGCGGCACCCATCAAGCCGCCGCCGATGACGACGCGTTGCGGGTCGAGGGTGATGCAGAGGTTGGCGATCGTCCGGGACAGGGTGTCCAGTGCCTCGTCCAGCAGTTCGCCGACGCCGGGTTCGGCGTGCAGTTCGAACAGTTCGGCGGCGGTCACCTCCCGGCCGAGCAGGGCTGAGCCACGGCGGGCCAGGGCGCTGCCGGAGACCGCCTCCTCCAGCGGGGCGTGGCCGTCGGCGAAGGCCGGGGCGGCGGCGGAGTCGCGCAGGTAGCCGATCTCGCCCGCGGCGCCGTGGGCACCGGGCAGGACCCGGCCGCCGGCCACCAGCGCGGCGGCCAGACCGGTGCCCAGGTTGACGTAGAGGCCGATGTCGACGCCGCGGAGGGCTCCCCAGCGCAGCTCGGCGGCGGCACCGGCGTTGACGTCGTTGTCGATCGCGACGGGGGTGTCACCGAACTCGGTCCGCAGGAGCCGGGGCAGTGCCATGCCGTCCCATCCGGGCACGTTCGGGGCCAGGCGGATCACGTCGTCGCGGACCACGCCGAAGGTCGAGACCCCCACCGCTGCCGGGGTGCTGAGCAGGTCCCGCGCGGCCGTCAGGGTGCGCTCGACGACCTGCAGCGCCCCCCTGGAGCCCTGGGTGGGCAGGCGCATCATGGTGTGCGGGCGGCCGTCGGGCGCGTCGACGGCCGCCGTTCCCAGCGCGACCTTGGTGCCGCCGAAGTCGATCGCCAGTACGTGCCGCGTCACCTGGGCTGCCCCCGCCGGGCAAGCGAGTCGATCGCCACGGCTACGGCGAGCACCGCGGCGGTGACCATGTACCGCACCGAGGAGTCGACGCTGAGCAGCAGCATGCCGTTGGTGATCGACTGGATCACCAGGATCCCCAGCAGCGCGGCGTAGGCCCGGCCCCGGCCGCCGAACAGCGACGTGCCGCCGATGACCGCCGCGGCGATCGCCATGAGCAGGGTGTCGCTGCCGCCGGAGCTCTGGTTGACCGCGGCGAGCCGGCTGGCCGCGAGAATCCCGCCGAACGCGGCCAGGGCGGACCCGGCGACGAACGCGAGGACACGGATCCGGGTGATGTTGATACCGGCCCGGCGCGCCGCCTCGGCGTTGCCGCCGACCGCGTACATGTGACGGCCGAAGACGGTGTGCCGCAGCATCAGGTCGAGGCACACGACCAGGGTGCCGAAGATGACGAGCAGCAGCGGCACCCCGCGGTCAGCGGTCAGCACCAGCACCACCACCGCGAGGACGCCGGCCAGGCCGGCCAGCCGCAGGGTCAGCCACAGGCCGGAGGTGACCGGCAGGTCGGCCTCGCGGCGCAGCCGCCGGTTGACCAGTGCGCCGGCGCTCCAGCCGGCGACGATGAGCGCGGCCACCAGCCAGCCGGCCCACGGGGGCAGCCAGGTGTCGCTCAGCCGCGCGAGAAGCCCGTCGAACGGCAGGTTGATCGTCCCGCCGCGGCCCAGCAGGTACAGCATCAGGCCCTGCCAGCCGATCAGCCCGGCGAGCGTGACGACGAACGAGGGCATCCGCAGCTTGGTGAACATCCAGCCGTGCAGCAGGCCGACCAGCACGGCGCAGCCGAGCGCCGCGGCGACCGCGACCAGCGGGTGCCAGCCGTGGCGCACGGACAGGATCGTCATGACGACCGCGCACAGGCCGCTGACCGAGCCGGCCGACAGGTCGATCTCGCCGAGCAGGATCACCATGATGATGCCGAGTGAGATGGTGCCGGTGGCCGCCATCTGCAGGGCCAGGTTGGTGAGGTTCTCCGCCGACAGGAAGTGCTCGTTGAGGGACCCGAACACCACCGCGATCAGGATCAGGCCGCCGACGACCGGCCATGCGCCGAGGTCGGTACGCGTCGCCGCGCGCAACGGTTGCAGCGGCTTGACAAGCGTCGTGGTCATACGGTGCCTCCGGTGATGGCGGCGACGACGGCCTCCGGGGTGGACTCCGCGGTGCTGAACTCGCCCGCGTTGCGGCCCAGCCGGAGCACCACGATCCGGTCGCTCACCGCCCGGACGTCGGCCAGGTTGTGGGAGATGACGAGCACCGCCAGCCCCCGGTCGCGCAGGCGGCGGATCAGGTCGAGCACCTGCGCGGTCTGTTCGACGCCGAGCGCGGCGGTCGGCTCGTCGAGGATCACGACCCGCGGCTCGCCGATGAGCGCCCGGGCGATGGCGACGGACTGCCGCTGGCCGCCGGAGAGCATCGCGACGGGCACCCGGATGTCACGGATCCGGACGTCCAGCGAGGACAGCAGGTCCCGTGCCGAGCGCTCCATCCGGATGTGGTCGAGCACCGTCCAGCGACGGCGTTCGGCGCCGAGGAACAGGTTGCCGACGACGTCGAGGTTCTCGCAGAGCGCGAGGTCCTGGTGGACGGTCGACACGCCGAGCTGCTGCGCCTCGTGCGGGCTCGCGATCCGGACCGGGCGGCCGTCCTGCTCGATCGCCCCGTCGTCCGCGGTGACGACGCCGGAGAGGACCTTGACGAGGGTCGACTTGCCGGCGCCGTTGTCGCCCACCAGGGCGACCACCTCGCCGTCCGGCAGGTCCAGGCTCACCCCGTCGAGAGCCTGGACCGCACCGTAGCGTTTGCTGATGTTCGAGGCGGCGAGCACTACTGGATTCCCGCCTTGGTGCACGCCGGGACGACCGGTCCGGTGCAGATGTCGGACGCCTTGTAGAAGCCGTCCTTGACGATGGTGTCCTTGATCCGGTCCGCGGTGACCGCGATCGGGTCGAGCAGGAACGCGGGGATGTCCGCGGTGCCGTTGGCGACCTTCGTCGGCGCGGCCGGCTTCTCGCCCTTGGCGAGCGCGACGGCCAGTTCCGCGGACTTCTCCGCCTCCTGACGGATGTCGAGGTAGATGGTCATGTACTGCTCTCCGGTCAGGATCCGTTGCACCGCCGCGAGTTCCGCGTCCTGGCCGGTGATCGGCGGCAGGGTCGGGTAGCCGGCACGCTTCATCGCCGCGATCGCACCGCCGGCCATGCCGTCGTTGGCGGACAGCACGCCGACGATGGTGTCCCGGCCGAGCGCGGTGATGGCCTGTTCCATCTCCTGCTGGGCCTTGTCCGGGCTCCAGTCGGGCGTGTCGAACTCGCGGCCGATCTGGACCTTGCCGTCGAGGACCTTGTGCGCACCGGTCTTGTAGTCGGCCGAGCTGGGGTCGGTCGGGGCGCCGTTGAGCATGACGATCTTGCCCTTGTCGGCCGTCCCGGCCTTGGTCAGCGCGTCGAGCAGGGCCTGTCCCTGCATCTCGCCGACCCGGACGTTGTTGAAGGAGACGTAGTACTCGTAGCTGATCTCGGAGATCAACCGGTCGTACGCGATGACCGGCACCTTCTTCTGCTTGGCCTGGTTCACCAGCGACGCGACCGCGCTGGCGTCGACGGCGTCGAGCACCAGCACGTCGGCGCCCTGGGCCAGGGCGGCCTCCACCTGCTGCTGTTGCTTGGCGGCGTCCTGGTCGGCGTTGGCGTAGAGCAGCTTGCAGTCGGCGCACAGCGCCTTCACCTTGGCCTCGAACAGGGGCCGGTCGAACGCCTCGTACCGGGTCGTCTTGGACTCCGGCAGGAACAACGCGATCGTCGGCGCGTCGTCGCCGGTCGGCTTGTCTTTGGCGTTGCCGCCACACCCGCTGACAACGGCGGCCGCGACGACGACTGCGACGAACCATCTGGCTCTCACGGAGGGACACCTTTCCTGAGAAGGGTTCTGCAAGCATGCTGAGCCACCTGGCGGACCTTGGCAAGGTCCTTTACGAATTTGATAAATGACCTTTCTTAACTGGTATGGCACGCTGGTCAGGTGCAGACCACCGGCACCGCGAGCACGACCAGCGTGCTGCGGGTGATGAACGAGCGCGCCGTCTTCGCCGAGATCTTCCGGCTGGGCAGGGTGTCGCGCCCCGAGCTGGCCCAGCACACCGGGCTGTCCAAACCCACCGTGGCCGTGGCGCTCACCAACCTCGAACGCGCCGGGCTGCTGCGCCAGGTCGGGATGCGCGCGGGCGCGGCCGGACGCTCCGCGGTGCTGTACGAGGTGCGCCCCGAAGCGGGCTGGGTGTTCGCGGTCGACGTCGGCCGCTCGTACGTCCGCGTCGGCCTGGCCAACCTGGTCGGCACGGTCGTCGCGCGCAAGGACGAGTCGTCGCGGGGGACCCGCGCCCGCGACCTCGTCGCGCAGCTCACCCGCCTCGCCGAGGAGATGGTCGCCACGGCCGGCATCACGCGCGACGACATCACGCTCGCCGTCTTCGGCACCCCCGGCATCCACGACAAGGCGACCGGCGCCCTGCATCTGGCACCGAACCTGCCCGGCTGGGACCGGCGCGGGAGCGTCGAGCGGCTGGCGGGCATCGCCGGCTCGACGTATGTGGTGGAGAACGACGTCGACCTGGCGGCCGTCGGTGAGGCGAGCTACGGGCTCGGCCGCGGTGTCCAGCATTTCGTCTACGTCTCCATCGGCACCGGCACCGGCATGGGCATCATGATCGACGGCAAGCTGTACCGCGGGTTCCGCGGCGCGGCCGGCGAGATCGGCTACCTGCCGGTCGGTGAGGGCGACCCCCTGCTGGACGCGCCCGCCGCGCGGCGCCGCGGCATGTTCGAGTCGGTGGCCTCGGCCGACGGTGTGGTCGCGTTGGCGCAGCGGATGGGCCTGCACGACGCGGCGAACGCGAAGGACGTCTTCGACGCCGCCCGTGCCGGCGACGAGACCGCGCGGCTGGTCGTGTCCAGAGTGGTGGACCATGTCAGCCACGCGCTCGCCGGGATCACGGCGGTGCTCGATCCGGAGCTCGTCGTCCTCGGCGGCGGCGTCGGCAGCCAGCCCGGCGACCTGCTCACCGGCCCGGTCGCCGAGCGGCTCCGCAACCTCGTCGCGCTGCATCCGCCCCGCATCGAGGTCTCCACGCTCGGCACGGACGCCGTCCTGCTCGGCGCGCTCGCCGTCGGCCTGGCCGAGGCACGCGACCTGGTCCTCGACCGGACGGCACCCGCCCGCTGACACCGGCGACGCCGGGGCGGCGGGCCCGCGACCCACCGCCCCCGCGCTCCGGATCAAGGCACCGGCACCGAGACGGTCGGGACGTTGTAGCCGCGCACCCGCAGATGGGCGGGCAACCCGCCCAGATCAGCGGTGGCGTAGACCGCCGTGATCCGGGTCGACTCGCCGGGGAAGAGCGAGACGTAGTTGTCGGTGTAGGTGACCGGCACGACCTCGTTGCCGCCGCTGCCGGCGGTCACCTCCGGTCGTACGAAGAACGCGACGTTGGTCGGGCTCGTGTTGGTCAACGTGATCGTGACCGTCTCCTGCCCGCCGGCGACCGATCGGGACACGCCCGTGGTGACGCCGGTGTTGGCGGCGAGGCTGTTCAGCCCGGTGAGGTTGGCGTAGGTCTTGACGCTGGTGGAGTACCAGTTCTTCTTGTTGCCCAGCGCGTCGGCCGTGGTGGAGTACCAGTAGAGGTTGTTGCTGACGGTCGTGCCGCTGGAGTCCTTCAGCTGGAGGCGGACGAAGTAGGTCGACGTCAGTCCGGTGATCGCCGGCAGCGTCAGGATCGGCGCGGAGGCGTTCGCGGGCGCGCCGACCGCGACGCTGGTGGTGTACTTCTGGGTCAGGTCCGGGACGTTGTACACCGTGGCGGTGGCGGTCAGCCCGGTCCGGCCGGTGAGGGTGGAGTTCACGACGTATGCGTTGCGGGTGAAGTAGTCGTAGGCGATGTGGACCGGCTCGGTGGCCTTCCTGGTGCCGTAGAACGATCCGCCCGGCTTGAAGTAGTAGTCGTAGAGGTTCCAGTGCAGCGCCGGCCAGGCGTTGTTCTGCATCCACCAGATGCTGCCGAACGACTGAGTGTGCTGCCGGGCGCTCCACGCCTCGAAGAACGAGCGGGTGTTCTCGTAGTTCATCACCTCGGACTTCTTCGAGTAGTCCGCGGCGCTGGTCGTGGTGCCGTAGCGCCGGTTGAGGGCAGTGGTGTAGACGTCGGTGTTGTCGAAGACGCTGCCGCCCCGGCCGACGTGGTAGTTCCAGGCCGGGTTGCCGACCGGCCAGGTCTGTGCCGGGGTGAGGAACCGCGAGAGGCTCTCCAGCGGCGGCGGCGCCTCGGTGCCCTCCTCACCGGTGGTCCCGAACGCCGAGCCCTGGCGGGTGAGGTCCCACCACAGCACCGGCGGCTCCCATTTGTAGGGGCCGTCCATCTTCATGCCCGCGTTCGCGTTGGACCAGGTCGCGACGTTGTCCACGGTCGGGTTCTGCCAGTGCAGGCCGGCGGCGATGTTCTTGTACGCGGTCAGATGCGCCGCCGTCGGCGGCTGGTCGCTGCCGTAGTTCCACATGAACGTGCTGGCGTGCGCGCGCAGGGCCCGCATCTGGGTGTTGAGCGATGCCTGGGCGACGGTGGTCTGCTCCGCCGTCCAGCCGCTGTCGTTCTCCCAGGCGCTGCAGCAGACGAATCCCGGCATGACCATGATGCCGGCCGCGTCGGCGAGGTCGTAGAGCTCCTGGTTGCCGAGCGTCCCTTCGAGGCGGATCGTGTTGAGGCCCATGCCCTTCACGTAGTCGACGTGCGCCTTGTTCGTCTTGGTGTCCCACCGTTGCAGCAGGTCCCAGACGTACCCGCCGCCGCGGAACAGGATCGGCTGGCCGTTGACCTTGTACCCGACGAAGGAGGTGCCCTGTACCGTCGTGCGGTAGTCGGTGAACTGCCGGACGCCGAAGTTGACCGTCTTGCTGTCGGACGCCGCACCGGAAACGCTTGCCGCCGTCGTGACCTGGTAAAGCTCGGGGCTGCCGAATTGGTACGGCCACCACAGCACGGGGTTGACGACGTGCAGCTGCGGGTAGCCGGCGGGATCGAAGACGAGCTCGCGGCGCTCGCCCGCCGCCAGTGTCACGGTCTGGCCGGCCGTGATCGTCGGCTGGCCCGGCTTGCTGATGGTGGCGGTGACGGTCGTGGTGACCGGCGCCGCCGTCGCGTTGATCGCGTCGGCGTAGACGGTGAGGTCGGCCGCATTGGTGGCGGGCAGTGGCAGGACGGTCTTGACGTACGGGTCACGGACGGCGACCGGACCCGTCGTGTCGACGGACGTGCGGCCCCAGATACCGGCGTTCATGTCGGGCGCCTCAGGGTTCCAGTCGACGGTGCACACCGACAGGTCGGCGCAGGCGTGCCGCGGCGGGGTCACCCGGATCGCGACGGCGTTCAACGCGCCGGGCACGATGGCGCCGGTGACGTTGTACTCGTGCGAGACGAACGTGCCGACGGCGTTCGCGTCGAGCTGCGTGCCGTTGAGCCAGACCTGGGCGCGGTAGCTCAGGCCCTGCAGCCGCAGCCAGTAGACCTGCCCGGGGCTCGCGGCCGCGGCGGTGAACTGGCCGCGGTACCACCAGTCCTGGCCGGTCAGGTCCGGCACGGACTGCAGGTTCGTGCCGGCGTAGATGTCGGTGTAGACGTTGTTCGCCACCAGCCCGGCCAGCACGGTCGAGGGCAGGGTGACCGGGCTCCAGCCGGCGGCCGGGTAGCCGACCTGGGAGATCGTGGCGCCGGTGTCGGCCAGGCCGGTGGCGGAGCGCAGGGCCCAGCCCGAGGTCAGCTCGGTGGAGCCCACGGTGGCGGCCGAGGCGCCGCCGGGGCCGAGCGCACCGATGGTCAGGACCGAGGTCACGGTGAGCATGAGCGCGACCAATGCCCGCCGATACATCATCCGATTTCGTGACATTTTGCACCTCCGACGGGTGTGCGGGGCCGCGCGCCCGGTGGCGTTGCGGCTCCGCCGGCGGTTACGAGCCGCTCGGCCAGGTGACCTGGGTCGAGTGGTAGTAGTTGATGCCCATGACGTTCCAGCGTGGTCCCTGCGCACCGAGGCGCTGCTTGAACGCGGTGAGGTTGTGCGTGCTCCATGGCGACCAGCCCAGTTCGGCGATCGCGGGCAGCCGCGGGAAGGCCATGTACTCGATGTCGGCCGTGGTCACGAGCGTTTCGGACCACAGCGGTGCCTCGACGCCGAGCACGGCGGTCTCGCCGGCACCGGTGAGGTAGGCACCCGGGTTCCATTCGTACGCCGTGTTCACGTCGATGAGACCGGCCCACTTCTGACCGAGCCTCGTGTTGTTGCGGTACTTCATGTCCAGGTAGGTCTTGTTGGCCGGGGACATGACCACCTTGGTGCCGTTCGCCACCGCCGCGGCCAGCGGCGCGTTGCTGGTGGTGGTGCCCCAGAACTGGGCCACCGTCGAGGGCGGCAGGGTGGCGTTGGCCACGTCGTGCCATCCGACGACGGTCTTGCCGTGCGCGGCGACGATCTGCTGCACCCGGTTGATGAAGTACGAGTAGTCGGCCGCGGTGGTGGAGCTGGCCTCGTCGCCGCCGATGTGCACGTACGGCCCCGGGGTCAGCGCGGCGATCTCCCCGATCACCTGGTCGATGAACGTGTATGTCAGCTCCAGCGGCACGCACAGCGAACTGAACCCGACCTGCGTGCCCGTGTACCGGGCCGGAGCCACGCCGTTGCAGTTGAGCTGCGCGTACGAGGCGAGCGCGGCATTGGTGTGCCCGGGCATGTCGATCTCGGGAATGACCGTGATGTACCGGTCGGCCGCGTAGTTCACGATCGCTGTGTAGTCCGCCTGGGTGTAGTACCCGCCCGGTCCGCCGCCGACCTGCGTGCCGCCGCCGTAGGTTGCCAGATTCGGCCAGGAGTTGATGGCGATGCGCCAGCCCTGGTCGTCGGACAGGTGCAGGTGCAGCACGTTGATCTTGTACAACGCGAGCTGGTCGAGGTACCGCTGGACCTGGGCCACGGTGAAGAAGTGCCGCGCCACGTCGAGCATCGCACCGCGGTGCGCGAACCGCGGATGGTCGACGATCTGCCCGCCCGGCACCGGCCACGGTCCGGGCTGGAGGGTCGCCGCGTCGGCGGCCACGGGCAGCAGCTGCCGCAGCGTCTGCACGCCGCGGAACAGCCCGGCGGGCTGGTTCGCCCGGATGGTGATCGCGCTCGCGGTGACGTCGAGTTGGTAGCCCTCGGCGCCGACGCCGGGCGGCGCACCGGTGAGCAGCAGGGCGATCCCGTCAGCCGGGCCGGCGACGGTGGTGACGACCGGCAGCGGCAGCCCGGTCGAGACCCGCAGCCGGGCCGCGAGCTGGTTGGCGATGGCCGCCGCCGGTGCGGAACCGGGCGCGGCGTAGATGGTGGTGGACGCGGTGATGCCGTGGCTGACCCCGGGCGTGGCGGTGGCCGTGACCGGGGCCGGGACGACCGAGCTGAACGCGACAGCGGTCGCGGCGGCGGCGGGAGCGGTGGTGGCGGACAGGAGGGCGGCGACAACGCCGAGGCCGGTGAGGGCCCCGCCGAGTCGTCGTGGCAGGGACGGGGTGGCCATGACGGTCCTCTCGCAGAACGCACCGGCCTGCGGGTGGGCTCGCACCCACCATCAGGCATTTGCATTTGACGATCCCCAGCCCAGCCAGGATGGCACGGGCCCAAGCGAAAGGCAAGGTGCTTTACAAATGGCGCTCGAGTCATGCCTGATCGTGGCGACGGCGCTTGCCTGGCGGTGCACCGTCGTCAGCGCTCCACGCTTCCGTGACCGGCAGGAGCGTCTGACGTCAGCTGCGAGCCGCCGCCTTGCGGACATGACGCGGCCCGCAGCGCACCGGGTGGTGCGCTGCGGGCCGTCGGCTTCGATCCCTGGCTACTTCCCGCCACCGGCGCGGAATGCCACCCAGGCGTCACTCATCCGCTCCGCCTGCCCGGCGGTGAACATGTTCATGCACGAGTCCTGCGAGTAGTCCATGAAGTTGTGGATCGGGTCCAGCCCGGGAGCGCTGCACGTGTCCGCGCCGACCGGGCAGTCGAACTGAGGGATGGCCTCGCGCGGGGTGTCGGCCACGAAGTCGCCGGACGCGGCGCACCCGTGCGCGAAGGTGTGCTCCAGCATCAGCCAGTGCCCGACCTCGTGCGTCAGGGTGTCGCCCTCGGCGTACTTGCCGGCCGTCCCGCCGGGCATCGATTCGTCGAGCATGACCACGCCGTCGATGTAGTCGCGGCCGTTGTTGTACCCCTTCGGGAAGTACGCCCAGCCGAGCAGCCCGCCGCCGATGTTGCCCGCGTACACGTTGAGGGTTCGGGCGTCGCCGGTGTACAGCGCCCGCTTCATGTCCCGCTCGTTCTTGCCCGGCACGACGGTGTACCAGTCACTGTTCACCGTCCAGGTCGTGCTGGTGAGCGAGAACCGGAACGGTGTGTCGGACGCGTCCGCGGCCGTGCGACCCGAGTACGAATCGTTGAGCACCGCCATCTGTGCCGCGATCAGCGTGTTCCACCGATCCTTCTCGGCCGCGCCGAACGGGTGGTCGGAGATCATGTGAAAGACCGTGGGCACGGTGACGCTGCCGTTGGCCAGACGCGGCGAATCCTTGAGCACACCGTAGGCATTCGCTTCGTTCTTCGGGTACAGCTCCGGCTCCTGAGCGGTGGCGCCCTCGCCCACCCTCGCCCCGCTGGCACCCGGGTCGCACGCCGCGGCGCCCGCGGAGGCATGCACGGCGCCGGCCGCGCCGGCCACGCCGGCCACGCTGGAACCGCCAACCGCCGCCACGAAACTCGCCACGGCAGCGGTCATGACCGCCAGCCGTAGCGTTGATCTTCTGCGCATCGTTCACCTTCCACAGACCGCTGTAAGCAGGCGGGATCGCCGCCTTCCGGCATGAGAACACGCCGCGGTCGTGGCGAGAAGACTTGAGTGCGGCAACCAGGGGTCGTAATAGGGTTGGGCGCGTTGAAGCGAGACGAACGCGGCCACGGTTACGCACATGATCGACGGCAGCAGGAGACTCCTGTGCCGCACCTCGTGGTGCGCGACTCTTCGTCCCTAAGGGCTGACCACAGGTCCAGGATCGCTCGGCGGGGAGCCTCCGTGCGAAACGACAGGGAGCGTCGCGCGCAGTTCCGTGCCGCCGTCCGGCGGGGCCACGACGTCGATCGTCCCACCGAGCGCCTTGACGCGATCCTCCAGACCGGTCAGACCCGAACCTCGGGCGGAGGCGACGCAGCCGCAACCATCGTCGCGGACAGACAGGGTGAGCGCGCGATCCGAGTTTCTGACCCGCACCGTCACGCCCGAGGCCCGGGCATGCTTCGCCACGTTGCTGAGCGCCTCGGACACGACGTGGTACGCGGCCACCTCGATGCCCTCGGGAAACCGGGTGTCGATGCGTATGTCGTAGTCGGCGGGAACCGTGGAGCGGCGGATCAGCGCCTTCAGCGCGGGCTCGAGACCCCCCTCGGACAGGATCGTCGGATGAATCCCCCGCGAGAGCTCACGCACACTGTCGGCCAGCTCCTTCAAGCCCTCCTTGACGGACGACAGCTGGACGTGCAGGTCGGACAGGTCCGGCGGGGCGGATGACTCGGCGATGGTCAGTTCGAGGGCCAACGAGATGAGCCGCTGCTGCACCCTGTCGTGGAGTTCACGCTCCAGCCGCCGCCGTGTCTCGTCGGCCGCGGCAACGATACGGGCGCGGGAGGTGGTCAGCTCGGCCTTGTTCTGGGTGTTGGCGATGCTGGCGGCCAGCAGCTCCGTGAAGTCACAGATGCGGGTCTCGGATTCGGCCGGAAGCGGGGCGGGCCGCGTCACGGCGGCGATCGCGGCCCCCCAGAGACGCCGGTCGACGACGATCGGCGCGGCGACGGTCGAGCAGATGCCCAGTTGTCGCGCCAGGTCCGCGGCAGGTCCGAGGACTCGGGCGTAGTCGTCGACCCGCGCCGGGCAGTGGGACTGGAACACCGCCGTCGCTACGACGGAACCATCGAGCTTGTAGTTGACGCCGGGCCGCAGAGCGCTTGGTCGTCTGCTCCAGACGGCGACCACGGTCGCGGTGGAGTCCGGCTCGAAGCGCACCACGGTCGCAAGGTCGGTGTCGAAGATCCTGCCGACCTCGGCGGCCACCGCGGCGAACACGTCGGCCGGCGGCGCGTCCTGCGCAACCAGCGTCGCCACCCGCCGTAACGCCGCCTGTTCGCTGGTGAGAAGGCTCCGCGCCGTCTCCGCCGCCACGCTCCGGCGCTGGGCCATGGCGGCGAACTCGCCGACGGCGGTCGCCAGCAGGAGGAACACCACGGCCTCTGTCAGGTCGCCGCCTGCGGGGATCCCGATCGGATGCGTGGGTGGCAGGTAGTACCAGTCGAAGGCGAGGAAGCTCGCCAGCGCTACCGGGACGCCGAACACGACGCCGGCATAGTGGGTGATCGCGACGATGCCGGCGATGCCGAAGACGATGAGGATCTCGATCGGGATGTACGGCCCGACGTGCTGGACAAGGACGCCCACAAGCGGAAACGCGGCAGCACCTGCCACGAGAGCGAGCGCCGGTCTGCCACCTGCCCGTATGGCCCGCCAGAGTACGGACGTGCTCACAGCCCCGACATTAACGCGGCGCCGACCCGTTTTCGGCTGCGCCGAACTCAAACGCTTGGCCGGACGGCGAGTCCTGACCGATCGAACGTGTCGACGCCCGCATCCGCCGGGCCGTGCGGGTTCTCGGGCACTTTCGGGATCCGTCTCAGGGCGTAGGCGTAGAGGGTGACCATGCAGATGAGGCTGGCGGTCGATCCGGCGAGCAGGCCCCAGGCGGCGCCGCGCAGGCCGCCGTGGTCGGCGCCGAAGGTGAGGCCGCTGAGGGAGACGACGACGAAGAAGACGTATTGCGCGAAGAGCATCCGGGCGCGGTGCATGCCGCGCATCGCGGCGGTGAAGGGGACCTGGAACAGGTAGAGCGCGCCTTGCAGGGCGATGGGCAGGACCAGTGGGGCGGCTTCGGCGAATTTCTGGGTGTGGACCAGTGCGTAGGAGACGACGGGCCAGAGGGTGAGCACCATGAGCGCGCCGACGACGGCGAAGGCGATCGCCAGTCGGCGGGTCTGGCGGCGCAGGGCGAGGGCGGCTCGGGCGCCTTCGGGGCCGGGTTCGGCGGCGTCGGCGGCATTGCGGGAGACGTGGGGGACCAGCAGGTTCTGGACGGCGGTGATCAGGTTCTGCACGGGTTGGAGCTGGACGGTCTGCACGAAGCGCAGGTTGGCGAGGTCGATCTTGGACAGTCGGCCGGCGACGATGAAGCTGATCGCCAGGACCTGGACCTGGGCCACGACGGCGGTGACGGTGAACCAGCCGGACAGCTGCCTGGTGTCTGCCAGCCAGGCCAGCGGGCTGCCCTGCCAGGGCAGCCGGTGTTCGCGGATGAGGTACACGGTGATGCCGGCGGTGGCACCGAGACCCCAGCCGGTGAGCAGCCCGCCGGCGCTGGAGGTGTGGGTGAGGATCATGGTGACGACCATGACGGCCTGGGTGCCGGCCCAGACCAGGTCGATGCCGAGGGCTTTGTCCGGGCGGCGGTCGGCCAGATAGTCGAAGCGGGCGGTGTCGTGCAGCATGATCGGGACCATGAACGGCGCGAGCCAGATGAGCTGGCGCAGGTCGATCCCGCCGCGGCCGGGGTGGAGGGCCCACAGGACCACGAAGACGACAGTGGTGATCAGGCCGGAGCACAGCGCGGTGGCCAGGCCGTTGCGGGCCAGGCGCACGCGGGGCTCGCCGTCGTGGCGCGATGCCAGCGCGAGCAGCACGTCACCGACGATCGCCCGATTGAGGCACGTCGCGAAGTAGCCCACCGCCAGCGCCAGGGCGAGCGCGCCGAACTGCCCTTTGGGTAGCAGGATCCCACCCAGGAGGGTGTTCGCCGAGTTGGCGGCGGCGATGACCATCTGGTCGAGCAGCCCGGCACCGGCGAGCCGGCCTCGGGCGCGCGGGATGCGCGTCCGCTCAGACGTCCTGGGTCTGGCCGGCATTGTCGACCAGCCTCGGCGGCTGTCCGTCGGTCCGGCTCGCAAGCACCGCGGCGGGAGCGGGCACGGCGAGCATCGGGTCGTCGTAGTGGCGCTCGCCGCGGACCGTGGTCAGGACGGCGCGGACGAGCAGTTGCAGGTCGAGCAGCACGCCCTGGTGCTCGATGTAGGCGAGGTCCTTCGCCAGCCGCTCCTGCGGCGGCATGTAGAACCTCTCGATCTGGGCGATGCAGGCGATGCCGGGCCGCACCGTGTGCCGTTCGGTGTAGCCGGGCACCGACTCGAGGTGCTTGCGGACGAGCACAGTGCGCAGCGGCCGCGGCCCGACCAGGCTCATCGAGCCGCTGAGCACGTTGATCAGCTCGGGGAGCTCGTCGAGGTGCCAGCGACGCAGCCGGCGACCGACCTTGAGCGTGCGCGGGTCACCGGCCGGCGACACGACCGGTCCCGTGAGCCGCTCGGCGCCGTACTGCATGCTGCGGAACTTGAACTGGCGGAACGTGCGGCCGCCGCGGCCCACGGAGTTCTTGGTGAAGAAGATCGGCCCGGGCTCCTCGAACCAGATGAGCAGTCCGATGATCGGCCACAGCGGCAACGTGAACGCCAGGCCGACGAGCGCGCCGGTCACGTCCAGGACCCGCTTGCCCCGCGGTACCGGGCGCACGGTGCAGGCATTGTGATACCTCAGGACCGCGCGCTGGACGGCGGGCGACGGCGGCGCGTTGTCCTCGACGATCCCGGCGGTGGCGCCGCTGAGCACGATCCCGCCGGCGAGCGATCCGGTGATCAGGATCATGGCGACCCGTGCCGGCACCTCGTGGTCGAGGCGCAGCCAGATCCACGGCGCGGCGATCAGCGCCGCGGTGACGACGAAGGCGACCCGGCAGGCCCAGGCCCGAACCCGCTTGGGGACGGAGGAGGTGAGGACGACGGCGGGCAGCAAGGCCAGCAGCAGCGGGAAGAGCAGCCACCAGATTCTCACGGGATTTCGGACCTCCAGAGCAGGCGGGCACGCGCCGTCGTCATCGGTATGCCTTCTCCCGCTCGGCCCACATGGTGAACAGCAGCAGGATCCAGATCTCACGGGCGTGTTCGGCCACGCCGCTGAGGTGGCGCTCGACGATCTCGTTCACCGCGTCGAAGCGCAGATAGCCCTGCCGCCGCAGGACGTCCCGGCACAGGTACTCGCGCACCAGCGGCCGGAACTCGCCGCGCAGCCAATGCGGCAGCGGGGCGTTGAAGCCCTTCTTGCCCATGGCGAGCGTCCGTGGCGGCAGCAGGCCGGCCATCGCCTGCCGCAGCAGCCGTTTCGGTTGCCGGCCCGGGAATTTCATCGAGCCCGGCAACGAGAAGGCGAACTCGAGCATCGACGTGGCCAGCAGCGGGACCCGTACCTCCAGGGAGTGCGCCATGCTCACCCGGTCGACCTTCGTCAGCACGTCGTCGGGCAGGTAGACGTGGGCGTCGGTGTACTGGAACCGGGTCAGCCGGTCGAAGCCGGCGCCGGCTTCGTAGTGCGCCTCGTGCGTGTCGTACGTGTCGCACAGCTCGGCGAGCACGTCCGGCTGCAGCAGCCGCGCCTTGTGCGCCTCCCGGAACACGACCCGCCACAGGTAGTGACTGCGGCCGGGCTCCTCGAGGGCGTTGTCGGCGAAGCGACGAGCCTTGAAGTCGAAGCTCGCCCTGGCGCTGGAGCGCGGAAGGAAGCGCAGCAGGCCCGGCACGATCCCGGCCGTCACCGCGCGCGGCAGGTGGCGGTAGTAGCGGGCGTACTTGTCGGCCTGATACGTGAGGTAACCGGCGAAGAGCTCGTCGCCGCCGTCGCCGCTCAACGCCACCGTCACGTCCTGGCGGGCGAGGCGGCACAGGTAGTAGGTGGGCACCATCGACGGGTCGGCGAACGGCTCGTCGAAGGCCGGCAGGATGCCGTCCATGACGTCCGCGGCCGTCGGTTCGACCACGAGCTCGGTGTGGTCGGTGCCGAACCTGGCCGCGGTGAGGGCGGCCCCGGAACGTTCGTCGTACGACCGGTCGGCGAAGCCCACCGAGTAGGTCTTCAGCGTGGCGTCAGGCAGTGCGCGCCGGGCGGCCGCGACGACCGTGCCGGAGTCGATGCCGCCGCTGAGGAAGAAGCCCACCGGCACGTCGGCCGCCAGTTGCTGGCGGACGCATTCGACCGTGAGGTCACGCAGGATCGCGGACGCGCGGGCGGCGGTGAGATGGCGCCGCTGCGGCACGTCGGCGAGCGCCCAGTAGCGCTGCACCGTGCAGCGGTTGTCCTGCCAGACCAGCGTCGTGCCCGGTTCGAGCTTGCGGATCTCCCGGTACATCGTCCGCGGTGCGGGCACGTACATCAGCGACAGGTACGCGCTGAACGCCTGCAGGTCCGGTGTCCGATCGGGGATCGCGCACAGCACCGCCTTGATCTCCGAGCCGAACACGAGGCCGTCGGGGCGCTCGGCGTAGTGCAGCGGCTTCACCCCGACCCGGTCGCGGCACAGGACCAGCCGGTGGTGGGCGCTGTCGTACAGGGCGATGGCGAACATGCCTTCCAGGTGCTGCGCGAAGCCGGTGCCGAACTCCTCGTACAGGTGCGGGATCACCTCGGCGTCGTTGCCGGAGCGGAAGGTGTGGCCGCGCGCGGCGAGGTACTGCCGCAGCCTTTGATGGTTGTAGATCGCTCCGTTGAGCACCGCGTGCACGGTGCCGTCCTCGGACCGCACCGGCTGCCGGCCGTGCAGCACGTCGATGACCGCCAGCCGCCGCACCGCCAGGCCGGCGGTGGCGGTGACGAAGAAACCGTCCTCGTCCGGGCCCCGGTGGGCGAGGCTGCCACACATGGCGCGCAGCCGATCCTCGTCGACGGCAGGCCCGTCGTCGGCCACTACGATTCCGGTGATTCCGCACATGAGTCCTCCGCCTCGGTCGATCGATGAACAGGCGAGCGCGGGTCAGACCGGTGCGGGTTCGGCCGGCCGGTGCGAGGGCACGGGCACGGGCGGCTCCCACAGCCCCACCTTCTGTGCCGACAGCCGCACGAGGTACCGGGGGCCGAGGATCAGGTAACGCCGCCACAGCCGGCGCGGCTCGAGGACCAGCCGCCACATCCAGGCCAGGCCGTTGCGTTGCATCCAGCGTGGTGCGTAGCTCAGCAGCCCGGCGTGATAGTCGAAGGCGGCCCCGACCGCGAGCAGCGGCATGGCGAGCAGCGGCCGCATCGCGTGGACGAACGACTCCTGCCGTGGACAGCCGAGACCGACCAGGACGAGGCGGGCTCCCGATGCGTTGACACGTTCGGCGATGCGCGCGTACTCGCCCGGCTCGGCGTCACGGAACCGCGACGGTTCGGCGCCGGCGATCCGCAGCGTCGGGACCGTCCGGGTCAACGCCCCGGCCAACCTCGCGACGGTCCGCTGCGTGGACCCGTACAGATAGACCGGCAACTCCTCGGTGGCCGCGCGCCACAGCACCCGGTGGGTCAGTTCCGGCCCGCTCACCCACTCGCGCAGCTCGGCCTGGTGCAGCAGGTTCAGCGCCCATCGCACCGGCTGGCCGTCCGGGACGATCACGTCGAAGGCGTTGAGCCGGGCGTTGTGCCGCCGATCGGACACCCCGGTCATCACACCGTGCACGGCCAGCGCGGTCAGGATGAACGGGCGCTGCTGCTGGGCGGCCGCGAACACCTTCGCGACCGCCGCGTCGTAGTCGATGACGTCGACCAACACCCCCATGACGCTGCGTTTTCCCGCGTCGACCAACGCTCTTCCTTTCCTCTCGCCCCGCCGGCACGCGCCGACCACGCCGGTCGGGTCGAGGCAACGAACGCCAGCCTCGACTGCGGGATGCTGAGCGCGCCTGTACCCACGCGGTTGCCGACAAACGCCGGATGGCAGCCGAGCGGAGGTGACTTGTGGTGGGCGGCCATGTGCCCGCGACGTCATGGCGATGTGTCCCTCGGCCCGCCACCCGCGTTATCACCTGTCGTCTTGACAGCTCCGGGTGCCGCTGCGCAGACTGCTTTCACTAACTAATTAGTGAAAGCAGTCTGGAGTGATCGAGTTCCGCATCGACCGGCGCTCGGGTGTGGCGACATATCTGCAGCTGGTCCATCAGACCAGGCACGCGCTCCGGCTCGGGCTGCTGCAGCCCGGCGATCGTCTCCCGACGGCCAAGGAGGTCGTCGCGGCCACCGCGATCAACCCGAACACCGTGCTGAAGGCATACCGGGAGCTCGAACGCGAAGGGCTCGTCGAGCCGCGACCGGGGCTGGGCACATTCGTGCGGCGCTCGCTCGCCAGCGCGGGCACCCAGGCCGACGGGCCGCTGCGCGGCGACCTCGACGGCTGGCTCAGGGCGGCGAAGGCCGCGGGGCTGGAGCGTGAGGACGTCGAGGCGCTGTTCAAGTCCGTGCTCGACACGCACTACTGACCATCGCACCGCTGACCATCGCACCGCTGACCACCGCACCGCTGGTCATCGACACACGAGGGAGCAGGCACATTGGGCACCGACACGGGTCACGTCGCATTGGCGGCGCGCGGCCTCGGCAAGCGGTACCGCCGGGGCTGGGCGCTGCGCAACTGCACGTTCGAGCTGCCACTGGGCCGGGTCTCCGCGCTGGTCGGGCCCAACGGCGCCGGCAAGAGCACGCTGATGGCGCTGTCCACCGGCCTGCTGCGCCCCAGTGAGGGCGCCGTCGAGGTGCTCGGCAGCACCCCGGGCACCGGCGGGACGGACTCCAAGCCGGCGTTCCTCGCGCAGGACAAGCCGCTGTACCGCAGGTTCACCGTCGACGAGATGCTGCACGCGGGCAGGGCGCTCAACCCGCGCTGGGACCACGCGTATGCGCACCGGCTCGTGCAGGACGCGGGCGTCAACCCGGCGGCAAGGATCAGCACGCTGTCCGGCGGGCAGCGCACCCGGGTCGCCCTCGCGCTCGCCCTTGGCCGCCGCCCGCAGCTGCTCATGCTGGACGAGCCGCTCGCCGACCTCGACCCTCTTGCCCGCGAGGAGGTCATGCAGGCGGTGATGGCCGAGGTGGCCGAGACCGGCATGACCGTGCTGCTCTCCTCGCACGTGCTCGCCGACATGGAAGGCGTGTGCGACCACCTGATCCTCCTCGCCGGTGGCCGGGTCCACCTCGTCGGTGACATCGAGGACCTGCTCGCCAACCACCGGCTGCTGATCGGCCCGCGCCGCGCCGAGGGCCACGGGCTGCCTGCCCGGGCGGTGATCGAGGCCCGTGCCACCGGCCGGCAGGAGACCCTCCTCGTCCGTGACGGCGGCTGGACCGCCACGACCGGCTGGGAACAGCTCGAACCGACCCTGGAAGAACTCGCGATGGCATACCTGCGCTCCGCGTCACCGTCCCGCTCGTCCCGCAGCCCGGAGGTGGCGGTCGCATGACCTGGATCGCATGGCGGCAGCAGCGCATGCAGGTGCTGCTCAGCATCGCCCTCATCGCCGTGGTCACGGGCGTGCTCGTCCACTTCCGGTTCGACGCCGTCACCTACATGGCCGATCACGGGATCAGCGGATGCGTCGACATCGACGAGGGCAGGTGCAGCGCCTCGGCGATGGACGCGTTCGCCGGGCGGTACAAGAGCTACGTGGCGGTCCTCCCGCTCGTGCTGCTGTGCTTGCCGGTCCTGCTCGGCATGTTCGCCGGCGCGCCGCTCTTCGCGCGGGAGTTCGAGCAGGGCACCCACATCTTCGCGCTCACCCAGTCAGTCGGCCGGATCCGCTGGTGCTCGACGAAGCTGCTCATCGCGGCCGTGCCGGTCCTCGCCGGCACCGCGCTGCTCGGGCTCGTCGCCACCTGGAGCCTGCGCCCGTTGAGCTTCGTCGCCCACGGCCGCATGACCACGCCGGGCTTCGAGACGCAGGGCATCGTGGTCACCGCGTACACCCTGCTCGCGATCGCCGTCGGCGCCACCGCCGGCCTGCTCTGGCGCAACACGGTCGCCGCCATGGCGCTCACCATCGCCTGCTACCTGCTGCTGCTCATCGGTGTCGCCGCCGCGGCCCGACCCAACTACACCGACCCGGTCGAGCGCCGCGGCACGGTCGCCGGAGGCAACGCCATCGGCTCGCAGAGCGGTCGCAGCCTCGTCCCCGACGACGCGTGGCGCGTGGGCTCGGCCTACTACAACGCCGCCGGCACCGCCGTCGACTTCGATCCGTCCTCCTGCAAGAGCACCGACGGCACCATCGAAACCTGCCTCAGCCGCCAGCAGATCGCCACCGTCAGTGCCTCGTTCCACCCCGACGGCCAGTTCTGGCGCCTGCAGCTCACCGAGTCCCTCATCTTCCTCGTCGCCGCGACCGCCCTGCTCTCGCTCGGCGCCTGGGCACTGCTCAAACGCCTGCTGTAGCGGCGCCACACCGGGCCGTAGGTGTCCAGGCCGAAGCAGCACGGCGGAGACGAAGCGGCCCATCGCCGGGGGCCGGCCGTCAGCGACGGGTCGCCGAATATGCCGAGTAGACCGACCGGTAGGCGTGGTAGAGCGGGCTCACCGGCAGTTCCCAGGTGCCGAGGTAGTACTGGTAGTCGCCGCCGAACGACAGTTTGAACTTGGTCAGTCCGGCCCACGGGTGTTCCGGCTCGCCGGGCGGCGCCACGCCCAGCGAATCGAAGGTCTTCTGCCCACGATCCTGGGCGTCCAGGACCATCGTGGCGCGCATGATGGCGCCCGGGTGGACGTGCCGGTGGGCGTGCATGCTCCCGGAGTGTCCGACGTGGCGGGTGGTCGGGCTGTCGAAGACGATCGCCGCGGAGACCGGCTCGTCGTGGTGCCGGGCGATGTACAGGGTGGCCGCGTCGCGGGGCAGCAGCACCTGCGCCATGGTCCGGTAGTAGTCGTCCGGGTGCTGGACGATGTGGTTGTGGACGGCCACCTCGTGGACCACCATCAGCAAAGCTTCCACATCGCCGGGATCATGGCTTGCCTCGATGCGCACACCCACCTTGGCGGCATTGCGGTACCGCTGCCGGTTGTTCTTGGACATGTCCTTGAGAATCTGGTCACGCGGCTTGGTCAGATCCTGCAGCCACACCAGTGAGGGTTGGATCTCCTTCAGCGCCGGCCGATGTTTGAGCCGCTTCAGATCGGCCTTCGTCACCGGCGCCCACGGCTCCATCCGTACGAAGATGGCGCCCTGGTCCTGGGCCAGTGCCTTCAGCTCCGCGATCGCAAGCTGGTAGCTCACCATGCTGTCGGCGACCGGACCGTATGGGCAGTAGAGGCGGGTCGCCTTGTTGGACCGCTCCAGGATGGCGAAGCACTGCCAGCCGGGGCCCTGGCCGAAGAACAGTTTCCGGCCGAGCTGCTGGTTGAACGCGCCCCAGTGGGTGCTCTGCAGGAAGTGCCCGCCGCGGGCGAACAGGTCGTCGTCCCACGACGTGCCGGGCAGCTCGTTGGACCACGCGATGGAGGAGTGCTGAGACATGCGGAGAGGGTCACCTTTCGGGGGGAAAGGAGCGGGGTGAGCCGGGACAAGCGCCGCGCTGGAGCTTCCTCATTCGTTGCGTGCCGCTCAAGCGCCGCATGTGCGCCGGTGGCGGAACCGTAGGGAGGCAGTCGTGCGGATCCGATGAAGAAGCCGTCCGGAAGTCGCGAACTGCCGGGATCGGATCGAAACCCAACGCGGGCTTCACAGGTTGCTCACGATCGGCCCGGTGGCGGCGCTGACAATGGGACGTCGCGGCCCTCTCGGGGCGCGGCCTCGGCACGGTGTCAGGCTGCGGAGCGGTACGAGATGCGCAGGTCGCCGCAGGAGAGGGTGCGGAAGCGGCGGCGTTCGGCGACGAGGTCGGCGGCGAGGTGGTCGAGGGGGACGTCGGGGGCGCTGGCCAGGCAGGCCGCCACGATGCGCAGCGCGAGTGGCAGGCCGCCGCACAGTTCGACGAGGGTCTGCAGGGAAGGCTTGGAGGCGGCGGTGATGCCGGTGCCCGAGATCGTGGCCAGCAGGCGGATCGCGTCGTCGTCGCTGAGGGGGGCGACCTCCAGGTGTGCGGTCGCGTCCAGGGCGGCGAGTTTCCGGGTGCTGGTGACGATGGCGGCGCTGCCGCTCGTGGCGCTCAGCAGCGGGCGGACCTGGGCCTCGTCGGCGGCGTTGTCCAGGAGGATGAGTAACCGGCGGTCCGCCGACGCGGAACGGAACCGGGCCGCCGCCTCCTCGACGTCGCTGGGCACCTGGTTCGCCGGGGCGCCCAGGGCCCGCAGGAACCAGCCGAGCACCTGTGCCGCGCCCGCCGTGCGCAGGTCGGCGTACAGCTGACCGTCGGGGAAGACCGGGATCAGCTCGGTCGCGGCCCGGATCGCGACCGCGGAGGCGCCCGCGCCGCTCGGGCCGTGGATCGCCACGACGGTCGGCATCCCGGCCGGCGCGGCGCCCTCGCCGCAGCGCGACGCGACGGTGGCGACGAGCGAGGCGACCTCCCGGTCCCGTCCGATCAGCGTCGGCGGCGAGACGGGCAGCTCCCGCGGCGTCCAGGTGGTGACCGTGTTGACCATGGCCCGGGGCGCGACGACCGGCCGCAGCTCCGCCCGGGGACGCGCGACCGGCCCGCCCAGCGCCGGGTCGCGGGCCAGCACGGCCTGGTGCAGCTGGACCAGGTCCGGCCCGGGTTCGACGCCGAGGTCCTCGATCAGCACGGTGCGGGCGCGCTGGAATGCGGCCAGGGCGGCGCCGACGTCACCGACCCGGTACAGCGCCAGCACCAGATGACCCCAGAGCCGTTCCCGCAGCGGGTGGCTCTCGGTCAGCCGGCGCAGGTCGGCGATGAGGTCCGCGTCGCCGTTCGTCTGCTGCCGCGCGTTGATCCACTCCTCGACGACCGCCAGCCGCTGCTCGTCCAGCGCGGACAGGCGCCGGTCGAGGAACCTGGAGCGCGGCACGTCCTCACCCGCGGAGCCGTGCCACAGGTCCAGTGCGTCCCGGAAGTACGTCGCCGCCCGGTCGGGCTTGCCGTCGGCGAGCGCGGCGTACCCGGCGCCGGCCAGGTTCGCGAAGACGGCCGTGTCCAGTTCGTCGTCGTCGACCTCGATCAGGTATCCGGGGGGCCGGCCGTGCACCCGAGGGCGCCGCCACCCGTCGATGATGGCGCCGCGCAGCCGGGACGCGTACGTGCGGATGTTGGAGACCGCCGAGTTGGGTGGCTCGCCGTCCCACAGCACTTCGAGGAGTCGCTCCATCGGCACGACGTGGCCCCGCTCGAGCAGCAGCGCCACCAGCATCGCCCGCTGTTTGCTGGGTCCGAGCGGCAGGGACTCCGCACCGCACCGCACCGCGACCGGTCCGAGCAGCTGAAATTTCACGATTGCTCCCCGTGGACAGACAGATGTTCGTCATGGTCTTGCACGAACATGTTCAATATCTGCTGCAAAGTTCGCAAACGCGCGACGGATTGTAAAGACCTCGCCCCCTGCCGGAAACAGTGCGCGGCCGCGCGGGGGGGCATGGATCAAGCCGGGGCGGCGGCCGTCATCGGCGATCCGCCGGACCGGTGCTGAACAGGCCTGCGATGTCGTCGGCCCACACGACCAGCAGCGCCCCGATGACGCCGGCGAACCCGGCGACGATGAGACCGGCCGGCTCGGTTCCGCCATCCGCGAGACCCAGCGCGGCGAACGCGGTGAGGATCGCGTTGCGCGCGAGGTGCTCCGGTCCCAGCCGCCGCTGCGACACCCCGAAGCAGCGGCACGGCGCCTGATCCCCTCGCCGCAGCGCCAGTCCGACGACGGCGGTGAATCCGACCGTCATCGCCAGGGCGGCCACGGTACCGGCGAACGCCGCGCCCGGCACGACGAGCAGCACGGCGATCGTCAATTCGGCCACCGGTACAGCGGCAGCCACCGCAATCCTGTCGGTCAATGCGTGCGCGGCCGGCAGCAGCCGGGCCAGGGACTGCCGGAACTCGGCAAGGTCACGCAGCTTCGCCACCGCCGCGACCGCGAAGGTCACACAGAGCAGCACCTGGGCACCGAACGCCACATACCCCATGCCCCCGCACGGTACGTGCGCCCGGCATACACGACATACATCATCGATACATCCGGCGCCCTCACCGGAGGGCCCGGAACGAGCTCCGGCCGTGCCTGCCCGATGGTGAACGGGCGGGCACGGCCGGGGCCTGGATCGGTCTTTAGCAGCTACCGCACGGGTTGTAGTACGTGGTGACGCCCTGACCCTCGCAGTAGATGCGCCACCAGTACTGGTACGCGCCGGCGCCGCAGTAGTTGCAGCCGTGGCCGCCCGCGAAGCACGCCGCCTGAGCCTTTGCCTTGGGGGCAACAATGCTCAGCAGCCGGTCGCTGATGGTGTTCATGGTCTTGACCATTTTGGCCCTCCTTTCGTCCAGGCCACGCTAAGGACGATCGGTACATTCCCGATGATACGAGCCGTATATCGCGGAGCCGCGGGAATGTATCGGGGAGGTACCCGCAATGTATCCGCGCTGAATACCGTCACCCGGCATGCCGACCTGCCCGAGGAGTTTCTGATGGGTCTTCTTACCGCCGCCGTGGTGATCGTAGGCGCATTGTGCGTGATCGATCTCCTGCTCACCGTGGGTGTCATCCGCCGTCTCCGCGAGCACACCGAGCTGCTCGCCAGCAGCGCCCAGCGCGTCGTGGGCGGCGGCCCGATCCAGCTGCTCGAGGAGGGCACCCAGGTCGCCGACTTCGCCGCCACGACCACCGACGGCGAGCCGATCTCCCGCGAGATGCTCCCGGCCATGAGCGTCGTCGCCTTCTTCTCGCCGGGCTGCAAGCCTTGCGGCGCGATGATTCCCGAGTTCACCAGGTACGCCGCCACCCTGCCGGGTGGGCGCGCGCAGGTCATGGCGGTCGTCGTCGGGGACCCCCGGCAGGCCGGTGAGTACGCCGGCATGCTCACGCCGGTCGCGCGCGTCGTCACCGAAGGGTTCGAAGGCCAGATCTCCGAGGCCTTCAAGTCCCGGACCTATCCCGCACTGTACGTGCTGGACGGTGAAGGAAAGGTCATCAGCAGCGGCACCGAGATGACGGTGCTGCCGAAGCCGTCGATGCGATGAGGCGCAACGCCGCCGAGGCGGGGAGCCTTGTCTGGCGTACCGCTCCCGCCCTGACCGTCTTCTATGGACTGACCACCCTCGTCGAAGCGGTCGCCCCCGTCACGGTGGCGTGGCTGACGAAGTCCATCCTCGATCGGCTCGTCGGTGACGGGCCGATCGCGGCGCTCGCGGCCGCGCTCGCGGCGGCCGGCGTGGCGGTCGCCCTGGTGCCGCAGCTCGGACGGTTCCTGAGCAACGACCTGGGCCGCAGGGTGAGCCTCGGCGCCTCGAAGCGGCTCTTCACGGCGACCGATCGGTTCGTGGGCCTCGCGCCCTTCGAGAACCCGTCCTTCCTCGACCGCCTGCGCCTCGCCCAGCAGGGCGTCAGCTCCGCCGGCAACCTCGTGACCGGGGTCTTCGGGCTCGGCCGCAGCGCGGTGAGCCTCATCGGGTTCCTCGCCGCGCTCACCGTGATCAGCCCGGTGGTGACCGCCGTCGTCGTGGTCGCCGCGCTTCCCTCGCTCTGGGCCGAGTTCGGGCTGTCGCGCAACCGCGCGGGCGTGATGTGGCGGATCGCGCCGCACCAGCGCCGTGAGTTCTTCTACGGGCAGTTGCTCGCCACCGTCGAGGCCGCCAAGGAGATCCGGCTCTTCAACCTCGGGTCGTTCCTGTTGGGACGGATGCTCGGCGAGCGCGGCACCGCCGATGCCGCCGAGCGGCGGATGGACCGCAAGGATCTGCTCACGCGTGCCGGACTGGAGGTCCTCGGCGCCCTCGTCACCGGCGGCGCGCTGGTGTGGGCGCTGCTGGCGGCCCGCCGCAACCAGCTGACGATCGGCGATGTCTCGATGTTCATCGTCGCGGTGGCCGGGGTCCGCTCGGCGCTGAGCGGACTGATCCGGGACGCGGCGGGCACCCACCAGATGCTGCTGATGTTCGGGCACTTCACCGAGATCGTCCACAGCGCCCCGGATCTCACGGTGGCCGCGAAACCCGTTGCGTTGCACGGTTTGCGGGGCTCGATCGAGCTGCGTGACGTCTGGTTCCGCTACAGCGACGACCATCCGTGGATTTTGCGCGGGGTCGATCTCACCATCCCACACGGCGCCGCCGTGGCGCTGGTCGGGCTCAACGGCGCGGGCAAGTCCACCGTGGTCAAGCTGCTCTGCCGCCTGTACGACCCGACGAAGGGCGCGATTCTCTGGGACGGCACCGATCTGCGTGACGTCGACCCGGCCCGGCTCCGCGAGCGGATCGGCGCGGTGTTCCAGGATCACATGGCCTACGACTTCACGGCCGCCGACAACATCGCCGTGGGCGATCTGACCGCGCTGGACGACCTGGACAGGATCAGCGCGGCGGCGGTCCGTGCCGGCGCCCACGACAAGCTCGCCGCGCTCCCCGGCGGTTACGGCACCATGCTCACGCGGATGTTCGCGGCCGGGCAGGGCATGGACGGGCCCGACACCGGAGTCATGCTGTCGGGCGGTCAGTGGCAGCGGGTCGCCCTGGCCCGCGCCTTCCTGCGCGACGGGTGCGACCTGATGATCCTCGACGAGCCCAGCTCCGGGCTCGACCCGGAGGCCGAGCACGACGTGCACGAGCGCATGCTCCAGCACCGGGCCGACCGCACCAGCCTGCTGATCTCGCATCGGCTCAACGCGGTGCGGGAGGCCGACCGGATCGCCGTGCTCGACGAGGGCGTGATCACCGAGCTGGGCGGGCACGACGAGCTGATCGAGGCCGGTGGCGTCTACGCCCGGCTCTTCAAGATGCAGGCGAACGGGTACACGTCGTGATCGTCGTGTCGATCGCCGTGTCGATCGGCGTGGTGCTCGGCCTGATGGCGGCGGCCGCGATCTGGGCGGGCCGGCGGTTCGTGGTCGTCACCGTCGACGGCGGGAGCATGCTGCCTGCCTTCACCGACGGCGACCGGGTGCTCGTGCGCCGGGCGGCGCTCGGGCGCGTCCGCACCGGCGATGTCGTCGTCATGCGGCACACCCCCGGCCCGCACACGATCTATCACGTCATCAAACGGGCGGTCGCAGTGCCCGGCGACCCGGTGCCGCGCGACCGGGTCCCGCCGCTCGCCGACGTGCCGGAGCCCACCGTGCCGTCCGGGAAGCTCGTCCTGCTCGGCGACAGCCCGATCAGCACCGACTCCCGGCATTACGGATACGCCGAGGAGCGGCACCTCCTCGGCGTGGTCGTCCGCCGGATGGTCACCTCGGCCCCGCCGCGGTGAGCGCCCGGCAGATAAGAATGGTTCAGGCAATACAATAGGCGTGGTTCAGGCAAAGGGATTTGATTGGTTCAGGCAAATGCTTCGTAAATGATCGCGCGAATGCCCACAAAATGGAGGTCGCGTCACGTCGCGGGTTTCTTTTGTTGCATCGATCATGAACAATTGCTGGCATGAATTTAACGCCCACAGGGTGGCCCGCCATGGTGTCCAGCCGTGCCTGGCCGCGAACCGCCACCTTCGCCGCCGTCGCCGTCGCGGCGCTCACGCTGCTCGTCGGGGTGTCCGCCACACCAGCCGCCGCGGGCGGCACCGGGAGTGCCGGTAAGAGCACCGGTAAGAGCACCGGCACGTCCACCGTCACCGGCGCCAACTCGAACGTCGCCGCGAAACCGCTGCCGGCCGCGCCGTCGCACGGGCCGAACGTGCAGCTCGGCACGGGCCTGCCGGTGAAGCCGGCCGTGCCGCAGCGGCAGTCCACGCTGGCCGCCGGCTGGCAGGTGTCCCTCAACGTGCCCGGCATGGCGCCCACCAGCGAGGGCGTGATGACCTCCGTGTTCTGGGTGACGCAGAACGCCCACATCACGGCGACGGCGAACCAGGACGTCGGCCCGACGCCGTACTACATCCGGATCTACCGCAACTCCACGCAGTTCGCGATCTGTGGCACCGGCACCACCTGCTCGGTCGACGCGACCAGTTCGGTGATCGACTCGGCCTGGTTCAGCGCCGACATCAGCGACGCCGCCGGCAACAAGATTGTCGCGTCGAACCCGCCGTTCGTCCTGGTCGACTGGCACTCGACGACCGTCGGGCTGAGCACCAGCCAGACGACGACCAGCATCGGCAGCGCCGTGACGTTGACCGCGACGACGGCGTTCGACGTCGGTCCGTCGCCGTTCTACACCCAGATCTTCGACCTGACCACCGGCGCCCGGGTGCAGATCTGCGGGACCGGCACCAGCTGCTCGGTCAGCATCGCCCAGTCGAGCGCGACGACGCACA
Source organism: Dactylosporangium maewongense (assembly GCF_039531485.1). Lineage (NCBI taxonomy): Bacteria > Bacillati > Actinomycetota > Actinomycetes > Micromonosporales > Micromonosporaceae > Dactylosporangium > Dactylosporangium maewongense. The sequence continues at coordinate 135,236 of NZ_BAAAQD010000020.1, read as the reverse complement.
GGTACCGGGCGTTCGTGTCGCACAACAGCGCCACCTTCCCACTGCCGGCCGTGCAGGCCACCAGCCTGATCAACTGGGTCACCTGGTCCAACAGCGGGCTCCGGGTCAGCCTGACGGCGCCGGTGTTCACGCAGACGACCGAGACGGTCACCGCCACGGCCAACTCGAGCGTCACGCCGACACCCTGGTACATCGAGATCTTCGACGCTGACACCGGTGTCCGGATCGCGTTCTGCGGCAACGGGTCGGTCTGTTCGCTGACCGGCTACACCCCGCCCACGCCGAACGTCGACACCCATCTGATCGCGTTCATCTCCAGTCTCAGCACGGCCTTCCCGCCGGCCAACATCCAGGCGTCGTCCAACGTGGTCACGACGATGCACTACGTCCCACGCTGACCGCCGCGAGACGGAGGTCGACGGTCCGGGCCATCCGACGCGGCGGATGACCCGGACCGCCCGGCGAGGGTTCACGCCAGATCTGGAATGGGTCGCCCAGGCTCGCGGAGCGCCCGCAGGCGGATCTCGTCGTAGGCGGCCGGCGTGCCCGCGAGCCGGTGCAGCTCCACGGCCCGCTCGTGGTGCGCGATCGCCGCGTCCCGGTCGGCGCGGGCGGCGGCCAGGTTGCCCAGCTGGCCCCAGCCGGTCGCCTCGTCCATCGGGTTGCCGAGCGCCGCGTTCATGGCGATGCCCTTGCGGGTCAGCTCCTCCGCGAGGGCGGCGTCGCCCCGCTGGGACGCCAGCATGCCCAGCTGGTGCCAGGTCGCCGCCTCGCCCGAGCGGTCGGCCAGCCGCCGGTACAGCTCCAACGCCAGCGTGTGGTGCGCCTCCGCGTCGTCCAGGTGGCCGCGGCGTTGGGCCACGTTGCCGAGCTGGTGGTGCCCGACGGCCGTGTCGCGCCGGTTGCCGAGGCGTTCCGCCTCCGCGAGCGCCAGGCGGTACAGGCGCTCCGCCTCGGTCAGGTCGCCCTCCGACTCGGACAGCAGGCCCAGCTGGTGCCAGATCGCCGTGACCGCCGCCGTGTCGCCGAGCTCCTCCGCGATGTCCAGCGCCTGGTGGTACTGCCGGGCGGCGTCCCGCAGGTCACCCCGCTGCTGGGCCAGCTCCGCGAGCTGGTGCAGCTCCCGCCCGACCGCCTGGCGGTCGCCGAGCGCCTCGGCCATCGCCAGCGCCGAGGTGTACCGCGCCCGCGCCGTCGCGAGGTCGCCACGCAGCCGCGCCAGCAGGCCCAGCTGGTGGTGGGACGCCGCGACCGTCGCCCCGTCCGCCGGGAACCGGTCCATGTTGCGCTCGAACGCGGCCGCCGCCTCGGCGTGCTCGCCCCGCAGGTACATCAGCATCGCCAGCTGGTGGTGCACCAGGGCGGTGTCCCCGGCGGACCGGTACAGCCGCTCGGCCTCGTCGTGGTCGCCGCGGTCCTGGGCGACGCGGCCCAGCTGGAAGGCGGTGGCCGCCGGGTCCGGCGCCAGGCGGATCAGGCGTTCGGACTCCACGACGTCGCCGCGGCGGTACGCGATGATGCCCAGCTGTCCCTCGAAGCGGCCGCGCGCCGGGTCGCCGACGGGCAGCAGCCGCAGGGTGTCGTGGATGACGCCCGCCTCCACGTCCCACGCGCCCAACGCCTCCAGGACGGCACACAGCTCGCCCGTCACCTCGACCGCCTGCGCCACCTCACCGGCGGCGAGCAGGTGGTGCCGGGCCTCGGTCAGGTCGTGGGCGTCACCCGCCGCGGGCTGCGGCCAGCTGTGCACCCGCCAGCGCCGGAACGCCGCGGCCCGCCGGTGCGCCTCGGTCGTGTCGGCGAACGCCCGCAGCCCGGTGGCGGTCGACCGGTGCACGAAGAACTCGCGCATCAGGTCGTCGCCGTCGACGAGTCCACTGTGGACCAGCGCGGTCAGCGCGTCGCCCATCTCGGGCGGTGGGCGCAGGGCGGGGCGCGGCAGCCCGCCGCACGCCTCGACGACCTCCATCAGCTCGGCCCTGGCGAGCGGCGGGCTGCCGGGGTCGCCCAGCACGTCGTTCAGGTCGGCCACCGTCGCGTCCAACCGGTCCAGCAGCAGCCGCAGCGCGTGCTTGTGCGGCGCCACCGCCGCGTCCGGGTCGGCGTGGCCCACCGCGTGCGCCACGCCGTACAGGTCGACCGGCGAACGGTGGACGCTCAGCCCCACCAGCAGGTCGACCGCCCCGGGGACCCGCGACAACCGGGCCAGGTGCTCGCCGAGCAGGATCTCCTCCGCGGCCACGGCGACCACCGAGGCCATCGCGGCGTCGCCGTCCCCGTCCCCAGCTGCGGTCGGGGTCGGGGTGGCCGCCCGCGCCAGCCGGCGGGTGATCTCGCTGGTGCGGCCCTCGCCGTCGCCGAGCAGCGCGTCCAGGTACTCCAGGGATCTCGGGTGCCCGCCGACCGTGCGCCACACCGACTCCGGGTCGCCGTGGCGGTCGAGGTTCGGCAGCGACCAGATGAGCTTCTCGGTCTCGGCGAAGCTCAGCGGCGGCACGGTCTCGCGGCGCAGCCGGTCCTCCGCGCCGCCCGGCAGCCGCACCGGGAACCGGGACGTGACGAGCAGCCGGCAGCGGCCCGGGTCGCCGGCCAGCTCGGCCAGCAACGCCGCCAGGCCCGGGTCTCGGACCGTGCCGGCGCCGTCGTCGCCGACGTCCAGGTTGTCCTCGAAGTTGTCGAGCACCAGCAGCACCGGCAGCGTGTCGAACACGTCCTCGCGCAGCAGCCGCGACCTGTCCCGCCACGGCTCCGCCACACGGTCGGCGACCCGGGCCGCGTGCGCCACGCGCGGGTCCACGGACTGCGCCCGCAGCAGCTGCACCCGTACCGCCGCGGCGACCGCGCCGAGCACACCGTCCACTGTGGCCGGTCCGACGACCGTCGCCAGCAACCAGCCCGCGCCCAGCGACACGACCAGCTCGGCGGCCAGGGCGGTCTTGCCGATGCCGCCGATGCCGCTGAGCACCAGGCCCGCCCACCGGTCGCCGGTGAACACCCGCGGCAGCACCCGCAGCTGGTGCCGCCGTCCCACGAACGACCGCCGCGCCCCCAGCCCGCCCAGCCGCGGCACCCGCACCGGCGGCGCCGGCACCTCGGCGGCGTCGTCGACGACGGACAGGTCCGGCTGCCCGCACAGCAGCGTGACGACACCCCACTCGTCGTACGCGGCGAGACCGTCGTGTGACTGCTCCAGCGTGCGCTGCACCGACCGGCGCGCGTCACCGACGGCCCGCGCCAGGTCCAGGTTCCGGGTCAGCCCGGCGTACACGGCGGAGAACAGCAGCGTCGCGTACCGGTCGGTGACGCTGGTCTGCGTGCCCACCACGGCCCGGGCGCCGCGCTGCGCGAGCCGCGCCGCGTACGACGGGCCCTGCCCCTCACCGTCCACATCGGAGTAGCAGGCCGCCAGCGCGAGCACCGGCGGCATGCGGCCCGGTGGCACCGCCTCCTCCAGGAAGACGTCGGCGGTGACCGGGCGGGCCGCGCCGTGCTCGTCCTCCAGGTACAGCACGCCGGGCGCGCCGTGGGCGCAGATGTGCAGCACGTGCACGCCGCCCGGCACGTCGAGCGCCTCGCGGATCGCCGCCGTCGTCGCGAACTCCACGACGGACACCCGCGCCCTGCCCCGCCTGGCCCCGCGGACCGCCGCGAGCACGCTGCGCAGTTCGTGCTCGTAGTTGAGCAGCGCCCCGCCGCCGTGCTCCGGCGCCGCCACCGCCACGACGATCCTCAGTGGACCCGGCAGCGCCTCGCCGCGGTCCGCCCCGCCCAGGCGGTACACGGTCACGAGCGGGTGCAGCGCCAGCGGCCGGCCCGACACCGGGTCGGGCAGCGCTTCCCACGGCAGCGCCGCGAACCCGGGCGCGTCGACGGCGAGCCGCACGTCGAGCGTGCCGGCGTCGGCACGACGGATCAGATCGGCGAGGGCGGCGGCGACGGGCGGCGGCAGGAAGGACTCGGCGAGCAGCCTGCCGGCACGCCGCAGCGACATTCGCCCACCGCCCTGCGCGGGCAGGTCGCGCGAGCGCTGGTGCGCCGCCCGCGCCCGGCCGCGGCGCACGTCCTGCAGGGCGTTGACCAGCCCTGCCCTGACCCCGCCGTGCGGCGCCGACACGTCGGTGGTGTCCGTCAGCAACCGCACGGTGGACGCGTTCACGGTCAGCGACGCATCGAGGCTCACGGGGAGACTCTGACGGACCGCTCGCCGGTACAGGACCGCTCGCCGGTACAGGACCGCTCGCCGGAACGGGGTCGCGCGGCGGATGAGGGTCAGGCGGCGGAGGTGCGGACCAGCGTCCTGATCTGGCGGAGCACGACCGAGATGGCGGCAAGGTCGCCCGGAGACCCGCCGAACTCGCCGATGGCGTTGCGGGTGCGGGCGATCAAGATGGCGTTGCTCTGCTCCCACTCGTGGACGCGGGCCTCGGCGTCGTCGTCGGGGGCCGTCGCGTGGAGGACCTCCGCCGTCAGGGCGGCCAGCGCGGCGTACAGGTCGTAGCGCAGCGCCATGCGGGCGAGCGTCTGCCAGCGGTCCCGGCGCGGCAGGTTGGAGATCTTCGTCAGCAGGTCGTCGACCCGGAACCACTCCGACAGCACGTAGTAGACCGTGGCGACCTCGTTGACGTCCTGGCTGGTCTGCGAGGCGACCTCGACGATGTCCAGGAGGCCGAAGCCGTACATGACCCGGGTCGTCATGTCGGCGACCTCCGCCGGCAGGCCCAGCCCGCGCAGTATGGCCGCGTTGGTGTGCAGCGCCTCGCGCTCCTGGCCGCGGAACAGCGTCTCCAGCCGCGGCAGCAGGCGCGAGATGCCGGGGCGCAGGTGGGCGATCTCGCCGGGGACGTCGATCGGCAGGCGCCGGTTGGAGACCAGCCAGCGGACCGCCCGGTCGAGCAGCCGGCGGATCCTCACGTTGACCGCCGTCTGCGCCTCCGTCGGGATCTGGTTGTCGAGGGACTCGACGGCGCGGCGGAGCTCGCCCAGCCCGTACACGTCCCAGATCACCACGGACGCCCGGAGGATGTCGGCGGCGCCGGCTCCGGTCTCCTCGGCGGCGCGGTGGAAGAACAACGGGCCGCCGCGGTTGACGGCCTCGTTGACCACCTGCGTGGTGACGATCTCGCGGCGCAGCGGGTGCTCCGCCATCGCCTCCACGAAGCGCTCCCGCAGCGGGGTCGGGAAGTAGTCGACGAGCACCCCGGTGGTCCACTCCTCGTCGGGCAGGCCGGAGTCGAGGATCTCCTGCTCGAGCACGATCTTCACATAGGACAGCAGGACGGCGAACTCCGGCGAGGTCAGCGCGACGCCGGTCGCGGCCCGCGCGTCGAGGTCCTCGTCGGTCGGCAGCGCCTCCAGGGTGCGGTCGAGCTGGCCGCGGCGCTCCAGGTCGGCGATGAGCAGCTTGTGGACCGGCAGCAGCGACCGGGACTGCGCGCGGGCGTTGCCCAGCGTGGTGGCCTGGTCGTAGTTGTCCTTCAGGACCAGCTCGCCGACCTCGTCGGTCATCCCGGCGAGCAGCGCGTTGCGGTCCTTCGGGTCGAGCGTGCCGTCGACGACCGCGCGGTCGAGCAGGATCTTGATGTTGACCTCGTGGTCGGAGCAGTCGACGCCGGCGGAGTTGTCGATGAAGTCGGTCGCGACACGGCCGCCGCCGAGCGCGAACTCGATCCTGCCGCGCTGGGTGAGACCCAGGTTGCCGCCCTCGCCGACGACCTTGGCGCGCAGCTCCCGGCCGTTGACCCGGATGTAGTCGTTGGCCTTGTCGCCGACGTCGACGTGCGACTCGGCGGTGGCCTTGACGTAGGTGCCGATGCCGCCGTTCCAGAACAGGTCGACCGGGGCCGACAGGATCGCGTGCATCAGCTCGTTGGGCGTCATCGCGGTGACCGCCGCCGGGAGGCCGAGCGCCTCCTTCGCCTCCGGGGAGATCGGGATCGACTTCGCCGTCCGCGGGTAGACGCCGCCGCCGGTGGAGATCAGCGACCTGTCGTAGTCGTCCCACGACGACCGCGGCAGCGCGAAGAGCCGGGCCCGCTCCTCGAACGACGTCGCGGCGTCGGGGTCCGGGTCGACGAAGATGTGCCGGTGGTCGAACCCGGCCACGAGCCGGATGTGCCGGGACAGCAGCATCCCGTTGCCGAAGACGTCGCCGGACATGTCGCCGACGCCGACGACCGTGAAGTCGGTGGTCTGGGTGTCGACGCCCAGCTCGCGGAAGTGCCGCTTGACCGACTCCCAGGCGCCCCTGGCGGTGATGCCCATCTTCTTGTGGTCGTAGCCCGCGGAGCCGCCGGAGGCGAACGCGTCGCCCAGCCAGAACCCGTACTCCACCGAGATCTCGTTGGCGATGTCGGAGAACGTGGCGGTGCCCTTGTCCGCGGCGACCACCAGGTAGGGGTCGTCGGGATCGTGGCGCACCACGTCGGGCGGCGCGACCACCTTGCCGCCGTCGAGGTTGTCGGTCACGTCGAGCAGGGCCGAGATGAACAGCCGGTAGCACTCGACCGCCTCGTCACGGTCGCCCGGCTTCTCCTTGAGCACGAAGCCGCCCTTGGCGCCGGATGGCACGATGACGGCGTTCTTGACCACCTGCGCCTTGACCAGGCCGAGGATCTCCGTGCGGAAGTCCTCACGCCGGTCGGACCAGCGCAGCCCGCCCCGCGCCACCGCACCGAAGCGCAGGTGCACACCCTCGAACCGCGGCGAGTAGACGAAGATCTCGAACCGCGGCCGCGGCGCCGGCAGGTCGGGGATCGACTGCGGGTCGAGCTTGAAGGCCGTGTACGACTTGGGGCGCCCCTGCTCGCCGCGCTGGAAGAACGAGGTGCGCAGGGTGGCCTGGATGACGTGCAGGAAGGAGCGCAGGATGTGGTCCTGGTCGAGGCTGGTCACCGTGTCGAGGTCCTCGTTGATCGCCGCGACCATCTCCTTCGACCACTCCCTCCGCGCCGTCTCGGACAGGTGCAGCCGCAGGTCGAAGCGGGCCGTGAACAGGTCCACGAGCTTCGAGGCGATCGCCGGGTACTGCAGCAGCGTGGTCTCCATGTAGTCCTGCGAGAACACCGTGCCGGCCTGGCGCAGGTACTTCGCGTAGGCCCGCAGGACGACGACCTCGCGCCAGGTGAGGCCGGCCTTCAGCGCCAGGGCGTTGAACCCGTCGACCTCGGCCTCGCCGTGCCAGGCGGCGGAGAACGCGTTCTCCAGGTCGGGGCGCACCTCGGTGATCGCCCGCGCGCCGGGCGGCAGCTGCAGCCCGAAGTCGTAGAGGTAGATGGTGCCGTCGGAGCGGACGATCTCGTAGGGCCGCTCGTCGGTGACCCGCACGCCGAGCGAGTGCAGCACCGGCAGCACGGCGGACAGGATCATCGGCCTGCCGTAACGGAGCACCTTGAACCGGATGTCGCTCTCGGCCCGGGCGCGCCGGTAGACGTGCATCACGAGCTGGCCCGGCTCGTCGAGCAGCTCCAGCTTGGCGACGTCCTGCACAGCCTCATACGGCGTGTACTCGTTCTTGTACGTGTCCGACAGCGCGTCGCCATACCGCTGGTAGAGCAGCTTGGCCTGCTGCTCGTCCTCGAGGTTGCGCTCCAGCACCAGCCGGAAGTCGTCGTCCCACATCCGGGTGGCGTTGGAGAGCCGCTCGGTGAGGCGGCGGACGTTGATGTCGCCGGGCGGGTTGCCGGGCTCGGTGCGCACGATGAGATGCACCCGGGCGAACTTCGACTCGCCGACCCGGGTGGCGTAGTCGACGCCGACGCCGTGGAGCTCCGCGAGCAGGATCTGCTGGATGCGTAGCCGGTTGGCGGTGGTGAACCGGTCCCGCGGCAGGTAGACCAGGCAGGAGATGAAGCGGCCGTAGGTGTCGCGGCGCAGGAACAGCCGCAGCTGCTGGCGGCCGGCCAGGCGCAGCACGCCCATGACGGCCTGGAACAGCTCGTCGGTGGAGATCTGGAACAGCTCGTCGCGCGGGTAGGTCTCCAGCGTCTCCAGCAGATCCCGGCCGGAGTGGCTGCGCGGCGACAGCCCCGAGCGCTCCACCACCTCGGCGACCTTGCGCCTGACGACCGGCAGGTCACGGACGCTGGTGCGGTACGCCGCCGACGAGAACAGCCCGAGGAACCGCTTCTCCCCGACCACCTCGCCGTCGGCGTCGAACAGCTTGAACCCGATGTAGTCCAGGTAGGCCGAGCGGTGCACGGTGGCCCGCGAGTTGGCCTTGGTGATGATGATCAGCCGCTGCTCCATCGCCTTGGCGTAGGCCTCGGCGGTCATCGAGCTCAGCACGAGCGGACGGGTCTGGTCGGCCCGCAGGATGCCCAGGCCCGAGCCGAGCACCGCCTCCAGCAGCTCCTCGCCGCCGTCGCCCTTGACCAGTCGGTACTCCCGGTAGCCGAGGAACGTGAAGTGGTCGTCCACCAGCCAGCGCAGCAGCTCGACGGAGTCGGTGACGTCCTTGTCCGGCACCGGCAGCCGCGCGCCGCCGAGCTGGTCGGCCAGCGCGAGCGCCTGCATGCGCATCTTCGGCCAGTCCTCGACCGCCTCACGTACGTCGTCGAGCACCCCGGCCAGGCCGTTGCGCAGCTCCTCGAGATCGGCCTCGGCCCGGATCCGGTCGACCTCGATGCGGATCCAGCTCTCCACGATGTCGCCGGGCGCGGCGTCCTCGGGTTCGACGCCGACCCGGACCCGCTCCAGCGCACCCAGCGGCGCCCGCCGCACGACGACGAGCGGGTGCACCAGCATGTTCACGTCGATGTTGCGCGACGACAGCGCGCTGGTGACCGAGTCGACGAGGAACGGCATGTCGTCGGTGACGATCTCCAGCGACGTGCCGTCGGCGGTGCTCGTGCCCAGACGCAGCTTCAGCTCGCCGGGCACCCGCTGCTGGGCCAGCTCCAGGTGCGACCGCGTGGCCTCGACCATCCAGGCCGGCTGGCAACCGGCGAGCTCCTCGTCTGGCACGAGGCGCCAGAAGCGCGCGACCAGCTCGGGGTCGGCGTCGCGGGCCGCCGCCAGGTCGACGGCCTCCGCGACCAGGTGCTCCGCGTCGGGCACGTACCGCTCCGGCTCGTCGTCCCTGATCGCAGGCCCGGTAGTGCCGGCGCTCACCCGGGTGGCTGTGGGCCGGTTCATCGGTGCTTCCCCCTCACCCACGGCACTGTGGGCAAGTGTGTTGATCCGTCTCAGCGGCGGTGCGGTGGCTCGTGGCTTCTCCGGGCAGACGGCCAGGTCTGCTCGAAGGAGGACGAGCAGCCACTTCCTTGTAGTGTCTCTCGGCCTGCCCGGACCGGCCAGGATCCCCGTCGCCGGCGCCGCGAGGTCAGGTGCCGTTGCCGATGGCGCGCTGGTGGGTGGCTTCGGCGATGGAGCGGGGGAGTGCGGCGAGGCCCGGGAGTTGCAGGCCGCCGGGGCCGTACACCAGGTGCGCGATGCTGACCGTGAGCCAGGGGGCTGCCGGGCCGTGCAGCATGATCGGGTCGCCGACCTCGTAGCGCAGGACGAACAGCCACTGGGTGACGTCGCCCTGGAGCTCGGTGACGCCGTTGTGCCAGAAGCTCAGCCACTTGTTGCGGTAGTCGCACATCAGGCGCTGGTTGGTGAGGATGGTCCGGACGGTGGCGTGGTCACGCCACTGGGCGGCCGCCTGCGCCGCCGCGCGCTGCTTCGCGGACGAGTTCGCGATCGCGGTCGCGGCCATCCCGGCGGCGACGAACGCCGCCGAGCCGAGCAGGAAGGTGCTGTTGCGCTCGTACGTCACCGTGGTCCCGTAGAAGCGGGCGTAGCCGAGCATCGTGTCGGCGTACGCCACCTCGCCCGGGTTCAGGCGTACCGCGCCGGGCGGCAGCGCGGCCAGCTCGCCACCGGCGTGGAGATGCCCGTACAGCTGGCAGGCGCTGGACCACCCTTCCCGCAGGGCGTTCTCGAGTCCGCCGTCCATCCTGTGACCCACGTGTTCCTCCAGCCTTTCCAGATCCCGGTGCTCAGCGGCCCGGCTCGTGGCGCCGCAGCGCCCACCTGGCCGCGCCGGTGAGCGCCACACCCTGCAGCGCGAGGACGCCCATCGCCCACCACCACGCCGCGGCGGTGTGCTTCCACAGCGCGTCCGCGCTCGGGTTCACCACCAGCGAGCGGAGGTCGACGGTGGCCGCCGCGGCGGCGTACCCCCACCGGGACGGTGCCAGCCACGACAGCTGCTCGACACCCGAGCGGCCGACCACTTCGAACAGCCCGCCGCAGAGCACCAGCTGCGCCATCACGAGCCCGACCAGGATGGGCATCGTCTGCTCGCCGGAGGAGACGTACGCGCTGACCAGCAGGCCGGTCACGGTCGCGACCAGCGCGGTCAGCCAGACCACCGCGATCAGCTCCAGCAGCGGCCAGCGCAGCGCGAGCGCCTCGGGGGCACCCGGCCGCCCGGCGAGACCGACGAGCACGAACAGCGCCGCCTGTACCCCGTTCACGACGCCGAACGCCAGCACCTTCGAGCCGAGGTACGCGCCCGGCGCGAGCCCGACGGCCCGTTCCCGGCGGTAGATGGGGCGCTCCCGGACCAGCTCCCGGACGCCGCCCGCCAGGCCGAAGAACACCGCGCCGACGATGAGCACGACGAGGAGCTGGGACGCCTCCGTCCCGCGCGCCAGCGGGTCGCCCGGCACGGCGAACCCGTTGTCGCCGGGTATCACGTGCAGCAGCGCGGCGAGGCCGAGCGGCAGCCCGAGCAGCAGGGCCACGTACATCCGGTCGGCCAGGGTGACGGCGGCGATCCGCCGGGTCAGGATCGTCAGCTGCCGCCACCAGCCCTGCCGGGCCGGTGGTGCCTGGGCCGGTGGCGTCGAGGGCACGACCGGTGCGGCGGCGGCGGGCCGGGGCGTCACCCGCGCGGCGAACCGCGCCGCCCAGCCGTCGGGGTCGTCGTACACCTGCTTGAAGACGTCGGCGTACTCCTGCACGCCGAAGAACGGCAGCAGCTCGCCGGGCGGGCCGAAGTAGGCGACCTTGCCGCCCCGCCCGAGGACCAGCACCCGGTCGCAGACGTTGAGGTGCAGCGGGCTGTGGGTGACCACGACGACGGTCCGGCCCCGGTCGGCGAGGTCCCGCAGGCTCACCATCACGTCCCGGTCCAGCGAGGGGTCGAGCCCGGACGTCGGCTCGTCGAGGAACAGCAGCGACGGCTCGGTGAGCAGCTCCAGCGCGACCGAGGTGCGTTTGCGCTGGCCGCCGGAGAGCGTCTCGATCCGCTGGTCAGCCTGCGCGGTCAGGCCGAGCTGGCCGATCACCTCGTCGATCCGCTGCTCCCGCTCCGCGCTCGTGACGTCGGAGCCGAAGCGCAGCGCCGCCGCGAACCGCAGGGCCCGGCGGACGGTCAGCGCCAGGTGCAGGATGTCGTCCTGCGGCACCAGGCCGATCCGCTGGCGCAGGTCGTCGTACTCGGCGTACAGGTCGCGGCCCTGGTAGACGACCGCGCCCTCGTTCGCCGGGCGGTACCCGGTCAACGCGCCCAGCAGGGTCGACTTGCCGGCGCCGCTGGGGCCCACCACGGCGAGCAGGCTGCACTCGTCGAGCGCGAAACCGACGCCTGAGAGCAGCCGGCGGCCGCCCGCCACGGTGACGCCCAACCCGTCGACGTGCAGCGAGACCCTTCCGGTGTCGACGTACTCCCGCAGCTGCGTGCCGTCGACGACGAGCTGGTGCCGCCCGAACGACAGCAGGTCGCCGGGGCGCAGGTCCGCCTCGGCGATCCGCCGGCCGTTGACGAACGTGCCGTTGCTGGTGCCGAGGTCGACGAGCCGCAGCCCGTCCGGCGTCCGCAGCAGGTCCGCGTGATACCGCGACACCTGCAGGTCGTCGAGCACGATGTCGTTGTCCGGGGCGCGGCCGATCCTGGTGCGGTGCGCGGCCCGGTGGATCGCGGACGGCACCCGGCCGGCCTCGAACCGCGGCCCGGATGCGGCGGTCGCCGGGTGGTTCGCCGCCGTGACCGTCGGCGGCGGCACACCCGGGACCGGCTCCGGGCGCAGGGTGAGCGACGGGCCGTCGGCGGCGCCGAGCCGCACCTGGCAGGGCCGGGTCAGGTCGAGCTCGTCGACCCGGACGCCGCCGGCGTAGGTGCCGTTGTGGCTGCCCAGGTCCCGCAGCCACCAACCGTCGGTGCGGAGGACCACCTCGACGTGCTCCCGGGACACCCGGGGGTCGTCGACGACGATCCGGCACAGCGGGTCCCGGCCGATCCGCAGCACCGTCTCCGCCGGCGTGATGCGACGCTCGCCGTCCGCTGAGCCGATCAGGAGGGCACCGGCGGTCATGGGCCGCTCTTCGGGAGTCGCTTCGCCATCGCGGTGGCGAGCTGGATCGCGTCCGACTGGTAGCTGCCGTGCACGAGGTCCATGAAGGTCTGCCCCGTCACCACCACCTCGATGGCCGCCTGACCGCTGCGGACGAACACGATGGCGAGCTTGGCGCTCCCGTTGTCGCTGAAGATCCCGAGCGTCTCGTCGCCGAGCTTCGTGGTCTGCATCTCCGTCCACCCGCACCGGGCGGCGGTGCTGCGCAGCGAGGCGAAGAAGACCTTCGCCTCGTCACCGAAGAAGCCGGCGACGGCCGAGCCCACGAACGGGTAGCCCTCGGCGCCTGTGACCTTGAAGTTGTTCGTCTCGGAACCGGCGATGGCGTCCCCGGCCACCGCGCCGTCGGCGCACAGCTTCAGGCTGGACAGCCCACCCTGGAGATAGTTCTCGTCGGACCTCGAGTTGACCGTGTCGCGCGACGCGCGCATCACCGTGGTGATGTCACCGACCGAGACCAGCGCCGAGCGCAGCTCCGTCACCGGCGGCGGGGGCTTGCTCTTGTCGAACGACCGGGTGGGCCTGGCGCCGGCACCGCCACCGGATCCCGGTTGACCGGTGGTGTCGGTGAGATCCGCCCCGAACTTGTAGGCGGAGAAACAACAAGCGACGACGAGCAGCAGGATCGCGCCGAAGATGATCAGCGGTGCCTTGGCGCCGCCCTGCTTCGGCGGTGGGGCACCGAGGTAGCCACCGGCGGCCGGTGGGAACGGCGCCCCGCCGAGGCTGCCGGGCGGCATCGGGTAGCTCACCGGTTGCGGCGCCGGGCCGGCGAAGGAGCCGGGCGGCAGCCGGTATCCGGGCGGGGACGCGGCCGTGGTCGTCGGCGGTGGCGGTGGCGCCGAGACCGGCGCCGGAAGCTGTGTCGGGAGCTGCGCAGTGCCGGCGGTCGTCTCCGGTGGCGGCATCCGCAGGGCGCGGATCCAGCGGGCGGCGCTGGCCGGGCGCGCGTCGGGCTGCGCGGCGAGCATCGCGAGGATGCCGCGCGCCTCCCGGTCCTTCCCCGGCCCGAGCGCCGACGTCAGCCGCTGCGTCATCCCCTGTACGTCGCCGGGGATCGGCGCCTCGCCCGTCAGCGCGTAGTAGACGGTCGCGCCCAGCGTGTACCGGTCGGTCGCGGGGCTGTACTCGCCGCGGGCCAGCGACTCCGGCGCCATGAACGGAGCGGTGCCGAAGATCCGCGAGGTCCGGTCGGTGCCGCGCAGGCGCACCAGCCCGAAGTCCACCAGGTAGACCCGGCCGTCGGCGGCGAGCAGGACGTTCGCGGGCTTGATGTCGCGGTGCAGCACCGGGGCGCCGTTGGTGTCCTGCCCGCTGTGCAGGTAGTCGATCGCCTCGGCGACGGGCTCCAGCGGCGCCAGCACGTCGAGGCCCTGGACCTCGCCGCGCTCCAGCGCCTCCTGCAGGTTGCGGCCCTCGATCCACTTCATCACGAAGTAGAGCCGGCGTCCCGTGGCGGAGGCGCCCTGACCGGCGGGGTGCGGCGGCGGGCCGAGGAAGACCTCCTTCACCTTCACCAGCGCCGGATGCTCCAGCTGCGTGGCGAGCGCCGCCTGCAGCCGCAGCTCCTCCAGCTGCCGGTCCGCGACCGAGTCGTCGTCGATCCGGATCACCTTCACGGCGTACGGGAACGACTCGGCGCCGTGGTGCTCACGAGCCAGCCACACCTCGCCCTCGCCGCCCGCGGCGTGCCGCTGCACGAGCTCATACCGGTCGAGCGCGTCGGCCGGGCCGGCATGACCCGGGCCCCCCTCCATCGACACCAATCCACACCATTCTTTTGCGGCCCTGGGCAACGGCCGCCAGTTTAGGGACGATTCGCCGCCGGCATCGATCACTTGTTAGCGGCTTGTTAGAGGGCCGGTGTCCCGTTTGATATCAATGGCCGGTGGAGTTTGCGCTGCTAGGACCGATGGAAGTCCGGGACGCCGGGCGGCTCCTGCCCGGCGGCAGCGGACGGGAGCGGCTGGTGCTCGCCACGTTGCTGATCAACGCCGAGCGGCTGATCCCCATCGACGAGCTCATCGCCCGGCTCTGGGAGCAGCCGCCAGGATCCGCGAGGGCGCAGCTGCACAACCTCATCAGCGGGCTGCGGCGCCGGTACCGTGTCATCGACACCTCGCTCATCGAGACCAGGCCGACCGGATACCTGCTGCGGCTGGGGCCGCACCGCCTGGACGTCGCGGAGTTCCGTGGCCTCACCGAGCGGGCCCGTGCCGCGGCCGCGGCGGGCGACCACACCACCGTCGTGGCGGCGCTGGACCAGGCGCTGTCGCTGTGGCGGGGCCCGGCCCTCGCGGACCTCGCCGACGCGTCCTCCGGCGAGGTCCGCGAGGCGCTGGACCGGGAGCGGCTCGCCGCGGCCGAGGCGAAGCTGGACGCCGCGCTGGCGCTCGAGGACTACGACACCGTGCTGCGCGAGGTCGAGCCGCTCGTCGCCGAGAACCCGTACGCCGAGCGGCTCTACCGCGGGCAGATGCTGGCGCTGGCCGGTGTGGGCCGCCGCGCCGACGCGCTCGCCGTCTACCGGCGCGCGTACCGGCGTCTCGTCGACGACATCGGGGTGGAACCGGGACCGTCGCTGCGCGACACGGAGCGGCAGATCCTGTGGGGACGCCAGACGGGCGGGGCCGCGCCGGCCGGGCCACCGGTGCCGCGGCAGCTTCCCCGGGCGGCCGCGCTCACGGGTCGCGGCCCGCTGCTCGACCAGATCGCCGGGCAACTCTCCGACGACGCCGAGGCCTCCACGGTGGTGCTGCTGGTGGGCCCCGGCGGGGTCGGCAAGAGCGGACTGGCCCTGGCGGCCGGTCACCGGCTGGCGCGGGCGTTCCCGGACGGGCAGCTGTACGCCGACCTCCGCGGCAGCCAGGACACGCCGGCGGAACCGTACCGGGTCCTGGAGCGGTTCCTGCGGGCGCTGGGCGTCGACGGCACCGACCTGCCCAGGGACCCCGACGAGCGCGTCGCGCTGTACCGAAGCCAGTTCGCGCGCGGCCGGATGCTGGTGGTGCTCGACGACGCCGCGGACGAGGCCCAGGTGCGGCCGTTGCTGCCCGGGGCGGGCGCCGCCGTGGTGACCTCGCGGCGGCAGCTGGGAGCGCTGCTCAACGCGGCCCGCTTCCTGGTGCCGGCGCTGCGGACCGCCGACGCGATCCAGCTCCTCGCCGGCGGTGTCGGCGACGCGCGGATCGCCGCCGAGCCGCAGGCCGCGAAGGAGATCGTGCGCCTGTGCGGCGGGCTTCCGCTGGCCGTGCGCATCGTGGCCGCACGGCTGGCGCTGCGGCCCGACGCCGGCCTCGACGAGCTGCGGCGGCGCCTGGCGACGGAGCGCGGCCGGCTGGACGAGCTGGCGGTCGGCGACCTCGACGTCCGGGCGACGATCGCGCTGAGCTACGAGGCGCTGCCGGCCGACACCCGGAAGCTCTTCGTGCGCTCCGGCCTGCTCGGCACGGCGGACTGGCCGGAGTGGGTCGCCCAGGCGCTGCTCGACGCGCCGGGCGAGCGGGCCCGCGCGCTGCTCGACGAGCTCGCGGACGTCCACCTGGTGGAGCCGCTCGGCCGGGACGTGACCGGGCAGGAGCGGTACCGGCTCAACGAGCTGGTCGCCGAGTACGCCCACGAGCGCGGCACGTCCGACGAGCCGCCGGCCGAGCGGAGCCAGGCGCTGGAACGGCTGCTCAACGGCTGGCTCGCGCTGGCCACCGAGGCCGGTGAGCTGCTCGGCCACCACGCGGGCGGAGCTGAGCTGGAGGTCCCGCCGCCGCCCGGCAGCGGCGCCCGCGCCATGCGGGCCGGCCCGCTCGACTGGTTCGAGACCGAGCGCGCCGGACTGGTCGCCGGGGTCGACCAGGCATGCCGGTCAGGTCTGCCCGGCATCGCCGGCGGGCTCGCGCTGAGCCTGTCGGGGTTCCTCGGCAACCGGTCCTACGCCGACGACTGGGAACACACGCTCCAGCAGGCGACGGCGTGTGTCCGTTCGCTCGGATCGGACCGGCTCCTCGCCCGCCTGCTCGGCGGCCTGTACGACGCCCACCTGCACCGCGACGAGTACTCCCAGCTGCCGGCCATCGCGGCCGAGCAGCTGAGCGTGGCGCGCCGGCTCGGTGACCCGGAGCTCGAGGTGCGGTCGCTGCGCAACGCCGGCATGGCCGCGGTGCGCCTCGGGCGGTTCGGCGACGCGTTCGACTGGCTGGAGCAGGCGGTGGCGGCGGCCCGCGCCCGGGCGGTCCCTGGCTGGCCGCTCTGCGACGCCCTGGACGGTCTGGGCTTCGCGAACTGGGAGGCGGGCGACGCCGTCACCGCCGTGGCGCTGCTGGAGGAGGCGCTCGCCGTCGACGGCGTGGCGGACCGGTCGCTGCAGCTCGCCCTCGTCCGGTACCACCTCGGCCTGGCGCTCATCGACGCCGGACGGCCCGCCGACGCGGAGCCGGTGCTGGCCGCGGCGCTGCGGACCAGCCAGGAGATGGGCGACGACCTGGGCACGGCGTACCTCGAGCAGGCCCTCGCCGACGCGGACCTCCGGCAGGGGCGGTGGACCGGGGCCGCGGCCAGGCTGGGCCGGGCGCTGGCCGGCCACCAGCAGGCCGGGCGCCCCGACGGCCTCGCCGAGACGTTGCGTGCCACGGGTGACCTGGCCGCCGCCGAGGGACGCTGGGCGGAGGCGGCCGGCCCGCTGCGCCAGGCGCTGGACATCTGGCGTCGCATCGGCGCGGCGCCGCAGATCGCCCGCGCGGCGGCCCGCCTCGAACGGGTCTCGGCGGCCTCCGGTGACCACGCCGCGGCGGCCGCCTACCACCGGCAATGGCGCTCGGTCGTCGCCGGGCTGGACGTCGGCGACGCCGTGCTGCGCCTTCCACCGTTCCTCGCCGGGATCTCCGGTACCGACCAGGAGCGGCCGGCGGCGCGTGCGGTTTCCAGCACCGATCCCGGACCCGGCGACGGCTGGTCCGGGCTCCTGTCCGGGATGGTCAGCGACGAGGCGGCCGCGGCCTTCGGCCGGCTCCTGGCGGCGTCCCAGCTGCCCGTCGGTCACCGGCCGGGCATGCTGGACCTCGACGAGGGCCCGGGGCGGGAGCTGCTGGACGCCGGGGTCATCAACATCACCGGCAGCGGCGACGGCCGGTTCGCCCGTGCGGTGCATCCCTCCATCGCGCTGCGCCGGCTGCTCGACCGCCAGCATCGCAAGCTGGCGGTGATGCAGCGGCAGCTGGGCACGGCCTGGGAGCAGTTCGCCGGCATGATGTCGCCGACGGCCGGCCTGGCCGACAGCCCGATCGACGACGACAACGTCCGCGTCATCCGCGACTACCCCGAGGTCGCGCGGCTCGCGTCGGGGCTGTACCGGTCACCGAAACGCCTGCTCCGCGCGACGCTGAACGGCCAGTTCGTCGACGGCGCCCCCACGCACGGGGTCCTGCTCCCACCGGCGGACGCCGTCGCCGCGGGGGTCGAGTTCCGCATGATCTACGACGCGATCCACGTGTCGGACCCCTGGGGCGCGTACAGCGTCGAGCAGTCCGTGCTGGCCGGCGAGCAGGCCAAGGTACGCAAACACATGCCGGTGAAGATGATGCACGTCGACGACACGGTCGCCCTGGTGACCATCGACGCGACCGGCATGGCCGGCGCGCTGCACATCCACTCGGGGCCCCTGCTCGAACTGCTCGCCGAGTGGTTCGACCTGCTGTGGCACGACCCCGGAAGCACGGTGGTCGGCGGCGGGGCGGACGACGCCGGGCTCACCGGCGCCCAGCGCAGGGTGCTCCGCCTGCTGGCCGCCGGCCTCACCGACGAGGCCATCGCCCACCGCACCGGCACCGCCGTCCGGACCGTACGCCGCCACGTCGGCGCGATCCTCAAGGTGCTCGGCGCGGACAGCCGCTTCCAGGCCGGCGCCGCCGCGGCGAAACGCGGCTGGCTGTAGCCGACGAGCGATCCGGCGTGTGGATCACCTGGCCGGAACCGGACAATGTCCGGAACGGTCCACGCTCCACGGTCGGAGGAGGCGGCATGTACATCCCGAACCGCCGGGACCGGCGCCGGCGGCGCGCCTGGCTCCTGGTCAGTGCCGTCGTCCTCACGTTCGTCAGCCTTCTCGACGGGTGGCTCTCCATCGACGAGGCGCGGGGAGGCGTGGTCGACGCCGAGGTGGTCGGCGTCCGGAACATCTCCTCCGGCCGCCGGGTCTACGACGTCCGGTTCGACGCGGCCGGGCGGGTCTGCTCGACCCAGGTGGACTCCGGCTCCAACCCGAAGCCACGCGACGTGCACGCCGGCGGGACCTCCCGGCTGCACTACTCGGCGTCGGACCCGTGCACCAAGGTGCGCGAGACCGGCGGCCCCAGCCCCGGCCCGTTCCCGATCGTCACAGCGCTCGTCGCGGCCGGGCTCTGGGTGGGGGTGTGGCGGCTCCGGCCGGGTGGTGGTCGCTCATAGACCGGACGGATCCGCCGACAGCCAGGTCCGGTGACGTTCTTCGAGCGTGTCGCGTTCCGCCGGCGTCTTCTCCATGCCCGCGTCACGAGGTGGGGGTCCACCGGCCCGTCCTGGTTCACATCGCCTTCCTACCGCAGACCGGCTGGCGGTGGACGGCGATTTCGCCGTCCACCGCCGCGTGGTGGGCATGGGGTCAGGCCGTCGCGAGGGCCTCGGCCTGGACGACGTCGGGGGACGTGCGGCGCACCAGGCGGGCGCCGAGGAGCATGAGCGGCGCGTAGCAGGCCAGGGCGACCACGGCGCCGACGACGGCGGGGAGCATGGCGGCGGCGATGAACGGCACGAGGATCACCGGCACGGTCCACCAGCCGACCACGCCGGCGCGGGCCAGGCCGGCCAGGAGCAGCGGCAGCATGACCACGCCGCCGACGACGCCGGTGAGGCGCCACAGGACCATCGAGGGGTCGGCGGCCACGGTGTCGAAGACCTTGACCGCGTCGGCGAGCGGGACGGCGCCGGGCATCGCGCCGGTGAACCAGTCCGACAGCAGCATGCCCGACATCTGGATCGCGCCGAACGTCGTCAGGGCGACCCCGACGGCGGTGAGGGTCCGGCCGCGCCGGCCGCGCAGCAGGGTCAGCGTCGCCGGCACGCCGAGCGCGATGAGCACCCAGGCGTAGTGGAGGAGGTTCGCCGACAGGACGGACAGGCCGTAGTCGTCGGCGAGGGAGCTGAGGTAGGCCGCGGAGGAGTCGTCGGCCTGCGGCGGCGAGGTGAGCATGCCGCCGAACATGAGGAACGGGGCCAGGACGAGGGCTGCGCCGGCAAGCCGGCGCAGCGGGGCCGGCGTGGTGTTGGTGCTGGTGGTGGTGACGTTATCGGACATCGCACTGAATCCTCTCGGGGTTGCAAGCGCCGGTGTTCGGCGTGATGCAAACGCTATGGCGGTGCGACGCCCGGCGGATCGGCGTGCAGGGCCGCTCCGGCTGCGACCTCGGGGCGACCGGCGGGCCCCCAGGGTCCTCCCCGGGGAGGACCCCCGGGCCGGCGATGTCGTCCCTGGATCTGATGCCGCCGTGGCCGCGCGCTCGATACCGTCGGGGGCGAGAGGAGGCCCCGGTGCGTGTTCCACGGAGTCAGCGGCAGTGGCTGGTCGTCGGCGGGATTGCCGGCGTGCTGTTCGCCGCCCTCGCGCTCGTCGAGGCCTATAGCGACCCGCGGGCCACGGACACCCGCCTGGCCGCGGTCGCGACGGTCGTGGTCCTGGCGCTGTGCTTCCCGCTCGCCGCGTGGTTCCCGGTCGCCGCGATGACCGTGGCGATGCTGTCGTTCCCCTACGCGATCCTGATCGGAGGACCGGGGGTCGGCGGCGCCCAGCTCATCGCGGAGCTGGTGCTCGTCGTCCATGCCACGTTCCGCAGCCCGCCGCGGCGGGCGCTCGTCGCGTCGGTCGCCGCCGCGGTGGTGCCGGCCGCCCTGCTCGTCTGGAGCGGCGAGGGCGCGTGGGAGTTCGTGTTCTTCGGCACGCTGATCGGCGCCGCCTGGGGGCTCGGGACGTTGCTGCGCCGCGAGCAGGCGCGCTCCCGGCAGCTCGCGATGCTGGCCGCCCAGCTCGACGCGGAGCGCGAGAACCGGGCCCGTGCGGCCGTCGACGAGGAGCGGGCCCGCATCTCCCGCGAGCTGCACGACGCGGTGGCACACACGGTCAGCGTCATGACGATGCAGGTCGGCGTGGTGCGCCGCCGGCTGGGCGACCGTCCCGCCGAGCGCGACGTGCTGGTCCAGGTCGAGCAGCTCGGGCGGCGTTCGGTGACGGAGCTGCGGCGGGTGGTCGGGCTGCTGCGCCCCGACGACAGCGACGGCCTCGCCCCGCCACCGTCGCTGCGCCGGCTTGACGACCTGGTCGGTCATGTCCGTTCCACGGGGCTGGACGTCACGCTGCGGGTCGAGGGGGAGCCGGTGCAGCTGCCGGTGGCGCTGGACGTCTCCGCCTATCGCGTCACGCAGGAGGCGCTCACCAACACGCTGCGGCATGCCGAGGCCGGGTCCGCCACGGTGGTCGTGACGTACGAGCCGGCGGCCGTCAGCCTCCGCGTCGCCGACGACGGGCGGGGCGGCGCCGCACCGGGCCCGTCCCCGGGCGGCGGGCACGGGCTGGTCGGCATGCGGGAGCGGGTCGCGATGTTCGACGGTGAGCTGCGGACCGGTCCCCGCGCCGATGGTGGTTTCGAGGTGTACGCGCGGTTTCCGCTCGGCGAGGAGACACGATGATCCGGGTGCTGCTGGCGGACGACGAGGCGATCGTGCGGGCGGGCCTGCGCATGCTCATCTCCGACGAGCCCGACCTCGAGGTCGTCGGGGAGGCCGCGGACGGTCACGAGGCGGTCCAGGCCGTCGCCGCGCTCAGCCCCGACGTGGTCCTCATGGACGCCCGCATGCCTGGGCTCGACGGCATCGGGGCGGCAAGGGCGATCGCCGAGGCGCACCCCGGGGTCAAGGTGCTCGTGCTGACCACGTTCGACGAGGAGGTGCTGCTGGACGGTGCGCTGCGTGCGGGCGTCGCGGGGTTCCTGCTCAAGGTGTCGCCGCCCGAGCAGCTGCTCGACGCGCTGCGGGAGGTCGCCGCCGGGCGCGGGCTGATCGATCCGGCGGTGGTGCCCCGGGTGATCGGCGGCTACGCGCGCGCACCGCAGGCGCCGGTTCGCGCGCCGGCCCTGGACCGGCTCACGGGGCGCGAGGCGGAGGTGCTCGCGCTGGTCGGCCGGGGGCTGTCCAACGCCGAGATCGCCGCGCGGCTGTTCCTCGGCGAGACGACCGTGAAGACGCACCTCGGCCGGGCGCTGGACAAGCTCGGCCTGCGCGACCGTCCCCAGGCGATCGCGTTCGCCTACGAGAGCGGCCTGATCCGCCCCGGCGACGACACCGGCTGACGGGCCCGCCCGCCCCGGCGGCGACGTGGGTGGACGGGCCGCCCGCCCCGGCGGCGACGTCGGTGGACGGGTCGGCCGTCCCGGCTCCGGGGCTGGTTGACGGGCGTCTGGCGAGGCGGCGGCATCGGTTTGACTGGCCGTCCGCGCGGGCAGCAGTAGGACCCGTCCGCGCGGGCAGCAGTAGGACCCGTCCGCGCGGGCAGCAGTAGGACCGTGCGTTCCAGGTCGATCGGGTCGGCAGTTCGCATCGATGGGATCGTTGCCGCAGGACGCCGCTGACCTTCCGTGGGGGGAATCCGGGGACGATCGTGCGTCGGGCGTCGCCGGGGTGGGTGTGATCCGCCGTGAGAGCGCCGGCCGGTCGGCAGCGGCGAGAGTGCAATCCGCGCCAGTGCGATGTGCCATCAGGCGGACTGACACCTGCGGGCGGTCCGACCTCCCGTGACGGTCTGTCGCGTGAACGGGCCGGCAGCGGGTAGGCGCCAGGTATGAAGATCGGTGTGATCGGCGCCGGCAAGGTTGGCTCCACGCTGGCTCACCTGTACGTCACGGCCGGCAATGACGTCGCCATCGCGAACTCCCAGGGGCCGGACACCCTGCGCGACCTCGAGCATCAGCTCGGCCGTCACGCACACGCCGTCACCGTCGAGGAGGCGGCCCGCTACGGCGACGTCGTGATCGTCGCCGTGCCGTTCTGCCAGTTCGAGGACCTGCCCGCCGAGGCGCTGGCCGGTCGGACAGTGGTCGACGCGACCAACTACGTCCCTGAGCGGGACGGGCACGACGCGGAGCTGGAGCGCGGCGACGTGACCAGCAGCGAGCTGATGCAGCGGCACCTCGCCGGGGCGCACGTGGTCAAGGCGTTCAACGCGATGCGCTGGGACCACCTGCGCGACTACGGCCACTCGGCCGGGTCGAACTTCCGGTACGGCATTCCGGTCTCCGGCGACGACCCGGACGCCAAGTGGCGGGTCCTCGACCTCGTCGAAGAGATCGGCTTCGAACCGGTCGACGCCGGGCCGCTCGTCGAGGGCGGTCGCAAGTACCAGCCCGGGACGGAGGTCTACACCGCGGATCTGGAGGCCGACGAACTGCGCGCCCGGATCGGCGTCGAGGCCGCCTGAACCTGCCGGACCACGGGCGGCGCGGCGCGGCGGGGTGGGTCGGCGCGAAATGTCGATCGGGTCGGCGATTGCAGGTTAGCCGAGGTCCGCATGGGTAGCGGGGGCCTGGCTGCACCTGCCTGGACGGCAGGTGGCGGGCGGGAAGGAGGACGGTGGGGATGGCGACACGGGACGGTCAGCGCGTGATCGTGGTGACCGGGGCGAGCGGGGGAGTCGGCCGGGCGTCCGCCCGGGCGTTCGCGGCGCGCGGTGACGCGGTCGCGCTGCTGGCGCGCGGCGAGGACGGGCTGGCCGGCGCCGAGCAGGACGTCCGCGCCGCCGGGGGCCGTGCCCTGCCGATCGAGGTCGACGTCGCCGACAACGACGCGGTGCAGGCGGCCGCGGACCGGGTCGAGGACGAGCTCGGCGAGATCGACGTGTGGGTCAACGTGGCGTTCTCGTCGGTCTTCGCGCCCTTCGTCGACGTCGCCGCGGACGAGTTCCAGCGCGCGACCGAGGTCGCCTACCTGGGGTACGTCAACGGTACCCGCGCCGCGTTGCGGCAGATGCTGCCCCGCGACCGGGGCGCCGTGGTGCAGGTCGGGTCGGCGCTGGCGTACCGCGGCATCCCGCTGCAGAGTGTGTACTGCGGCGCCAAGCACGCCATTCAGGGCTTCACCGAGTCCGTCCGCTGCGAGCTGCTGCACGACCGCAGCCGCGTCCGCGTCACGATGGTGCAGCTGCCGGCGGTCAACACGCCGCAGTTCGACTGGGTGCTGTCGCGCCTTCGCCGCCACCCGAAGCCGGTCCCGCCGATCTACCAGCCGGAGATCGCCGCCCGCGCCGTGCTGTACGCCGCCGACCATCCGCAGCGCCGCGAGTACTGGGTCGGCGGGTCGACCGTCGGCACGCTGCTGGGCAACAAGGTCGCGCCGGGGCTGCTGGACCGCTATCTGGCCCGCACCGGCTACGACTCGCAGCAGACCGGCGAGCGCGCGGCCAGGCTGCGGCCGAACCTGTGGCAGCCCGCCGACGCGGCGCCCGGCACCGACCAGGGCGCCCACGGCTCGTTCGACCAGGTCGCGCATGCGCGCAGCCCGCAGCTCTGGGCGTCGCAGCACCACGGCCTTCTCGCCGCGGCGTGCGGCGCGGCGGCGACCGCCGGCGCCGCCGTCTGGCTGGCCCGCCGCCGGGCCTGACACGAGACGGACCCGACACGCAAAGACACGAGACGGACCCGACACGCAAAGACACGAGACGGGCCTGACACCCAAAGACACAAAGACGGGCCTGACACCCAAAGACACGAGACGGGCCTGACACACAAACGACAGCGGAAGGAGGCACCGCATGACTCCCGGCGCGAACGCCGGCCTGCTCCACCGCCGCGCGTCGACGCCGTGGTGGTGGCGGCGCGCGGTCGACGGGCCGTCGGCGTGGCCGCGACGCGTGGCCGTGGCCGTGCTCGCCTGCGCCGGGATGCTGGTCTCGCTGCGGCTGGCGTTCTTCCAGTACGGCCTGGTGCCGGCGGTGTGGGAGCCCTGGTTCGGCGACGGCAGCATCCGCGTGCTGGAGTCCGGCTTCTCCCGGGCGCTGCCGGTGCACGACGCCGCGCTCGGCGCCGCGGCGTTCGCGGCCGAGTTCGTGCTCGAGCTGTCGGGCGGCACGACCCGGTGGTGGCGGCGGCCGTGGCTGGTGGTGCTGCTCGGGCTGGTCGCCGGCGGCATGGCGGTGGCCGCGCTGTTCCTGGTGGCGACGCAGGCCTTCGTGGTCGGCGCGTTCTGCACGCTGTGCCTGGTCACGGCGGGCATTTCGGTGAGCGTCGCCCTGCTCGTCGCCGACGAGGTGGTCGCGGTGTGGCGGCAGCTGCGCCGCGCTCGCCGGTACGGGCGGTCCTGGGTGACGGCGCTGCGCGGAGGAGTCGTGGGTGCGCACTGAGTTCAAGGTGTTCGGGGTGATCGCCGGGTTCCTGCTGACCGCCTCGGTCGTCTACCTGTGGTGGACCGGCAGCGGCGCCGCCCACCCGGAGCTGACCGGCGGCATCGCGCTGGGCCTGTCCGGCGTGCTGAGCCTGATCTGCGGCAGCTACTTCTGGCTGGTCGCCCGGCGCATCCCGCCACGCCCGGAGGACCGGCCCGACGCCGAGATCGCCGACGGTGCCGGCCCGGTCGGCTTCTTCGCGCCGCCCGGGTTCTGGCCGTTCGGCATCGCCGTCGCGGTGGCCAGCGCGGCGGTCGGCATCGCGCTGAGCCAGTGGTGGCTGGCCGGCGCCGCCACGATCGGCGCGCTGCTGGCCACGACCGGTCTGGTGCTGGAGTTCTACGCCGGCGCCCCGGAGTCGCGGTGAGCCGCCGGCCGCGTCGGCCGCGCCAGCCGCCCAAGGCCACCCGCGCGGCCCGGGCGGTGGACGAGCGGTTCCAGGCGGCCACGCCGCTGCGCCGGGCGGTGCACAAGGTCTTCCCGGACCACTGGTCGTTCATGCTCGGCGAGCTGGCGCTGTACTCGTTCGTGATGCTGGTGCTGACCGGGGTCATGCTGGCGCTGTTCTTCGACCCGTCGATGCGGCAGGTCACCTACGACGGCTCCTACGTGCCGCTGCGCGGGATGCCGATGTCCGCCGCCTACGACTCGACGCTGCGCATCACCTTCGACATCCGCGGCGGGCTGCTGCTGCGGCAGATGCACCACTGGTCGGCGAACCTGTTCATGGCGGCGATCGTCGTGCACATGGCCCGGATCTTCCTGACCGGCGCCTTCCGCAAGCCGCGCGAGGCGAACTGGGTCATCGGGATCATCATGTTCTGGCTCGGTTTCGTCGAGGGCTTCGCCGGCTATTCGCTGCCCGACGACGGCCTGTCCGGCACGGGCCTGCGCATCGCCGCCTCGATCGTGGAGTCGCTGCCGGTCATCGGCACCTGGGCGTCCACCTCGCTGTTCGGCGGCGAGTTCCCCGGCGAGGTCATCATCGGCCGCCTGTACATCGTCCACGTCCTGCTGGTCCCCGGGGCGCTCGTCGCGCTCATCAGCGTGCACCTGGGCCTGATCGTCAAGCAGAAGCACACGCAGTGGCCGCGGGTGCGGCACACCGGCGCGAACGTCGTCGGCGAGCGGATGGTGCCCGGGTTCGCCGGTCGCTCCACCGGGCTGGCGCTCATCGTCTTCGCCGCCGTCGCGGCGCTCGGCGGGCTGGTGCAGATCAACCCGGTGTGGCTGTTCGGCCCGTACGAGGCCGCCGTGGTGTCCTCGGCGAGCCAGCCCGACTGGTACGTCATGTTCCTCGACGGCGCGCTGCGGCTCATGCCGCCGTGGGAGGTGCGGGCCTTCGGCTACACCCTGTCGCCGGTCTTCTGGCCCGGCGTCGTGCTGCCCGGGGTCCTGACCATGCTCGCCATCGGCTACCCGCTCGGCCACGCGTGGCGGCACCGCGGCGAGGAGTACCACAACCTGCTGCAGCGTCCCCGTGACGCGCCGACCCGTACCGCGGTCGCCGCCATGGCCGGCACCTTCTACCTGGTGCTGACCGTGTCGGCCGCCAACGACCTCATCGCCGACAAGTTCCAGCTCAGCCTCAACGCGCTGGTCTGGGCCGGGCGCATCGGCGCCCTGCTGCTGCCGGCGCTCGCCTTCGCGGTCACCCGCCGGCTCTGCCTGGGGTTCCAGCAGCAGGACCGCAAGCGGCTCGCCCACGGGATGGAGACCGGTGTGGTCATCCGCACCCCGGACGGGGAGTACCGCGAGATCGAGCAGCCGCTCGCCGCCGCCGACCAGCTGCCGCTGCCGTACGCCGGCTGGGTGGTGCCGAAGCGCATGCAACGCGTCGGGGCCGCCCAGCGGGAGCTGGAGAGGCCCGCCCAGCGGGAGCTGGAGAGGTCCGCCGATGAGTGACCGTTCGGTGCTGCCGATCGACCCGGTGCACACCCCGAGGCTGCCCGGGCCGCTGCGCCGCACCGTGCCCGGGTCGCGGGTCGTGCAGGCGCTGGCGACCACCGACGCGAAGCAGATCGGGGTCATGTACCTCGTGACGTCGTTCGGCTTCTTCGTGATCGGCGGGGTGCTGGCGCTGCTGATGCGGGCCGAGCTGGCCCGGCCCGGCCTGCAGCTGCTGTCGCCGGAGCAGTACAACCAGCTCTTCACCATGCACGGCACGATCATGCTGCTGCTGTTCGCCACCCCGCTGCTGTTCGGGTTCGGCAACTACCTGGTCCCGCTGCAGATCGGCGCCGCCGACGTCGCGTTCCCGCGGCTCAACGCCCTCGCGTACTGGCTGTACCTGACCGGCGGCATCGTCACCGTCGCCGGGTTCGCCACCCCGGGCGGGGCCGCGGACTTCGGCTGGTTCGCCTATTCGCCGCTCAACAGCCACGTGCACTCGCCCGGCGTGGGCGGCGACCTGTGGACGATGGGCCTGGTGGTGGCCGGCGTCGGCACGGTGATCGGCGCGGTCAACATGATCACGACCGTCATCACGCTGCGGGCGCCCGGGATGACGATGTTCCGGATGCCGATCCTGACGTGGAACATCTTCATCACCGCGCTGATGGTGCTCATGGCGTTCCCCGTGCTCACCGCGGCCCTGCTCGCGCTCGAGGCGGACCGCAAGTTCGGCGCGCACGTCTACGACCCCGCGCACGGCGGGGCGATGCTGTGGCAGCACCTCTTCTGGTTCTTCGGCCATCCGGAGGTGTACATCGTCGCCCTGCCGTTCTTCGGCATCATCACCGAGATCCTGCCGGTCTTCTCCCGCCGGCCGGTCTTCGGTTACAAGGGTCTCGTCGGCGCCACCATCGCGATCGCCGTGCTGTCCATGAGCGTGTGGGCGCACCACATGTTCGTCACCGGGCAGGTGCTGCTGCCGTTCTTCTCGTTCGTGTCGTACCTGATCGCCGTGCCCACCGGCGTGAAGTTCTTCAACTGGATCGGCAGCATGTGGCACGGCCAGCTGACGTTCCAGACGCCGATGCTGTGGTCGCTGGGCTTCCTGGTGACGTTCCTCTTCGGTGGCCTGTCCGGGGTGCTGCTCGCCTCGCCGCCGATGGACTTCCACGTCTCCGACACGTACTTCGTCGTCGCCCACATGCACTACGTGCTGTTCGGCACGATCGTCTTCGCCGCGTTCGCCGGCGTCTACTTCTGGTTCCCCAAGATCACCGGCCGGATGCTCGGCGAGCGCCTCGGCAAGGCGCACTTCTGGCTGACGTTCGTCGGGTTCCACACCACGTTCCTGGTCCAGCACTGGCTCGGCACCCGCGGCATGCCCCGCCGTTACGCCGACTACCTGCCCACCGACGGCTTCACGGTCTACAACACCATCTCCAGCATCGGCGCGCTCATCCTGGGGCTGTCGATGCTGCCGCTGCTGTACAACCTGTGGTCCTCCTACCGGTTCGGCCGCCGCGTCGAGGGCAACGACCCGTGGGGCTACACCAACTCCCTCGAGTGGGCCACCACCTGCCCGCCGCCGCGGCACAACTTCAGGAGCCTGCCGCGCATCCGTTCCGTCCGTCCGGTGTTCGACGCCGTGCACGGCGAGCTCGCCGGCCGTGACCACGGCAGCCCGGACCCCTCCGGCAAGGAGGCATGACATGACCGCCGTTCACGGTGCGCCGCCACGCCGCGCCGCCGGCGTCTCCGCACCGCAGGTGCTGCGGCAGTACGCCCTGCTGGCCGACGGCCGCCGCGGCGCGCTCATCGGCCCGCGCGGCGACGTGGCCTGGCTGTGCGCGCCGGCCTGGGAGTCGGACGCCGTCTTCACCGGCCTCCTCGGCGGCCCGGGCGTCTACGCGGTCGCCCCGGCCGACGACCGGTTCGTGTGGGGCGGGTTCTACGAGCCGGGCACCCTGATCTGGACCAGCCGCTGGATCACCACCGACGCGATCATCCACAGCCGCGAGGCCCTCGCCCTGCCCGGCGCTCCGCACACCCTGACCCTGCTGCGGCGGGTGGCGGCGATCCGCGGCGACGCGGTGGTGCGGCTGCTGCTGGACGTGTGCGCCGGGTTCGGCCGGCAGCCGTTGCGCGACCTCACCCGCGACGAGCACGGGTGGGCCGGGCGCGCCGGCGACCTGTACGTGCGCTGGCACGGCGCCCCGCAGGCACGGCCCGACGCCTCCGGCGTCCTGCACGGCGAGCTGCGCCTGCCGCCCGGCGGCCGCCACGATCTCATGCTGCAGCTGTCGACCCGGCCGTTCACCGGGCCGGCGCCCGAGGCGGACGAGCTGTGGCCCGCCACGGCGGCGGCGTGGCAGGCGGCCGTGCCCACCACGGTGGACGGCTTCTCCGGCCGGGACGCCCGGCACGCCTGCGCGGTCCTGCACGGGCTGACCACCCCGGAGGGCGGCATGGTCGCCGCCGCCACGACCTCGCTGCCGGAGCGGGCCGAGGCCGGCCGCAACTACGACTACCGCTACGCCTGGATCCGCGACCAGTCCTACGCCGGGCATGCCGCCGCCGCGGCGGGCGCCGACGGGCTGCTCGACGCGGCCGTGCGCTTCGTCTCGCAGCATCTGCTGACCGACGGGCCGGCACTGGCGCCCGCCTACGTGGCGGGGTCGGGCCGGCCGGTGCCGGACGAACGGGACCTCGGCTTCCTGCCCGGCTATCCGGGGGCGCCGGTGCGCACCGGCAACTGGGTCAACGGGCAGTTCCAGCTCGACGCGTTCGGCGAGGCGCTGCTGCTGCTGACCGTGGCGGCCCGCCGGGACCGGCTCGACGCCGACGGCCGCCGGGCCCTGCACCTGGCCGCCGACACCATCGCCCGGCGGTGGCGCGATCCGGACGCCGGCATCTGGGAGCTGCATCCGCGGCCCTGGACCCATTCCCGGCTCACCTGCGTCGCCGGGCTCCTGCGCGCGGCCGGCGCGGTCACCGGACCCACGGCCGCGCGCTGGCGCGACCTGGCCGGGTCCATCCTGGCCGACACGCAGGCCACCTGCCTGCACCCGACCGGCCGATGGCAGCGCGCACCGGACGACCCGCGCGTCGACGCCGCCCTGCTGTTCCCCGGGATCCGTGGCGCCGTGCCGCCCGGCGACCCCCGCACCGCCGCCACGCTCGCCGCCGTGCGGGCCGAGCTCACCGAAGACGGTTACGTGTACCGGTTCCGGGCCGACGACGCGCCGCTCGGCGGTGCGGAGGGCGCGTTCCTGCTGTGCGGCTACGGCATGGCCCTGGCCGAGCAGCAGGCCGGCAACCCGGTCGCCGCCGCCCGCTGGTTCGAACGCAACCGCGCGGCCTGCGGCCCGCCGGGCCTCTATGCGGAGGAGTACGACGTCCGGCAGCGGCAGCTGCGCGGCAACCTGCCCCAGGCGTTCGTGCACGCCCTGCTCCTCGAGACCGCCGCGACGCTGCCCGATCCGACGGGCTGAAGAGGTGTGGTCAGGTGCTGAGGATCCGGGCCTTCTGCTGCTCGAACTCGGCCTCGGTCAGCACGCCCTGCGCCTTGAGCGCACCGAGCTGCTGGAGCTGCGCGAGCCGGTCGGACGTGTCGTCCCCGGAAGCGTAGGCGGCCTGTTGCTGGTCCTGCGCCGCCCACCGGCCGGCCTGGTGCCGGGAGACCCGGTTGGACACGGCGGTCGCGGTGCCGGCGACCACGGTGGTGCGGGCGATGCCGCGAAGCAGTCCTGGCATGGTCGGCCTCCTATCGGCTGAACTGTCGGCTGAGCTATCGGCTGACTTCGGTGTCGACGCGCTCGACGGCCGCGAGCAGTGCCTGCACCGGGATCCGTCCGCCGGCGACGAGCTGGCCACCGCCCCGGCGCAGCGTTGTGGCCAGTGGTGCGGCCCACCGGTTCTCGTACACGAGGATGGCCGCCACGCTGCCCTGGTTGAGGACGTCGGCGGTGTCGGCGAGGTCCTCGGCGTCGACCAGCCCGGTCGTGACGCCCTCGAACATCAGCAGGTCCAGCTTGCCGTCGTGGTCGACGTCGGTCAGTTCCAGCCCTTCGACCGTGCCGTCGCCGAGCTTCCTGACGAAGACGAGATCGAGAATCCTGATGATGCCGCGTTCGACGAGGTCGACGAGCAGCGGCAGCCCTTCGCCGGTCACCCGGCCGTCGGGGAACTCCACCACCAGGTAGTCGACCGGACCCATGTCCTCGAGATCCCGCATGCAGAAACCGTGCCGCCGCGCGCCGGGCGCCGGCCTCGCCCGCGCCGGATGACCGGCCCGGGTGCGGCGGGGCGCGCGGACGGCGGGTGCGATGCCGTTCCATCTATTGTCCTAGGAAGCTCTAGGGGTTGGGCAGTCGCTCACGGCGCTGCGGGTGCCGGCCGACGCGTCGTGCGCCGGTCCACCGTCCGGCGGCACGGGTGAAATCCGGGGTGGCGGCAGAGGTCGCCCGGACGGGTGCGGCGCGCGGGCCGGGTCGAGGCGCGGCGGACGGTCGGGCGGGGGCGGTAGCGTAAAGCGAATGTCGTTCTGATCGCCTCTGGTCAGGATCATCCCCTTGTTGCGCAGACCCTGGTCGACCTCGCTCCTCGTCGCCGCTGTGTCGGTGGCTGCCGTCGTCGGCCTGGGGAGTTCGGGGCTGCTGTCCCCGCGGTGGTCGCGGTTCGTCGACGACGCCGCGCAGCTCTCCGCGGCGCTCGCGGCGACCCTCGTCTGCTGGCTCACCGCCCGCCGGCACACCGGCGGTCAGCGGTGGTGGCGGGTGTGGATGGGCGCCGCGACGTGCGGCTGGATGATCGGGCAGTTCTTCTGGTCCTGGTACCGGCTGGTCAACGGCGAGGTGCTGCCGAGCCCGTCGCTCGCGGACGCCGGGTATCTCACGCTGCCGGTGTTCGCGCTCCTGGCGGTCTACACGCTGGCCGCCGAGCGGCCAGCGCAGGGCGCCGCGTGGCGCCGCCGGGGGAGCCTGGTGGTGGTGCTCGACGGGCTCATCGTCGTGGGTGCGCTGTTCGTGCTCACCTGGTCCACCACGCTCGGGGCGGTGGTGCGGGCCGGTGCGGCCACCACGCTCGAGTACTCGGTCGCGATCGCCTACCCGGTCACCGACCTGCTGCTGACCATCATGATCGTCCTGCTGGTCGCGACGACGGCGGCCGCGCCGAACCGGGCGCAGCTGGTCGTTCTCGCCGCCGGGCTGTTCGCGCTGTCGTTGTCGGACAGCGTGTTCGCGTATGCGGTGACCAGGGGCGTGGGCAACATGTCGCCCCTGGCCAACTCCGGGTTCGTCGCCGGGCACGCGC
Organism: Dactylosporangium maewongense; assembly: GCF_039531485.1. Taxonomy (NCBI): domain Bacteria; kingdom Bacillati; phylum Actinomycetota; class Actinomycetes; order Micromonosporales; family Micromonosporaceae; genus Dactylosporangium; species Dactylosporangium maewongense. The sequence continues at coordinate 103,241 of NZ_BAAAQD010000020.1, read as the reverse complement.
TCATCGCGGTCGCCGCGCTGACGCCCGTCCGGGAGATGCCGCACTGGCCGGTGCGCCCGCGGGCCCGCTGGGGCCACATGATGCTGCCGTACGTGCCGGTCGTCGGCACGGGCGTGCTGGTGATCGTGCAGCTCGCCCGGGGCGTCGAGATGGACGGCACCGAGATCGTCGCCGAGACCATGGTCATCGTGCTGCTGATCATCCGGCAGGGGGTGGTGCTGGTGGAGAGCGCCAACCTCGTCGCGTCGCGGACCCGGCTCGTGCTCGCCGCCGACGAGACCCGCCGGCGGCTCGAACGCGACCTGCACGACGGCGTGCAGCAGCGGCTCCTCTCGCTGGGCCTGGAGGTGCGCCGGGTCGAGACGACGGTGCCGCCGGAGCTGGCGGAACTGCGTCAGGACCTGTCCGCCGTCGTGGACGGGCTGAACGGCGCCGTCGACGACGTGCGGGAGCTCTCCCGCGGCGTACACCCGGCGATCCTCGTGCAAGGCGGCCTGCGACCGGCGCTCAAGGGGCTGGCCCGCCGCTGCGCCGTCCCCGTGGACCTCGAGATGGAGGTGGAGGGCCGGCAGCCGGAGCCGATCGAGGTCGGGGCGTACTACGTGGTGGCGGAGGCGCTGACGAACGCCGTCAAGTACGCCAGGGCGACGGTCGTCCACGTCGTCGTTTGCGCGCAAGGTGGCTACCTGCACGTGACGGTGAACGACGACGGGGCCGGCGGCGCGGACCCGAAGGGAGGCACCGGTCTCATCGGGCTGATCGACCGGGTCGAGGCGCTGGGCGGCACGCTGACCGTCGAGAGCCCCGCCGGCCGGGGCACCCGCCTGCAGGCCGACTTCCCGCTCGGCGAACCGTGACCAGGTCCGGATCGCGGGCAGGAGCGGACGCGGCCGTACCCCACGTGCCGCGGGTGAGATGTCACCCGCATCGGGTGGTGTTGACGGTCGTCAGGAAGGCGAACGGTCGGACGTGTGCATGCTGGACCGGTGCGGACGCGGCCCAGTCCCGCAATCACGCCCTCGCCGACCGGGGGAGGCCGCATGACGGTGACCAGCAGTGTTCGGCGCCGGCTCATGACGCTGTTGCTACCGGACACACCGCCGCCGCTCCTCGTCGGTGTCATCGTCGCGGCGGTGGTCATCACGGCCGAGACGGCCCTGCTCGGGCTGCTGCATGCCACCGAACCGCAAAGGTCGCCGACCGCCGTCATCTACATCCTCGGCGTGGTGGCGTTGACCATCGTGTGGGGCGTCCGGCTCGGCGTCGGTGTGGCGGTGGTCAGCTCGCTGGTGTTCAACTTCGTCCACGTGCCTCCGGGCGGCCTGCACCTGACCGCGGTGCAGGACCTCCAGCGGGCCGTGGTCTTCGCGATCGTGGCACTGGCCAGCGGCGGGCTGGCCGACCTCGCCCGGGCGCGCGCGATGGAGGCGCGGCAGCTGGCGGTCGAGGCGGACATCGTCGCCCACGTCGCCCGCTGCGTCCTCGGCGCGGACGACCTGCCGTCGGCGCTGCGGTCCGGGGCGCGGTGTGTCGCGGCCGGGTTCGGCCTCTCCAGCGCGTCGATCGAGATCGGCGACGCACCGGACCCGGCGAAGGCAGCCGGCGCGACCGTGCTCGAACTGGGCGACGGGAAGCGCCGCCCGGTGTGGCTCGTCGTCCCGGACGACACCCCGCCGGCGACGCTGGAGCGCATCCGCGAGCGGATCGGCCCGCCACTGGAGGAGGTCGTCAGCACCGCCGTGAAGCGCCAGGAGCTCGTCAGTACCCTGCGAGCCAGCCAGCAGGCGACCCAGGCCCTGCTGTCGGAGCAGGCGGCGCTGCGGCGGGTGGCCACGATGGTCGCCGCGGGCGGGCCGCCCGGCACGGTGTTCGCGGCGGTGACGGCCGAGCTGCACCGACTGTTCCGGGGTTTTCACACCGCGCTGCTCCGGTACGAGCCGGACCGCAGCGTCAGGACGGTCTCGGAGCGGGACGAGGGCGGACGGGTGCTGCCCGACCAGCCGAGCCGGCCGATCGAGGGCGAGAACATCGTCGGCACGATCCTCCGCACCCGCCGCACGGCACAGATCGACTACGACACCGCCAGCGGGCCGATCGCCGAAGAGCTCCGGGCCCGCGGCGTCCACCGCGGCCTCGGCGTGCCGATCATCGTCGACGGTGAGCTGTGGGGGGTCACGCTCGTCCTGTCCTACAAGCCGGGGCCGGTGCCGGCCGACGCGGAGAACCGCCTGCTCGCCTTCACCGAGCTCGTCGCCACCGCCATCGCGAACACCGAGAACCGCGCCCGGCTCGTCGCGTCCCGCGGCAGGCTGGTCGCCGCGGCGGACGACGCGCGGCGGCGCATCGAACGCGACCTGCACGACGGGCCGCAGCAGCGCATCGTCGCCCTCGCCCTGCGGCTGCGCATGGCGGAGGACGCGACGGCGGGCGACGTGCCGGCGGCGCGGCGCCTGCTGTCCGACACCGTCAGGAACCTCACCGAGATCCACGAGTCGATGACCGACCTCGCCCGCGGCATCCACCCGGCGCTGCTGACCCAGGGCGGGGTCTGCCCGATGCTGCGCACGCTGGCCCGGCGCAGCATCGTGCCGGTCGAGCTGCGGCTGCAGGTGCCGGGCCGGCTTCCCGAGCGGGTGGAAGTGGCCGTGTACTACGTGGTCTCGGAGGCGCTGACCAACATCGCCAAGCACGCGCAGGCGCCGGTCGCCCTCGTCACGGTGGACGCGGACGAGCGGTCCATCTGGCTGTCGGTCCGCGACGACGGTGCCGGCGGGGCCGACCCGGAAGCGGGCACGGGGCTCGTCGGCCTGCGCGACCGCGTCGAGGCGCTGGGGGGCCGGTTCGGCGTCGTCAGCCCGCCGGGGCAGGGGACGACCCTGACCGCGGAGATCCCGCTCGCCCAGCCGGACCCGCACGCCGTCGCGGAGTCGTTCCCGATGGCCGCCGCCGGCTGAGTGCGCGCGGGCCGGTGGTCCGGCGGACGGTCAGCGGGCCGCCCGGTGGCGGAGGCGCTCGGTCGCGATGAAGTCGGTCAGGGTGTCCAGGTCCTCCAGGGCGTGCTGGTTGAAGTCGGCGGCCACGCCGTGCTCCGTCTCGATGGCGTCGACCAGGCGGATGATCGCCAGCGACGACACGCCCATGGCGACCAGCGAGCAGCCGGCCGTGGCGACGTCGTGCGGGGTGAGCCGGTCGTCGCAGGCCTGCGAGACGGCGCCGGCCAGCCAGGCGCGGATCCGGGTGCGGGCCGGGGTCTGATCGGTCCAGACCCGCTCGACGTGGTCAAGGCACTCGTCCCGGGTGCCGCGGTGGCCCTCGGCGACCCAGCCGGCCGGCAGGTCGTCGGCCACGGGCCAGACCGAGTACTGCTCGTCGGCGTTCATCACGACGCGGTGGTCCATGAGGGTTCCCTTCACGATGGGCGGTGGGTGGCGGCCCGCGCCGCCGCGTCCAGGGCGTGCTGGATGTCGGTGGCCGGCGTGTCCAGCACGGTCAGGCCGACCAGGTCGTCGGCGAGGGCGTCGGGCACCTCGTCGTCGAAGCGGCGCAGCACCCGCAGCCCGACCGCGGCGACGGCGGCGACGGCGATCGCGAACACGGCGAACATGAGGCCGAGCCCGCGCTGCGGGCCGGTGCCGAACACGGGGCCGAGGCTGCCCGCGAGGGGGCCGCCGTCGCGCAGCAACGGGCGGAACAGCTCGGCGCCGAAGGGCGCGACGACCCCGAACCCGATCGGCATCGTCGACCACGCGATCAGCGTGTTCAGGGAGAACACCCGCCCGTGCAGCCGCTGCGGGACCTTGACCTGGATGATCGTGGTGTACACGCCGTTGAGCAGCGTCAGGGCCAGCGCGAGGCCGAGCGCGCCGGCGCCGATCAGGACCAGGTTCTCGCGCAGGCCGGTGACGAGCGCGCACACGGCCAGGCCGAGCGTCGCGACGAGGACGCCGAACATCCGCCGGTGCTGCGGGCCGCCCCAGGCGGCCATCACCAGGCCGCCCAGGAACACGCCGAGCGCGGAGACGAACGACACCTGGCCGACCTGACGCAGCGTGCCGAACGACAGGACCAGCGGCGAGAGCATCAGGAAGATCGCGGACAGCGGCACGTTCAGGACGGCGAACCAGAGCAGCATGCGGCGGAAGTTCCGGTTGCCCCAGACGTACCGGAAGCCGCCGGCGATCTCCGCGCGCAGCGTCTCGTGGCGCCGCCACGGCATGGTGGCGGGGAACCGCACCGCCAGGACGACGACGATCGCGACGAGGTAGGTCGCCACGTCGAGCGTGAGGATGCCGCGCAGCCCGATCGTGGCGAGCAGCCCGGCGCCCAGCAGCGGGGCGAGCAGCTGGGCGAGGCCGGCCCCGAGCTGGCCGATGCCGGCGGCGTGGCCGAGCAGCCGCTTCGGCACCAGCTGAGGTATCGCGGAGGTGTAGGCGATGCGCTGGAACGACAGCGCGATCGACAGCGCCACCGTGGCCGGATAGAGGGCGGCCACGCTGAGCTGCCCGGCCCAGAGCAGCGCGGCCAGCACGGCCTGGACCCCGCCGGCGGCCAGGTCGCCGGCGAGCACGATGCGGCGCCGGTCGTGCCGGTCGACGAGCGCGCCGGCGATCGGCAACGTGATCAGACCCGGGACGAGGCCGAGCACCGCGAACAACGCGAACTGCGCGACCGAACCGGTGGTCAGGTAGATCCAGACCGGGATCGCGAACTCGGTGAGCGCCGACCCGAACATCGACGCCAGCTGGCCGGCGGAGACGGCCGCGAACCGGCCGAGGCTCGGCTGCGGGCCGGTGGCGACCTCACGGCCGTGCGACACACCGTGCCGGTACCAGGTGCGATCCGGCCCGTCGGCCGGCGCCGACGGTCCGAACATGGGCGTGTCGATGATCTCGGCGATCTCGGCGGCCCGGTACTTCAGGAAGAAGTGCCCGGCCTCCCGCAGCACCACGACGGCACTGTCGTCGGACAGGAAGTGCCACTCGCGGAACCGTTCCTCGTAGAACTCGGTGGCCGGGTCGCGGGTGCCGACGACGGTGACGAACGAGGCCCGCAGCCGCTCGGCGCCGGTCGCGTACATCCCGGTGTAGTACCGCTCGGCGTCGACGGAGTCGCGGCGCAGGTTGCGCACGATGTGGCGGGCCTCCGCCGGGTCGAGGCCGCCGAGGTCGGCGCCGATCGAGGTCAGCCAGTTGTGGTAGATCCGGTCGCCGCGCAGCGACTCCATCCGCGCGACCTTCGACAGCGTCCGGGCCAGGCGGCCGCGCGGTTCGGCGAACGGGAACATCGCGCCGATGTACACGGTGCGCAGGTCCCGGCCGGCCGCCTCCAGCCGCCGCGCGAGGGCGACGGCGAGGGCCGACCCGACGCCGCAGTGGCCGTACAGGCTGATCGGCCCTTCGATCGTCGCGAGGATCTCGTCGACGCAGCGGTCGATGAGCGCGTCGAAGTCGAGCCGGTCCTCGATGACGCCGACGTCGTGGCCGGGGATGGCGACCGAGTACACCGCGTACCGCTCGGGCAGCGCGTCCGCGAGGGGCTGGTACACCACGGCGCTGCCGCCGCCGAACGGCACGCAGACCAGGGAGATGTCGGCCTTCGGCCGGTTCGGCGTGAGGCGCCGGATCACCGCCCGCGGGCCGTCGCCGGGCCGGTCGATGAGGGCGGCGAGCTCCCGCACGGTCGGGTTCTGGAACAGGTCGATGACACCGACCGCGGCGCCGGTCCTGCGGAGCCGGGCCACCACCTGCGTCGCCAGCAGCGAGTGGCCGCCGAGGTCGAAGAAGTCGTCGTCGGCGCCGACCGCGGGCACGTTGAGCACGGCCGACCAGACGTCGGCGACGACCTGCTCGGTCGGGGTGGCCGGCGCGGTCCCGCCGCCCGCGGCACGGACCGGGGCCGGCAGGGCGCGCCGGTCGAGCTTGCCGTTCGCCGACAGCGGCAGCGCGTCGAGCTCGACGAACGCGGCCGGGACCATGGCGTCGGGCAGCAGGCGCTTCAGCGCGGCGCGGTCCGGTGCGGCGCCGACGACGTACGCGACGAGCCGCTGGTCGCCAGGGTGGTCCTCGCGGACGACGACGGCGGCGTCCCGGACGCCCGGCTGCTCGCGCAGCACCGCCTCGATCTCGCCGAGCTCGATGCGCTGGCCGCGCAGCTTGACCTGCCCGTCGATGCGGCCGAGGAACTCCAGCGTGCCGTCGGGCCGCCAGCGGGCCAGGTCGCCGGTGCGGTACAGCCGGGTGCCGGGCGCCCCGAAGGGGTCGGGCACGAAGCGTTCGGCGGTCAGCCGGGGCCGCCGCAGGTAGCCCTCCGCGACCTGGACGCCGCCGATGTGCAGCTCGCCGGGCACCCCGACGGGCTGCGGACGGAGCCGGTCGTCGAGGACGTGCAGGGTGGTGTTGGCGACCGGGGCGCCGATCGGCACGCGGTGGGCGTCGCCGAGCGCTTCGGCGGTGACGGCCCAGGCGCTGACGTCGATGGCGGCCTCGGTCGGGCCGTACAGGTTGTGCAGCTCGGCGGCGGGCAGCGCGGCCAGGCAGCGGCGGGCGAGGTCGGCCGGCAGCTCCTCGCCGGAGCAGACGACGGCGCGCAGGCCGGCGCCGCCGGGCGTCGTCTCCTCCGCCAGGAAGGCGGCGAGCATCGACGGCACGAAGTGGAGGACGGTGACGCCTTCGCGGTCGATGAGTGTCCGCAGGTACGCCGCGTCCCGGTGGCCGCCCGGCTGGGCGAGGACCAGGCGCGCGCCGATGATGAGCGGCCAGAAGAACTCCCAGACGGACACGTCGAACCCGGCGGGGGTCTTCTGCAGTACGACGTCGTCGGCGGTCAGGCGGAAGCGTTCCTGCATCCAGGTGAGCCGGTTGACCACGCCGCGGTGGCCGTTGGGCACGCCCTTGGGCCGTCCGGTCGAGCCGGAGGTGTAGATGACGTAGGCGGTGTCGGTGGCGGTCGGTGGCGCCGAAATATTGAAATTTCGGATATGTCGGGGAGCGGAGCGAGCCGACATATCCGCAGCGGCGGCCAGGGGATCCGCCGTGGCGGGCTGGGTATCGGTGCGGGCCGACGTGTCCGCGGTGGCAGGTTGGGGATTGGTGTGAGCTGACGTGTCCGCGGCGGCCTGGCGATCGGTGCGGGCCAGCAAGTCTGCGGTGGCACGCTGGAAATCCGTGCGAGTCGACATGTCCGCGGCGGCGGGTTGGGGAGCCGCCGGATCGAGATGGTCGAGGCGGATCACCGGGCAGGTGGCGAACGCGGCGGCGAGGCCGGCCGGCGGGTCGAGGACGAGCACGGCCCGCAGGTCCGCGTCGGCCGCCATGAAGGCCAGCCGCTCGACCGGGTAGTCGGGGTCCAGCGGCACGTACGCGGCGCCGGTGCGCAGCACGCCGAGCAGCGCGCCGGGCAGCTGGAGCGAGCGCGGCGCGCACACGCCGATCCGCGTGCCCGGTCCGGCGCCCACCGGCCGCAGCGCCGCGGCCACCCGGTCGCAGTAGGCGTGCAGCTCGGCGTAGCTCCACGTGGTGCCGTCGAACGTCACGGCCGGCGCGGCCGGGGTGGCGGCGACCTGCGCGGCGAACAGGCCGGGCAGGGTGGCGCCGGCGTCGAACGGGGCGGCGGTCGCGTTCCAGGCGGCCTGCGCCGCGCGTTCGTCGTCGTCGCGCAGGTCGAGCGCGGCCACCGGCGTCAGCGGGTCGGCGACGGCGCCGCGCAGGAGGGCGGTCAGGTGGCTGACGAGCCGCCGCACGGTCGCCGCGTCGAAGAGCGCCGTGTTGTGGATGAACTGGCCCCACAGCCCACCGTCGGCGGTGTCGCTGATGTACAGCTCGAGGTCGTAGCGGGTCGCCCATGACCTGATCTCGTACCCGTCGAGGCCGTCGCCGCCGCCTGTGCCGTAGTTCTGCACCGCGAGCAGCGCCTGGAACAGCGGCGACCGGGACACGTCGCGGGGCAGGTTGAGGTCGGCGACGACGCGTTCGAAGGGCGTGTCGGCGTCGGCGAACCCGGTGAGCGCGGTCTCCCGCACCCGCAGCAGCAGCTCGGTGAACGTCGGGTCGCCGCTCAGGTCGACGGGCATGACCAGCGTGTTGACGAAGCAGCCGATGAGGTTCTCCAGCTCCGGGACGCCGCGGCCGGCGACGGGGGAGCCGATCGTGAGCCGGGTCTGGTGCGCGTGCCGGCCGAGCAGGCAGGCGTAGGCGGCCAGCATCGTCATGTACAGCGAGGCGCCGTGGCTGTCGGCGAGGGCCCGGACGCCGGCCGCGAGACCGGCGTCGAGCTCGAACTCGACGCTGCCGCCGGCGTAGGTCAGCTCGGCCGGGCGCGGCCGGTCCGTCGGCAGCGCGAGGGGCTCGACGCCGTCCAGCCGCTCCGCCCAGCGGGCGACGTCGGGCGCCGGCTTGTCGCGCTGCCAGGCCGCGTAGTCGCCGTACTGGACGGGCAGGGCGGGCAGGTCGCCCCCTTCGTACGCGGTCATCAGCTCGGCCAGCAACAGCGGCACGGACCAGCCGTCGATCGCGATGTGGTGCACGGCCATGGCCAGGATCGCGTCGTCCGGGGACAACCGGATCAGCGCGGCCCGCAGCGGCTGCTCGGCGGCGAGGTCGAACCCACGGGCGTGCACCGCCTCGACCGCGGCCCGGGCGGCGGCGTCGTCGGCGACGTCGACGACGGCCAGGTCGACGGCCGGGTCCTCGTCGACGACGAGCGTCGGGATCCCGTCGTCCCGGGCCGGGAACCGGGTCCGCAGCGCCTCGTGGCGGGCGACGACGCGGCGCAGCGCCCCGGCCAGCCGGTCGGCGTCGACCGGGCGCCGGATCCGCCGGGCCACCGGCACGAGGTAGGCGCGGTTGCCGGGCGCGTACTGCTCCATGAACCAGAGCCGTTCCTGCGCGAACGACAGCGGAGGCACCGTGCCGGCCGGCCGGGTGGGGACGGTGCGGGTCGCCGTGCGCCGGCGCAGTCGTTGGGCCAGCAGCGCCTGGCGGGCTTCGTCGACGGTCATCGGGTCTCCGCTTCCAGCAGGCCGGCCACCTCGTCGTCGCTGAGCTCGGCCAGATCGTCGAGCAGCCGCTGCTCGACCGCGGTGGCCAGGTCGGCCAGCCGGCGGTGCGTGAAGAGCAGGCGGATGGGCAGGTCGAGGTCGGTCATGGCGCGCAGCCGGGCGGCCACGCGGACGGCGAGCAGCGAGTGGCCGCCGAGGGTGAAGAAGTCGTCGTCCACGCCCACGCGGTCGAGGCCGAGGACCTCGGTCCAGACGTCGGCGATCAGGTGCTCGGCGTCGGTGCGCGGCGGCGTGAACGGTCCGTCGCTGCCGTCAGCACTCTCAGCACCCTCAAGGGGCGGTGGCAGGGCTCTCCGGTCGACCTTCCCGGTAGGGGTACGGGGGAGCGCGTCGACCGCGACCCAGCGGTCCGGCACCAGGTGGCCGGGGAGCCGGGCCGCGAGCCGGGCGCGCAGCGCGCCGGTCGGTGCGGTGCCGGCGACGTACGCGACCAGGGCGCCGCCGTGCGCGACGACCACCGCCCCGGTCACCCCCGGGCACTCCAGGAGGTGGTGCTCCACCTCGGCCGGTTCGATCCGGAACCCGCGGACCTTCAGCTGGTCGTCGAGCCGGCCGGCGAAGTCGAGGCGGCCGTCGGCCCGCAGCCGCACGCGGTCGCCGGTCCGGTAACAGCGCGCGCCGAGCCCTGATGGAGGCCACGTGACGAACCGGTCCCGGGTGAGGTCGTCCCGGCCGAGGTAGCCGCGGGCCAGACCGGCGCCGCCGAGCAGCAGCTCGCCGTACGCGCCGGGCGGCACCGGGCGCAGGCCGGCGTCGACGACCGCGACGCGCACCCCGGGCAGCGGCACGCCGATCGGCGGCGGGCCGGTCGTGTCGTCCGGGCCGAGGTCGGTCGAGGTCGCGATGATCGTGGCCTCGGTGGGGCCGTACGTGTTCACCAGCCGCACGGTGTCGCCGAACCGGGCGCGCCAGCGGGCCACGGCCGCCGCGTGCACCGCCTCGCCGCCGAGGATCACCAGCCGCAGCCGCGGCGGCCAGGCGATCGCGTCGATCTGGGCGACCAGGTCGTGCCAGTACGCGGTGGGCAGGTCGAGCACGGTGACGCCGGCGCCGTCCGGGCCGGCGAGCACGTCGGGCAGGCTGAGCGGGCCGTCCGGGAGCAGCCGCACCGTGGCCCCGGCGCCGAGCGCGGGCCAGAGCTCCTCCGCGTGCGCGTCGAACGCGAGCGGCGCGAACTGCACGACCGTGTCGCCCGGGCCGAGCCGGTAGTCGCGGCGCATCCAGCCGACCCGGGCGGCGAGCGCCTCGTGGTCGACGACCACGGCCTTCGGGGTGCCGGTGGACCCGGAGGTGTACAGCACGTACGCGGCGCCGTCCGGGGCCGCGTGGTCGACCGCCGGCACCGTCCCGGCAGGCGGCGCGACGACCCGCAGACCGTCGGGCCAGGGCGCGTCCCCGACGGCCAGCCCGGCCCCGCTGCCGGCGACGAGCTCCGCGATCCGCCCGGCCGGCTGCTCCGGGTCGATCGGCAGGTACGCGCCGCCGGCCCGCCAGACCGCCAGCAGCGCGACGATCGTGCCGATGTCCCGGTGCGCGGCGACGGCGACGACCGGCGGACCCGCGACGACCGATGCGCGCAACGCCAAGGCCAGCGCGGCGGCCCGGCGGTTGAGCTCGGCGTACGTCAGCGACTCGGCGCCGCAGCGGATCGCGACCGTGTCCGGCGCCGCGAGCCGGGGCAGCCCGGGAGCCAGCGGCTGCGGCGGGGAGGGCGGCGGGGCGGCGAGCGAGCCGACGAGCGCCTCGTCGGCGGCGGTCAGCAGCGGCAGCGCGCCGACCGCGGCGCCCGGGTCGGCGGCGATGCCGGCGCACAGCACCTCGAACCGGCGGGCCCAGCGCTCGACGGTCGCCGCATCGAGCAGGTCGGTGTCGTAGCCGAAGACGAGCGTCAGGCCGTCGGCGGCCCGCCACGCCTCCAGCATCAGGTCGAACTTGGCCTGCCGGTAGCCGGAGTCGAAGAACGACGCGTGCAGGTCGGCGAACCGGTCGACCGGGGTGCCCTCGTCCTGGGTGTGCAGGATGCACATGGTCTGGAACAGCGGCGCCGCCCCGGCGGCGAGGTGCTCGAACGGCGCCTCGGCGTGGGTGAGCGCGTCCAGCACGCACTCGCGGGCCCGGCCGAGCAGGCCGGTGAACGGCTCGGCCGGGTCGACCTGGTTGCGCAGCACGACGGTCCTGGCGAAGTATCCGACGGCCCGCTCGGTCTCGACCCGGTCCCGGGCCGCCAGGGTCGAGCCGACCAGGACGTCGGACTGGCCGGTGTGCCGGGCGAGCAGCGCCTGGTAGGCCGCGAGCAGCACGGCGAAGAGGCTGGTGCGGGACTGGCCGGCCAGGCCCTCGAGGCGGGCGGTGACGCCGCCCGGCAGGTGGGCGCCGAGGAACGCGCCGCGGTGGGTGGGCTCGGCCGGGCGGGGCCGGTCCGTCGGCAGGTCGAGCGCGGTCGGCTCGGCGAGGCGGTCCCGCCAGTACGCGAGGTCGGCCTCCTGGTCGCCGTCGTTCGCCGGTACAGGCGGCAGCGGCGCCAACGGCTGGCCGGCGTAGAGCGCGGCGAGGTCCTCCCGCAGGACGTTGAGCGACCAGCCGTCCCCGGCGATGTGGTGCACGACCAGGCAGAGGACGTGATCGTCGGGGGCGAGCCGGAGCAGCGCGGCCCGCACCGGCGCGCCGTCCCGGAGGTCGAACGGCGCGTTCGTCCGGTCCGCGACGGCGGCCCGGGCCGCCGCCTCCGGATCGGCCGCGGACTCCAGCGGGAGCTCCTCGAACGGCACGGTCGCGGGCCCGACCTCGACGGCCGGCTCGCCCCCGACCTCCGGGTAGGCGCACCGCAGCGCGACGTGCCGGGCGGCGAGGGCGTCCAGGGCCCGCCGCAGCGCGTGGCGGTCCAGCCGGCCGCGCAGGCGCAGCACCAGGAACATGTTGTACGACGCGTCGCGCGGGTCCAGCCGCTGCAGGAACCAGAGGCGGCGCTGGGCGTCGGACAGCGCCGGCGGGCGGTCCGTCGCGCCGGCACCGGCGTCGCCGGCGGCGGCCGGGATCCGCCGGGCGAGGGCCTCGACCGCGGGATGGTCGAACAGGTCGCGGACGGTCAGGCCGGGCAGCCGCGCCGCGACCTTGACGGCCAGCAGCGAGTGGCCGCCGAGCGCGAAGAAGTCGTCGTGCGCACCCACCGCGACGCCGAACACCTCGGCGAACACCGCGGCGACGCGCGTCTCGGCCGCGGTGCGCGGCGGCACGTACGCGGCGGCGGCGGACGGTCGCGGGTCGGGCAGGGCGGCCCGGTCCACCTTGCCGTTCGGGGTGAGCGGCAGCGCGTCGAGGACCGTGACCGTGGCCGGCACGGCGTAGGCCGGCAGGGTGGCGCGGGCCGCGTCGCGGATCGCGTCCGGGTCGACACCGGCGCCGGGGCGGGCCGTGACGTACGCGGCGAGCGCGTCGTCGCGGACCGCGGCGACCGCGGCGGCGACGCCCGGGCAGCCGGCGAGTACGGTCTCGACCTCGCCCAGCTCGACCCGGTGGCCGCGGACCTTGACCTGGGTGTCGAGCCGGCCGAGGAACTCGAGGGTGCCGTCCACCAGCCGGCGGGCGCGGTCGCCGGTGCGGTATATCCGTGCTCCCGCCGGGCCCCACGGGTCGGGCACGAACCGGTCGGCGGTCAGCCGGGGCCGGCGCAGGTAGCCGAGCGCGACACCGGCACCGGCGATGACGAGCTCGCCGGGCACGCCGGCGGGGACGGGCCGCATCCGGTCGTCGACGACGTACACCCGGGTGCCCGGGATCGGGCCGCCGATCGTGACGGCCGCCGGGTCGCCGGGCACCGGCCAGTACGTCGACCAGATCGTCGTCTCGGTCGGGCCGTACACGTTGGTCAGCCGGCCGACCTTGCCGCGCAGCTCGGCGGCGAGCGGCACGGGCAGCGCCTCCCCGCCGACCAGCGCGGCCGGCACGTCGTGGTCGAAGCCGGCCGCGAGCAGCATCCGCCAGCCGGACGGGGTGGCCTGCACGTCGGTGACGCCGGTCGCGGCGATGAGCGCCCGCAGCGCCGCGCCGTCGCCGGTCTGCGCGTCGCCGGCGACGACGACCCGGCCGCCGCGGCTGAGCGGCAGGAACAGCTCGAGCCCGGAGATGTCGAACGACAGCGAGGTGAGCGCCAGCCAGGTGCGGTCCGCCTGCGGCCCGGTGACGGCGGCCATCGCGGCGACGAACGCGGCGAGCGCGCCGTGCGGCACGACGACGCCCTTGGGCCGTCCGGTGGACCCCGACGTGTACAGCACATAGGCCGGGTCGTCCGGGCCGATGGCGGCGACGGCGGTGACAGCGGCGGGCTCGTCCCGCGGTTCGTCGTCGGCGGCGTCGATCAGCAGCGCCGCCGCGCCGAACCGGTCCGCGAACGCCGGCTCGGTGAGCACCGTGCCGACGCCCGCGTCGGCGATGACGAACGCGAGCCGGTCGGCCGGGTACGCCGGGTCGAGCGGCAGGTACGCGGCGCCGGCCCGCCAGACGGCGAGGAGCGCGACCACCATCGCCGGGCGCCGGGACAGCCCGACCCCGATCAGCGGCCCGCGCCCGCGCAGGCGGGCGGCCAGCCGGTCGACCTCGGCGTCGAGCTCGCGGTAGGTGAGGTCGCCGCCGTCGCCGGTGACCGCGACGGCGTCCGGCGTGGCCCGGGCCCGCTCCCGGAACAGCTCGGCGACCAGCGGGGTGGCCTCCCCGGGGCCCGTGCCGTTCCAGCGGGTCAGCGCCTCGCGCCGCTCGTCGTCGTCGAGCAGCCGCAGGTCACCGGCCGGGACGTCGGGCCGCCGGGCCGCGTCGTCGAGCAGGACGAGCAGCCGGCGGATCCACCGCTGCGCGGTGCCGGGGTCGAACAGGTCACGGTCGACCGTGAGCACGCCGACGGCGGCCTCGGGGCCCTGGATGACGTCGAGGGACACGTCGGTGCGGGCGACGTCGAACGGGTGGTCCAGCAGCTCGACGTCGAGTCCGCCGAGGCGCGGCCGGTCCTGCTCCTGCCGCAGGTACATGAGCATGGCCTGGAACAGCGGGGTGCGGCTGCGGTCGCGGGGCGCGCCGACCGCCGACACCACGCGTTCGAACGGGGCGGCGTGGCTCAGCGCGCCGAGCACGGTCCGGCGGGCCGTCCGCAGCAGCGCGCGGAACGTCGGGTCGCCCGACAGGTCCGTCCGCAGGACCAGGGTCTCGGAGTAGCAGCCGACGCGGTCGTCGAGGTCCGGGTCGTCGCGGCCGAGGACCGGCGTGCCGAGGCAGACGTCGTCCTGGCCGCTCATCCGGCCGAGCAGCAGCGAGAACGCCGCGACCAGCGCGGTGAACACGGTGGTGCGCTCGGACCGGGCCACGGACTCCAGGCGGCGCAGCAGGTCGACGGGGATGTCGAAGACGACGGAGCTGCCGCGGCCGCGGCGCACCGGGGGCCGGGGCCGGTCGGTCGCCAGGTCCAGCACCGGGGCGCCGGCCAGCCGTCCGGTCCAGTACCCGAGGTCCGTCGCGGCGCCCGGGGCGGCATCGTCCGGGACCAGCGGCAGCTCCGGCAGGTCCGGCAGTGCCACGGGGGCGCTGGTGGCGCCGGTGGCGTACGCCTGGTACAGCGCGTCGAGGTCGCGGCGCAGCACCTGCAGCGACCAGCCGTCGGCCGCGACGTGGTGGGCGGCGAGCGCGAGCACGTGCTCGTCCGGCCCGACGCCGATCAGCAGGCAGCGGGCCATCGGGCCGGCGGCGAGGTCGAACGGCCGCGTCACGAACGCGGCGACCAGGTCGCGGGCCTCGTCCAGGCCGGTCGCGGCGGCGGTCTCCAACGGGACGCCGCCGGCGGCCGGCACCAGCACGGGCGCGCCGTCGAGCTGCGCGACCCGGGACCGCAGGGTGTCGTGCCGGTCGGTCACCGCGTCCAGCGCGCGCTCCAGGGCCGCCCGGTCCAGGCGGCCGCGCACGTGCAGGACCAGCGGCAGGTGGTACGACGCGTCGGCCGGATCCAGCTGGTGCAGGAACCACAGCCGCTCCTGGCCGGGCAGCAGTGGTCTCATCGCGGCTCCTCGTGCAGCGTGCGGGCCAGCGCGGCCAGGAACCGTGCCGCCTCGCGGCCGTTGACGACGCGGTGGTCGTAGGCGAGACCGACCTGGCTCACGGTGCGGGCCGCCGGCCGGCCGTCGTCGCCGAGGTACAGCTCGGGCCGCGGGGCGGTGACCGCGACCGCGCAGGTCTGGCCCGGGTACACGATCGGGATCGCCAGGCTCACATCGGCGTCCTGGTGGAGGGTCAGCGTGATCGTCGCACCGTCCAGTTCGGACGGACGGAACGCGCCGCCGGCCGCCGTGACCCGGAACCTGGCGAGGGCCCGGGCGATCTCGGCGACCGTCGCGGTGCCGGCGTCGCGGACCACCGGCACGTACAGGCCTTCGCCGAGGTCGACGGTGACGCCGACGTGCGCGGCGAAGGCCGGGTGCAGGGTGTGGCCGTCGTCGTCGAGCCTCGCGAAGCACATCGGGTGCTCGGCGTGCGCCGCCCCGATCGCGGCGACGAACAGCTCGGCGAGGCCGACGGGCCGCCGCACCGCGCGGGTCAGCCGGGGCATCCGCTCCAGGGCGGCGCCGACGTCGATCGTCATCGCGGTGTACGCGGCGGGGACGGTGGCGTGCGACCGGGCCACCGTCCGGGCGACCGCACGCTGGTTGCGGGACAGGCTTCCGGTCGCACTTCCGGTCGCAACGGGCGGCGGCGCTTCGGCCAGGGCGTCGATGTCCGCGCGGCGGACGATGGGGCGGCCGAGCGCGGCGACCTGCTCGGCGCCGACGCCGAGCTCGGCCATGCGGGCGCGGGCCGGCGCGGTGATCGTCGGGCCGTCGTCGCCGGCCGACGACGGGACCGGCGCCGCGCCGGCGGCGGTGGGGTCGTCGAGGACGGCGATCACCTGACCGGGGGCGATCTCGGCGCCGGTCGCCGCACGGTGGCGCAGGACGCCGCCCGTCGCGGCGGTCAGCTCCTCGACCGCCTTCGACGTCTCCACCTCGGCGACCGGCGCGCCGGCCGGCACCGCCTCGCCGTCCGGGGCGAGCCAGGCGAGCAGCACGTAGCTGTCGTCGTTGGTGTTGAGCTTCGGCACCGCGATCTCAGGCACGGACGGTCCTCACCAGCGCGTCGTGGATGGTGCCGGCGCTCACGAGCACGTGACGCTCCAGGTGTGGTGCGGCGGGGATGACGGCGTCGGCGCCGTGGACGAGCGTCACGGGCGCGGCGAGGTCCGCAAAGTGGCGCGCGTGGACGTGATGCGCGACCTCGGCGCCCCAGGTGCCGCCGGCGGTGCCGTCCTCGGCCACCACGACGTGCGGGACGGGCGGCAGGTCGAGGCGCACCGGGTACAGCCGCGAAGGGACGACCAGCAGTCCGGCGATCTCCTGCTCGATCAGCAGCGTCCGCAGCGCCGCCAGGGCGCGCTCGGCCATGCCGCCCGGCGCGATCAGGACCAGCTCCGGGCGTTCGCCGGTCCCGACGTACGCCACGCCGTCGCGCACCTCGACCGTGAACGGGGCGGCCACGGTGGGCAGCATCCGGCGGGTGTAGAGGATCTTGTCCTCGACGAACACGCACGGCTGCCCGAGTGCCAGCATCTCGGCGAACACCTCGGCCGCGTCGCGGAACGGCGACATCTCGAACACGGCGAGGCCGGGCACGCCGATCAGGTGCTTCGTCAGGCTCTGGCTGTGCGTCGGCCCGTAGCCGCGGCCGCCGCCGCTGGGGCAGCGCACGACCATGCGCATCGGCAGCCGTTCGCCGTACATGGTGACGGACTTGGCGGCGAAGTTGACCAGCTGGTCGAAGCCGAGGGTGAGGAAGTCGGCGAACATGTACTCGACGATCGCGGTGTCGCCGGCCAGGGCCAGGCCGGCCGCGATGCCGGTGATGGCCGACTCGCTGATCGGGGTGGACAGCACCCGGTCCGGGAACCGGGTGGAGAGCCCGCGCGCGACCTTGAACGCGCCGCCGTACGGGTCGAGGAGGTCCTCACCGATGAGGTACGCCCGTTCGTCGCCCGCCAGGACCGTGTGCAGCGCGGCGTTGATGTTCTCGGCGACCCTCATGAGACGGCCCACCCGGCGGCGGGGTGGGCGGAAGCCCCGGCGACGCGGTCCTCCCGCGGCCGGCCGGTCCACTCGGCGGGTGGGCGGGCCGACACCTCGGCGACGACGCGGGCGACGCGGTCCCGCTGGGCGCGGTCCAGGTCCGGCGCGGCGGCGGCCACCGCCGGGTACCAGTCGGCCAGCGCCGCGACCTGGTCGGCGGGGCGGGTGTCGTCGCCCTTGCTGTGCGGGCCGAGCCGCGGGGTGCGGAACTCGACGATGAGCGGCGCGCCGTCGCGTACACCGGCGACGAACGGGGCGAGCTCCGCCCTGATGCGGGCCGGGTCGGTCGCGGTGACCAGTGTGTGGGCCAGTCCGAACGCGGCGGCGCGCCCGGCGACGGTGCCGGCCATGGCGTGCCCGGTGGGCGTCGACTGGGCGATCCCGTTGTGCTCCACCACGACCAGCAGCGGCAGCCGCCACAGCGCGGCGATGTTGAGCGCCTCGTACACCGCGCCCTCGCCCCAGGTGCCGTCGCCGATGTACGCGCAGGCGAGCGCGCCCGGCCGGTGGCGGCGCAGGTGCAGCGCGAGCCCGGCCGCGACCGGCAGGCTCTCACCCTGCACACCGGTGGACAGGTACCCGCGCCGGTGGATGTGCTGGCTGCCGCCGACGCCGTGGCACACGGCGCCGGCCCGGCCCATGATCTCCGCGAGGAGCCCCTCCGGGTCGTCGAACCGCGCGAGGTAGTGGCCGTGCCCGCGGTGGTTGCTCAGCACGTGGTCGTCCGGTCCGAGCAGGCCGCTCACGGCCACGGGCACGTACTCCTGGCCGAGGCAGGTGTGCGTGGTCCCGGACAGCTCGCCGCGCGCGAAGAGGTCCAGCAGCGCCGTCTCGAAGTGCCGGATGAGCAGCATCGCCGCCCGGTCGGGCGCCTCAGCGGGCGCCTCAGCGGGCGCCTCAGCCGGCGCCTCAGCGGGCGCCTCAGCGGGCGCCTCAGCGGGCGCCTCAGCGGGCGCCTCAGCGGGCGCCTCAGGAAGCGCTGACGGCATCCACGACTCCGTTGACCGTCGGGTGGTCGAAGAACGTGTCGATGTCGACGTCGACGCCGAGCGTCTTGCGCATCCGCGCGATGATCTGCGTCGCGGTCAGCGAGTCGCCGCCCAGGTCGAACAGGTCGTCGTCAGGGCCGATGGCGGGGTCGCCGAGCACGTCGCGCCAGATGGCCAGGACCGGCTCCACGAGCTCGCCGCCGCGGGCCGGCGCCGGCGCGGTGGCCGGCGCCCCGGCCGCGGCGGGCGGCACGGAGGTACCCGAGGCGCCCGAGGCAGCAGCGGGGCTCAGGTCGCGCAGCAGGGTCCCCGGATCGGCGGCGACCCGGGTGAGCACCGCGCAGAGGTCGCCGGCGAACCGCGCGGCGACGGGCGCCGCGGCGGCCGAGTGGCGCAGCCGGGCGGTGACCGTCGTGCCGTCGTCGACCGCCTGCAGCTGCAGGTCGCCGCGCACGCTGCCGGCGAACGCCAGCCAGTCGACGGCCGCCGGGCTGCCGTCGAACCGTGGCGCGGCGCCGACCCGGCGGTAGCTGACGGAGACGGGCGCGATCGCGGCGTGCGGCCGCAGCCGGCGCACCGCGCGGGCGAGGGGCACCGACCGGTGCGGGTACATCGCGCGGAGCGTCGCCCGGACCCCGGCGGCGAACTCCGCGAACGGGGAGTCCGCGTCGGGACGCGTGTCGACGGGGAACTCGGTCGCGAACGGGCCGACGGTGTCGAACGCGCCGGGCTCCCGGGTGGACACGTCGACGCCGGTCGTGACGCGTGGGTTGCCGTACGCGCCGAGTAGGGCGTGGACCGCGGCCAGCAGCGTCTCGAACCGGGTCAGCCCGGGCAGGTCGGGCACGGGCGGCTCGAACGCGTGCACCTGACCGGCCCCGTGGTCGCGCCCGGTGAGGACGTGCTCGCCGACGACCGCGGGCAGCGGCTCGGCCCACCGGCCGGACCAGAACTCCTCCGCCGCGTCCCGGTCGCGGGCCAGCCGTGCCGCCTCGGCGGCGAGCTCGTCCTCGGCGGTGCGCGGCAGCGGCGCCGGGATCTCACCGGCGTAGAACGCGGCCAGGTCCCGCAGCAGCACCTCCTTGGACAGCCCGTCGACGACCAGGTGGTGCGCGGTGACGACCAGCGTCCGGCCGAGCAGCGCGAACCGGGCCAGCGGTCCCGCACCGAGGTCGAACGGGCGGGTGGCCTCCTCCTCGACCGACTCGTCCGGCCCCGCCACGCGCAGGACGGGAGCGGTGGTCCGGGTGAGGTGGGTGACGCCGTCGCGCTCGACGACCGCGACGGTCAGCAGCGCGTGCCGCTCGACCACGGCCGCGCAGGCCTTGGCGAGGAGCCCGGCGTCCGGTTCGTGGGCGAACGTGACGACCAGCGGCATGTGGTAGGCGGTGGGGGCGGCACCGGACGCGGCGAGCCGCATGCCGTGCTGGACGGCGGACGCCTGGATCACGTCAGGCTCCTTCGCAGGGATCGTTTGTCGACCTTGCCGCCGCGGTTGCGCGGAAGCTTGTCCACGACGTGGACGAGGGAGGGGATCTCGTGCGGCGCGAGGCGGCCGGCGAGGAACGCCCGCAGCGCCGGCGGGGTCAGCGCCGCGCCGCCGCTGACCACGATCACGGCGGCCAGCTCGACGCCGAGCACCTCGTGGGGCAGCCCGACGACGGCGGCGTCGGCGACCTCCGGGTGCTCGTGGATGGCCGCCTCGACCTGCAGCGTCGACACCCGGTGGGCGCCGGTCTTGACCAGGTCGCCGTCCCGCTCGACGAGGAACAGGAAGCCGTCGTCGTCGACGTAGCCGACGTCGCCCATCCGGACCCAGCCGTCCTGGAAGGTGGCGCCGCTCGTCGTGGTGTCGCCGACGTACGTGCGGGGCGGGGCGGGGGAGCGCATCCAGACGGCGCCGATCTCGCCCGGCGCGCAGGGCCGCCCGTCTTCGTCGGTGACGCGCAGGCCGCCGCCGGCGATCGGCCGGCCCACGCTGTCCGGGCGCTCCGGGTCGTACGTCATGGCGGTCTGCGCCGGGGCGGCCTCGGTCGAGGTGTAGTAGTTGACGATCGTCGCGTTCGGGAACGCGGCCGCGAGGCGGGCGGCGACCGGCCCCGGCAGCGGCGCGGCGGCCGACCCGAGCAGCCGGACGCTGCTCAGGTCGTGGCCGTCGGCCACGGCGAGCAGCTCCATGGCCATCGCGGGGACGACGAACACCGTGCCGGCCGACCAGCGTGTGATGGCGCGCGCGAAGCGCAACGGGGTGAACTGCGGCAGTGTGACCACGGCGGGGTGGGCGAGCAGCGCGGTCATCAGCATGACCTGGGCGGCGTTCGTGCCGATCGAGAACGCGTGCAGCAGGTGGCGCGAGTGGCGGAACGGGCGGTGCCGGGCGCCCGCCCCGTATGTGACGTTGGCGTGGGTGGCGGCGACACCCTTGGGCCGCGCCGTCGTGCCGGACGTGTACAGGATCTGGGCCAGACCGTCCGATGTGGACAGGTCCGCGCCGTCGCCGGTGTCGTCGTCGCCGTCGGCCGTGGCGTGGGTCCACCCGCCGGTCCAGCCGGGCGCGCCGCCGCCGTGCACGAGCCCGGTGGCGGCGCAGTCGGCGAGCGCGTGCGCCACCTCGGCGGGCGCCGCGTCGCCGGAGACCGGCACGGCGACCGCGCCTAATCGCTGCACCGCCACGTAGGCGACCGCGAAGTCGAGCCATTCGGCGGCGCCGAACCGCAGACCGACGCGGTCGCCCGGCGCGACGCGGCGCTGCCGCAGCCGCTCGGCGAGGCCGGTGGCGCGGCGCTGCCAGGAGCCGAAGGTCAGCGCCCCGACGCCGTCGACGACCAGCGCCTCGCGGTCCGGCTCCGATGTGGACCGGTCGGTGAGGAGGCGGGGAACCGTCGGCGGGACGGCGTGCAAAACCACGGCAACAGGGTTGCATGACGCAGTGAAGTCCTGCAATATCCATCGCACTCGACTTTAGAAACTGAACAGGAACGGGAATGAAACCGACTCGACGGGGGCCGCTGACCTGCGCGCAACGTGAGTGGTTCCTGGACGTCGGCATCGACGCGGACTCGCCGTGGTCGTCCGCCTCGAACTTCACCGGCGTGGTCGACGGTGCCGGCGCACCGGTCGGCGTCGCGCTGGCCGCGATCGGCGACCTGCTCGACCGGCACGAAGGGCTGCGGACGCTCCTGCCCGTGACCGGCCCCGGCCTTCGTGAGCAGCACGTTCTCCCGGCGGCGGAGCGGCTGGGCGAGGTGGTGCGGGTCGCGCCGGCCGGCGCCGAGGCGGACGCGGCGATCGCCGCGGCCGCGGCCACGGCGTTCCGCCTCGGCGAGCAGCAGCCCGTGCTCTTCGTGCTGGCGGTCGCCGCCGGCGCCGTGCGACGGATCGGGATCGTCGCCGACCACTCCGCGGTCGACGGGTGGGGCATGCGGGTGCTCCGGAGCGACTTCTTGCAAGCCTTGCGGAGCCGGATGGGCGGACGTGCGGCGTTCGGTGGTCTCCAGGGCCGGCCCGCGCCGGAGCAGCCCCTGGAGACCGCCGAGTGGGAGACGTCCGCTCCGGGCCGGGCCCATGCCGAGCGGGCCGAGGCGCACTGGCGGCGGCAGCTGGGCGCGCTGCGCGACGGGCTGTCCGGCTGGCGCCCGGACGGCGGGACGGCGCCGGCGGACCCGGTGCTGCGGTCCCGGTGGCTCGCCTCGGCGCACGCCGCCCGGGCCGCGCAGGCCGTCGCCACCCGCGCCGGTGTGCCGGTGTCGGCGGTCTACCTGACTGCGTTCGGCTCGGCGATCGGCCTGGTCGAGGGCTCGCCGTGCGCCGGTGTCCAGGCCCTGGCCGCGAACCGGCTGTCGGCGGGGACGCAGGCGTCGGTCCGCAAGGCGGTCATGCCGGTGCCCGTCCTCGTGCCCGGGGGCGGCGACCTGACCGCACGGCTGGCGGCCACGGCCAGCAACCAGCTGCACGGCCACCGGTTCGCCAACCTCGACCCCGCGCGGGCCGCGGCGATCAGCGCGGAGATCCTCGGTGAGCTGGCCGGGACGGGCGTGGCCGCGGCCCGGTTCAACTACATCGACGCGTCCATCGTGGGCAGCGCGGCGAACAGCCGCTCACTCGGCGCCGAGGCCATCCCGTTCACCGACCCGGCGGTGCAGGACCGCGTCACCGAGCAGCCCGACCGGCCCGGCGGGTCGCGGTACATCCTGTCGGTCCAGCACCGCCCGGCCGCCGCGCTGATGACGATCGCCTGCCACGGCGACACGGCGTGGGCGCCGGCGGGCGGCGACATGCTCCGGCACGTCGAGGCCGTGCTGGTGCGCGCCGCCGGGTAGGCCGGCCCGGGCGCTGACGGCCCGGGCCGGCGAAGGGGAACCGTCAGGTGGTCGGGATGGTCACCTGACCCGGGGTGTTGCGCTGGGTGGTGGTGCCGTCGCCCAGCTGGGAGTTGCCGTTGTTGCCCCAGCACCACAGGCTGCCGTCGGTCCGGACGCCGCAGGTGTGGTAGTTGACGACGAAGCCGGTCGTCCAGGTGGTGGCGGTGCCGACCCGGGTGGGGGTGGAGCGGTTGGTCGTGGTGCCGTCGCCCAGGCCGCCGGCCATGTTGTTGCCCCAGCACCAGAAGCTGCCGTCGGTGCGGGAGGCGCAGACGGTGTTGTCGCCCGCGTTGGCCTTGTTCCAGGTGGTGGTGGTGCCGACCTGCACCGGGGAGGTCTGCAGCGGGCCGGCGGCGCCGAGCTGGCCGTAGCCGTTGTTGCCCCAGCACCACAGGGTGCCGTCGGTGCGGGTGCCGCAGCTGTGCGCGTATCCGGCGGTGACGCCGTTCCAGGTGGTGGCGGTGCCGACCTGCGCCGGGGTGGTGGAGTAGCTCAGCGTGCCCACCCCGAGCTGCCCGCTCGAGCTGTCGCCCCAGCACCACAGGGTGCCGTCGGTGCGGGACCCGCAGGTGTGCGCGTATCCGGCCGTGACGCTCGCCCACGTGGACGCCGTGCCGATCCGGACCGGCGAGGTCAGGTAGTAGTCGGCGGTGCCGGTGCCCAGCTGGCCGAGGCGGTTGAAGCCCCAGCACCACAGCGAGCCGTCGGTGCGGACGCCGCAGGTGTGCGCGTCGCCGGTGCTGACGCTCGCCCAGGTGGTGGCGGTGCCGACCTGGACGGGGGCGTTCCGGTTCGTGGTCGTGCCGTCGCCGAGCTGGCCGCGGACGTTCCTGCCCCAGCACCACAGCGTGTGGTCGGCCTTCACCCCGCACGTCTGGCTGCTGCCGGCGTCGATGGCCGCCCAGGTGGTGCCGGTGCCGATCCGGGTGGGCGTGGTCCTGGTGTCGTTGGTGCCGTCACCGAGCTCGCCGCTCCAGTTGCTGCCCCAGCACCACAGCGACGCGTCCGTGCGGATCGCGCAGGTGTGCGCGTAGCCGGCGGCGACGCTGGAAACGGTCGGGGCGGCGGCCGCGGCGGGACTGGCGAAGGCCGTGATGCCGAGCGCGACGCTCGCGATGGTCGCCGCCACGGCGATCGAGCGCCGCAATCGGGCGCGCAGCCGGCCGTCCTGATATCTGCCCATGTGATGTGCTCCCTCACCGATGTCGATGCACGGACCTTGATCGCGGGGACGCTACGGTCGCGCGGGCCCGGAGGGCAACGCCGCGGGCGCCAGGCCGTCACGGGCCTGGACCTGTCGCCGAAACTTACAGCGATCGATCGGCTACCCGGGTACGGCGACGGGTTGACCCGGGACACCGGGTAACGCGGAGGTCGTGCGCCACGATCAACCCGCTGCTGGATGCGTGGCATCCACGGCGACGAATAGCTTCGGGCCTGGCACATCCGTTGCCCACGACCAGAGGAGCCAGCATGACCCAGCGAGTCCGCAGGATCGCCGCGACCGCCGTGGCGGCCACCGCCGCGATCGCCGGAAGCCTCGTCGTCGCGTCGCCCGCGAGCGCCGACCCGGTCCGGTGCGGGTCGAGCGGCAGCGACCCGCGTGCCTGGTGCGCGAACGTCAAGGACGCCCCGAACGGGCTGACGATCCGGTCCGGCCCCGGCACCGGGTACAGCCCGGTCGGCACCCTCCGCAACGGGCAGAAGGTCGAGGTCGACTGCTGGGGCTACGGATCCAGCGTCAACGGTTACCGCATCTGGGTCCGCCTGTACTCGGCGGCCGGGAGCCGGTGGGTCAGCGACCTGTACCTGACGACCGGTCACGTGCAGGACTACCTGATCCAGTGCTGACCCGCTGACCGGGGGACACCGGCCCGGCGCCCACTCGGGTGCCGGGCCGGTGCCGTGCCCCCATCCAGATGCAGCGATGAACGACAATGTCCGGATGATCCGTGTACTCGTGGTGGACGACCAGGTGCTCATCCGCGCCGGCCTCGCCGCCCTGCTGCGGGCGGCGCCCGAGGTGGACGTGGTCGGCGAGGCGGCGGACGGCATGGAGGCCGTCCGGCTCGCCGGGTCGCTCCGGCCGGACGTGATCCTCATGGACGTGCGGATGCCGGGCGACGTGAGCGGGATCGACGCCACCGAGCGGATCATCGCCGCGGCGCCGGTCGCGCCGCCCCGGGTCATCGTGCTCACCACGTTCGACCTGGACGAGTACGTGTACAACGCGCTGCGGGCCGGCGCGCACGGCTTCCTGCTCAAGGACACGCCCCCCGAGCGCCTCCTGTCCGCGGTCGCCGCGGTGGCGGAGGGCGAGATGCTCTTCGCCCCCAGCGTGACCCGCCGCCTGGTCGAGGCGTACACCGGCGGCGGGCAGCCCGCGACGCACTCGCCGGAGCAGCTCGTCGAGCTCACCACCCGGGAGCGGGAGGTGCTGCGGCTGGTCGGCAGGGGACTGTCGAACCTCGACATCGCCGGGCGGCTGATCATCTCGGAGGCGACCGTCAAGACCCACCTGAACCGGGCGATGAGCAAGCTCGGGCTGGCCAGCCGGGCCCAGGCGGTGGTGCTGGCCTACGAGACAGGGCTGGTGACACCGGGCCTCGCCGGCTGACCTACCACGCTGGTTGCAGGCCGCTACGACGCGAGGTTGACGGCAACGCGGGTCCGTGCCGCTAATCTGCGTCGATGCGGAAGTCGATGTCCGGGTCGACGCCGGCCGATCGGTTCGGCGGGCTGTCGACGCCCGTGGTCGACGCCCTGTTCGCGTCCGGGCTGACCGTGGCGACCTGCCTGGCCGGCCTGGCGTACCAGCCGGCGGACTGGCGCCGGTTCGACGGGCTCGCCGTCCTGATGGGCTGCCTGACCTGCCTGCCGCTCGCGGCGCGCCGGCGGTGGCCGATGTCCGCGCTGCTGGCGACCTGCGCGGGGTACACCGGCTATCTCCAGCTGGGCTACCCGCCCTCGCTCCTGTGGTGGGGGCCGGTCCTCGGCCTGTACACGGTCGTGGTGCTGCGGCCCGGCCGGTGGGCCGTCGCCGGCTCGGTGGTCACCGCCGCCGTCGTGGGCTTCAGCGGCGTCAAGGCGCCCGCCCTGCCGCCGCTGGTCGTCGTCATCCAGCCGCTGCTGGTGCTGGCCGGCGTCTGGGTGCTCGGCGGCGGGGCCCGGGCCCTCGCCGACCGCAACCGGCAGCTCGCCGTGCTGACCGCCCGGCTGCGCCGGGAGCAGCGGGACCGGGCCCGGCACGCGGTCGCCGAGGAGCGCGTTCGGATCGCCCGGGAGCTGCACGACGTCGTCGCGCACCACATGTCCGTGATCTCGGTGCAGGTCGGCCTGGCCCGCTACGTGTTCGCCTCCGACCCGCCCACGGCGCGGACCGCGCTGGACACCATCGCCGGCGCCGGACGGGAGGCACAGCAGGAGATGCGGCGCCTGCTCATGGTGCTGCGCGTAGGCGTGGACGAGGAGGACGCCGGCCGGTTCGGCACCCTCGTGCCGGGCCTGGCGAGGATCGGTGACCTGGTCGACCGGGTCCGCGCCACCGGGCTGCCGGTCGAGGTCGAGGTGCACACCGTGGACCCGGTGCCGCCGCTGCCCGCGCACCTGGATCTCTGCGTGTACCGGGTGATCCAGGAGTCCTTGACCAACGTGCTCAAGCACGCGGGCCCCGCCACGGCGACGGTGACCGTCGAGCACCGCCCCGGCGCCGTGACGGCCCGCATCGTGGACGACGGCCGGGGCGTCGTGGAGCAGTCGTGGCCGGAGCCCGGTTACGGCCTGCTCGGCATGCGCGAACGCGTCCGGCTCTACGGCGGCACGCTGTCGACCGGCCCCCGCCCGGAGGGCGGGTACATGGTCCAGCTGACCCTGCCGGTCCCGGTCCGGTCATGACCTGGGCCGGACGCGCCCCGCGTCACGCGTCGGTGGCGACGACCTGGTGGGCGCCGATGACGGCGAGCAGCTGGAGCTTCTCGTGGCTCTCGCTGCCGGGGACCGCGGTGTAGACCAGCAGGGAGTGCGACTGGTCGGGGTCGAGCAGCGCCTGGCACGTCAGCTCGAGGAGGCCGACCTCGGGGTGGATGAAGCGCTTGACGTGGCTGTAGTTGACGCCGATCTCGTGCTCGTCCCAGACGGCCCGGAACTCCTCGCTCCGCTCCAGCAGGAGCCGCTGGAGGTGGGCGGCGTAGGAGTCGGGCCCGCGCAGCGTGACCCTCGCGCGGAGCCCGGAGGCGAAGACGCGGGAGTGCAGCGCGTGGTCGTCGGGGTGGTACAGGGCGCGGCACGCGGGGTCGGTGAACCAGCGGTAGCCGATGCTGCGGGCCGGGCCGGTGTAGCGGGTCAGGTCGCCGGTGAGCGCGACGCCGAGCGGGGTCTGCCGCAGCGTCTCGCCGAGCTCGGTGACGACCTCGGCCGGGGTGTCGGCGAGCCGGTCGAGGATGCGCAGCAGGCCGGGGCTGATGTGGGCGCTGGTGGTGCCCCGTACCGGCGGCCGGTGACCGGCGAGCCGGAAGAGATGGTCGCGCTCGTCGAGCGACAGGTGCAGGCCCTGCGCGATCGAGGCGATCATCTGCTCGGACGGGTGCGGCCCGCGCTCCCGCTCCAGGCGGCTGTAGTAGTCGGCGGAGATGTGGCAGAGCGTCGCGACCTCTTCGCGGCGCAGGCCGGCGGTCCGGCGGCGCTGCCCGCGCGGCAGGCCGACGTCCTCTGGCTGCAGTGACTCGCGGCGCCGCCGCAGGAACCCGGCGAGCCCGGCACGGTCGATCATCTCTCGGTTCTACCACCGTCGCCGGAGCGGAGCCTGGGATTGAGAGGCCGTGGATACGGCCGCGGAGCACGCGCACAGTGGGGACATGACCCGCAAACCGGACATCACCGTTCCCAGTCTCAACGGACAGCTCGCCGTCGTCACGGGCGCGAGCGACGGCGTCGGGCTCGGCCTGGCCACCCGGCTCGCCGCCGCCGGCGCCGAGGTCGTCATGCCCGTGCGCAACCGCCGCAAGGGCGAGGCCGCGGTGGCGACGATCAGGCAGCAGCACCCGGACGCCATCCTGTCGCTGCGCGAGCTCGACCTGTCGTCGCTCGCCTCGGTCGCCGCGCTCGGCGCCGCCCTGCGCGAGGAGGGCCGCCCGATCCACTTCCTCGTCAACAACGCGGGCGTGATGACGCCGCCGCAGCGGCAGACCACCGCCGACGGCTTCGAGCTGCAGTTCGGCACCAACCACCTCGGTCACGTCGCGCTCGTCGGCCACCTGCTGCCGCTGCTGCGCGCCGGCCACGCCCGCGTGACCTCGCAGATCAGCATCGCCGCGAACCAGAACGCCATCAACTGGGACGACCTGAACTGGGAACGCTCCTACGACGGGATGCGGGCCTACAGCCAGTCGAAGATCGCGTTCGGCCTGTTCGGCCTCGAGCTGGACCGGCGCAGCCGGGCCGGCGGCTGGGGCATCACCAGCAACCTCGCCCACCCGGGCGTCGCCGCCACCAGCCTGCTGCAGGCGCGGCCCGAGGTCGGCCGGGCCCGCGCCACCGCGGGCGGCCGCCTCATCCGCGCGCTCGGCCGCCACGGGATTCTCTTCGGCACCGTCGAGTCCGCGCTGCTGCCCGCCCTGTACGCGGCGACCTCCCCGGACGCCGGCGGCGGCCGCCTCTACGGCCCGAGCGGGTTCCAGCACCTGTCCGGCGCTCCCGCCGAGCAGCCGGTCTACCCCCGCCTCCGCGGCGAGGCCGACGCCGCCCGCGCCTGGGAGATCTCGGAGCGCCTCGCCCGCGTCACGTTCCCGGCGGCGGTGTCCCCGTCCGGCAGGTAGATGCCAGGTAGGGTCGTCCGCGTGGATCTGGACGACATCGCCGCCCGGCTCGGGGTGGGTGCTGAGGAGATCGCGCGGGTGCACGGCCTGGCCGGGGACCCCGCGCCGGCGGCGTTGCCCGCCAAGGGTGCCGCGCCCGCGATGCTGGAGCGGCTCGGGGTGGGGGCGGACGACGCCGCCGAGATCATGGCGGGGTGGCCCGACCCGGATTCTCCACTGTGGACGGACGAGCTGCGGTGGCTGCTCGACCGCTCGGCCGCACTCGTGCGCGCGGACCTCGGCGGGTATGGCTGGCTGGTGCCCGGGCCGGAGCTGCCGCGCGACCGGGGCCCGGCGTGGCGGCATCTCTACGTGTACGTCTACCTGGCGCTGGTGGACGCCGTCATGGGGTACCACCGCGAGCACGGCGTCGCCGAGGAGGTGTCGTGGGCGACGCTCGCGGACCTCGGGCGCAACCTGGCGGTCGACCGGCGGATGCGGGGCGAGGGCTGGCCGGTCATGCAGGCCTGGCTGAGCCTGCACTGGCGGGGCGGCGTCTACGAGCTGGGGCGGTTGCAGCACCAGCGCGGCGTGGGCGCGATCGACCTGCACGTGCCCGACTCCGGCCCGCTGACGCCGGCGGCGATCGACGCGTCCCTCGCCGAGGCGCGCGCGTTCTTCCCGGTGCACTTCCCCGACGAGGCCTACACGGAGTTCGCCTGCGGGTCGTGGCTGCTGGACCCGCAGCTGCTGGAGTATCTGCCGGAGGACTCCAACATCGTGCGGTTCCAGCGCCGGTTCGAGCTGGAGCCGTACGAGGAGGCGGAAGGGATCGACCCCGACGTCGAGGTGCGGCGGTTCGTGTTCCGGACCCTGACCACGCCGCTCGACCAGCTGCCGCAGACCACCGCGCTGCAGCGCGCCGTCGTCGAGCACTTCAAGGCCGGCGGCCACTTCCAGTGGCGCAAGGGGCGCTTCCCGCTGCGGTAAAGCCCGCACGGATGGAGACGTGGTGGCGGGCGTCGATGTCTAGGGTGCTGGGCAGAGCCGCCTTGCATCGGCTTGATGCGGCGGGTGGTGGAAGGGGATAGCCATGACCGTGCCCGACGTCAACCCGGCAACGCTCCCGCAGGCGGAGTTCGCCCAGGTGGTGAAGCGCAGCTCCGCCGGGGACCTGCGCAGGCTCATGACCGGCGAGCAGCGCCGGGCGGTGCTCGACGAGGTGTTCGTGCGGATGCCCGGCGTGTTCCGCGCCGACCGGGCCGGCTCGGCCAACGCGGTGCTGCACTGGAAGGTCGGGGACCGGCCGGACGGCGGCGCCGACACCTACGAGCTCGTCATCGCCGACCGCACCTGCACGCTGTCGCCCGGGCCGGACCGCACGCCGACGCTGGAGCTCAGCATCGGCGCCGTCGACTTCCTGAAGATGGTGACGGGCAACGCGAGCCCGATCGCGCTGTTCATGCTCGGCAAGATGAAGGCCAAGGGCGACATCGCGTTCACCGCCCGGGTGCCCAACCTGTTCGACGTGCCCAAGGCCTGAGCCGCGGCACGGGTCACAGCACGACCGGCACCGGCGGCGCATGATGCACAGCGCCGCCGGTCTTTTCGTGTCAGACGGCCGGTGCGCCGTCGGGCAGGCGGGCGCCGATGCAGCGGGCCGCGGTGAGCGCCGCCCAGGAGACCGCCGCCACCAGCGACGCGTCGCGCGGGTCGCGGTCGCGGAACGCGCCGACGGCGCGGTCGCCGACCTGGTAGGCCGACTGTGCGGTCAGCAGGACGAGCCGGCCCACGGCCACCTCGTCGTCGGGCACGCCCGCGAGCGCCGCGTCCGCCCAGGACGCCGACACGCCCGGCGGGCTGCCGTCCCACTCGGACAGCCGCGTCAGCAGCAGGTACCGGATGCGCTCCGGCACCACGGGGACGGCCGCCTCCTCGACGGCCGCGCCGGCCCGGGCGAACGCGTCGGCGATGCGGGTCTGCCCGGCCCACGCCAGGTCCGGCGGCACGGGGGCGGGCGGCAGCAGGTCCAGCGACGTGCCGGGGGAGGCCTCGCGGCGGGCGAAGGCGCCCATCATCCGCCCGGCCACCCACAGCGTGCCGCGGCGGGTGAAGGCGGGCAGCGGCGGCAGCGGCGAGGGCCGCAGGAAGACGCTGACCATCCGGTTGATGTAGTGGAAGACGACCGCGACGCCGCCGAGCTCCGGCAGCTGCGCGGCGGGGAACGGCGCCGCGGCGCCGAGGACCGGGTCGCGGGCCCAGCGGGCGATCGCGCGCAGCCGCGGGTCGGCGACGTCGTCGAGCCGGCCGGCGGCGATCGCCTGGGCGTCGGGCCCGCCACCGAGGCCGGTGAGGGCGGCGCCGTGGATCTCGACGCAATAGGGGCACGCGTTGGCCGCCGAGACCGCCGCGGCGACCGCCTCCTTCGTCGCGCGGGGCACGGTGCCGGTCACGAGCAGCGTCTCGCGCAGCATCGTCCAGGCGGCGGCGAGCACCGGGGGCGCCGGCGAGTGCAGCGCGACCGGCGGGGCCAGCATGCCGAAGTCGCGTTCGACCTGGCGGTACACCTGACCGACGAGACCGGTCGCGGACGACGGCTCGACGGGTGTCACGCGACCGATGTGGGGCAGCGCGATGCGACCGGCCACACGGGTGAACAGGGACACGGGAAGCCTCACAGGGGTGAAGGGAGCCGCTCGTTCGGGTCCTTGGTGTGCAGGAGCCCGCCGGAAGGTGGTCCGGCGGGCTCCAGTGGCCGGAGGGGGCTAGGACCGGTTCAGCACGGGCCGCCGGGCGAAGGACTGGCCGGTGGGCGATGGCGCGCCGTAGGTGACGGCGACGCCGCGGGCCTGCAGCGCCTTGACGATGCCGGGCACCGCGCGCTCGGCGAGGGCCGAGATGGTCAGCGCCGGGTTGACGGTGAGGGCGCCGGGGACCGCGGAGCCGTCGGTGACGAAGATGCCGGGGTGGCCGCGCAGCTCGTGAGAGTCGTCGAGGGCGGACGTCGCCGGGTCGTCGCCGATGCGGCACGACGCGAGCGGGTGGACGGTGTAGGCGCCGATGAGGTCGTTGGTCCACGGCGTCACCGTCGCCAGCCCGTCGCGCTCCAGGATGTCCTTGACGTCGGCGTCGGACAGGTCCCAGCCGCGCCAGGTGTTCTTCGTCGGCTTGTAGGACAGCGGGCCGTGGCCGAGCATCTGCTGCGACATCCGGTGGGCGTTGCCGGTCTCCGGCGGCGGGCCGAACACGCCCTCGTTGTCGTCCTCGGACATCGTGAAGATGGTCAGCCACGACTTCCAGGTCCGCAGCATCTCCTTCTTCTCCACGCCGAACCAGCTGGCCGCGGACGGGTCCTTGACCTGCGCCAGGATCGTGCCGAGGCCGGGCGGGAAGTACAGCTGCTCCAGCGAGTAGCGCTCGTACTCCGGCAGCGAGCCGTCGAGCTTGTCCCAGCTGGCGACGGTGGGGCCGCGGCCGATCTGGTACGCCTCGTAGGGCACCCCGTCGCCGCGGTCCAGGCCGAGCACGTCACGGACCCGGTCCTCGTTGAAGATCGCGGTGTTGAGCCGTTCGCCGTTGCCGGAGAAGTACCGCCCGACCGCGTGCGGCATGGTGCCCAGGTCGGCCTCGGAGCGCTGCAGGATGACCGGGGTGGCGCCGGAGCCGGCGGCGACGATGACGATCTTCGCGTCGATCGCGCCCTCGTCGTGCAGGATCCGGTAGTCCTCGTCGTCGACGACGCGGTAGTGCACCCGGTAGGAGCCGTCGTCGTGCCGGGTCAGCCGCTGCACCTCGTGCAGCGGGCGGATCTGCGCGCCGTGGGCGAGCGCGCCCGGCAGGTAGTTGAGCAGCAGGGAGCGCTTCGCGTCGAAGCGGCAGCCGGCCATCATCCAGTTGCAGTTGGTGCACTTGCTGACGTCGACGGCGGACGGCGACGGGTTGGCGGTGCGCCCGGCGTGCGCGCACGCGGCGGCGAACAGGCCGCCGGCGTAGGGGATCTGCTCCCAGCGCTGCGGGGTGATCGGCAGGGCCTCGCTGACCACGTCGTACCACGGGTCGAGGGTGTCGCGGGTGATCGCGGCGGGCCACATCCGGCGGCCGATGCTGCCGTGGCGCTCGAAGACGAACCGCGGCGCGCGGGGCATCGTGGCGAAGTAGACGACGCTGCCGCCGCCGACGCAGTTGCCGCCGAGGATGCTCATCCCGTCGCCGACGACGAAGTCGAACGCCCGCGTGTAGGACGACCCGAGCTTGAAGTCGTGGTCGAACTCGTCGGCCTCCAGCCACGGGCCGCGCTCCAGGACGACCACCTTCGCGCCGCCGGCGGCGAGGTGGTAGGCGGTGATCGCGCCGCCGAAGCCGCTGCCGATCACCAGGACGTCGGTCGATTCCACGTACGTCATGCCGGGCTCCCGGTCGGGGTCGTGTTCGGGTGGATGGGGGCCAGCTGGCGGCCGTAGGAGAACCGCGGGAACCGCCACAGCCCGTCGGCTTCCGGGGTCGCGTAGCCGATCGCGAGCAGGCCGGGGTGGCCCGCCGCGAGCGCGTCGGTGGTGTTCATGTGCGCGGCGCTGTCGTAGGCCATGTTGCTGAACAGCGCCAGCCCGACCCAGATCTGCTTCTCCGGGTGGCCGGGGTCGGTGAGCCGCCGCACGAGCGCGGTGCGGTGCCCGAAGTCCAGCGCCACGAACGGCGGGACGTCGTCGTCGAGGGTCAGGTCGTGTTCGGCGGCGTACTCGGTGGCGTGCATGTCGAGCAGGAAGGCGAACGTGCCGAGCTGCTCGGCGAGCCCGCCGGCGGACCACGTCAGCAGCTCCAGCGCGCCGGCGGCGACCGCACCGCCGCCGGGCGCCGCACCCGCGCACACCCGGTCGTCCGGAAAGCGCCGCTCCCCGGGGATGATGGTGTCCGCGTACGCCTCGATGGTCATCGCCTGGAGCGGCTCGATGTCCACATCGGACACACTTGCGGCAGTGGTGTCGGATTGCACGGCAACTCCTGACATAAGGCGAGAAGAGTTAGCGGCATCCTGCCCGTCCAAGCCATCGAAATGCATCTCCGGCTGTGCTGCGGAATTGACGGTTCTTCAATCATGCGCTGTTTGTGTCAGCTCGATGTTCGGCTATGTCCAGCGGCATTGTCGCGTCGCTAGTGTGGCCCAGCAGCGGGGTGGCTGCGGGCAGTGCAGCCCGACGACGACGGGAGGCGGCTGTGGTCATCAGTCGGGTGGCTTCCTCGGTGATCCAGCGACAGGTCAGGTATGTGACGCCGGTGTCGTTACCGGCGGCCTCCGGCGTGGTGGCGCAGGTCTACGCGCAGGTCGCCGACGAGATGCGGCTCGTGGTCCCGCCGGCGCAGCTGCACTCGCCGTCGCCGGACCTGCTCGCCGCCTACTGGATGCTCACCCGCGAGCCGCTCGCCGGGCCCACCGTCGGCCGCGACGCGAAGGAGGCGGTCGCCGCCGCCGTCGCGGTCGCCAACATCTGCCCCTACTGCGTGGAGATGCACAGCGTCGGCATGTACGACCTGACCGGCGAGCACGACGCGGAGGCGGTCGCCGGTGACCGGGTCGAGGCGATGCTCGACCCCGAGCTGCGCGCGGTGACCGCGTGGGCCCGCACCGGGCACCAGCTCGACGACGCCGCGCCGGAGCCGGTGGGGCTGAGCGCCGCCGAACGGGCCGAGCTGCTCGGCGTCGTCGTGGCCTTCCACTACGTGAGCCGCATGGTGAACGTGTTCCTCTCCAACTTCCTGCTGCCGCCGGGGCTCGGGCCCCGCTCGCGGCGGCGGATGAAGCAGGGCATCAGCCGGCTGCTGCGCCCGACGCTGCGCACGCCGCGCGAGGGCGGCCGGTCCGTCGGGCTGCTCGGCCCCGCGCCGATGCCGGTCGACGCGGCCTGGGCCGGCGCCAACCGGGACATCGCCGGCGCGATCGCCCGCTCCTACCAGGCGTTCGAGTTCGCCGGCGCCCGGTCCCTGCCCCTCTCGGTGCGCCGGCTGGTCCTGGACCGCCTGGACGCGTGGCGCGGCGAGGACACCGGCCTGAGCACAGCGTGGTGCGAGGACCTGATCGCCGACCTGCCGGCGCACGAGCGGCCCGCCGGCCGGCTGGCGCTGCTGACGGCGCTGTCGTCCTACCAGGTCGACGAGGGCACGGTCGCCGAGTTCCGCCGGGTCGAGCCCGCCGACGCCGCGCTCGTGGACGCCGTCGCGTGGTCCGCCTTCGCCGCGTCGCGGCTGATCGGCAACCGGATGGCGGCGGCCCGCGCCGTGGCGGCGCCGTTTGTGAGCACCACCGGCAATGTAGAGGAGTCGAAGTGGCGAGAGTCGAGCTGGCGCAGGGACGGCCGGGCGGCCTGAACGGCCGTTTCCACCGCGTCGGGTTGAACCTGTTCATGGTGGTGGTCCTGGCGCACTGGGCCGAGCACCTGGCGCAGGCGTACCAGATCTGGGTGCTGCACTGGCCGCTGAAGGAGTCGCGCGGCGTGCTGGGGCTGGCCTACCCGTGGCTGGTGAAGAGCGAGTGGCTGCACTACGGCTACGCGCTGGTGATGCTGGTGGCGCTGTTCGCGCTGCGGGGGGCGTTCACCGGCCGGGCCCGGACCTGGTGGACGATCGCCCTCGCGATCCAGTTCTGGCACCACATCGAGCACCTGCTGCTGTTCCTGCAGGCGCAGACCGGGCACTTCCTGTTCGGCGCGGCGGTGCCCACGAGCGTGCTGCAGACGGTGTTCCCGCGGGTGGAGCTGCACCTGTTCTACAACACCATCGTCTTCCTGCCGATGGTGGTCGCGGTCATCCTGCACATGCGCCCGAACCGCGCGGAGGCGCAGGCGGCACCGTGCAACTGCGCCAGGCCGCTGGTCGCGGCCGGCGCCGTATGACCATGACGACGTCGAGTGGGGCCCGCGCCCGCGGGCTCCGCTCGGCCCTGCGCTCCCCGGTCGCCTGGGTGATCGGGGCGGTCGCCGCCGCGGTCCTGGCCTTCGCGCTGCTGGCGGAGCCGGCGCCGGCCCGGCTGTCCACGATGGACCCCGCCGACGGCGCGACCGTGACCACCGCACCGGCCGCGGTGACCGCGACGTTCACCGGTGAGCTCGCGACGTACGACTACCACCTGGCCGTCGCCACCGAAGGCGGGTTGCCGGTGACCACCGGCCCCGTCCGGCTGGACGGCAACACCCTCACCGTGCCCGTCGAGCTGACCGGCGGCACGTATCTCGTCGCGTACCACGTGCGGCTGGCCGGCGGCGCGGAGCTGTCGGCGGTGACCCGCTTCGGCGTGGGCGTGGCCGCCGCACCCGTCGGCGGCGACGACCCGGCCGCCGCCGCGGCCGCCGGGCACCAGCACATCAGCGACGACCCGATGAACATGGCGCTGCTCGCCGTCGACGCGGTGCTGCTGCTCGCGCTCGCGTTCGCGGTGCTGCTGCGCCTGGGACGCCGGTTGCGACGTCCCTGAGGCCCGAGGCGCCCGCCTCCGGCCGGACCGATCCAGGTTTGAGGAGGCACGACCATGCCGAGCACACTCGGTTCCCTGCGGCGCCTGGTGCTGACGCCGTCGTTCAAGGAGGTCTCCTTCGCGCAGCGGGGGTTCCCGGTCGAGCCGACCGACGCGACCCGCCGGCTCGAGGCGATCCCGCAGGCGGTCCTCGTCGGCTTCGAGTGGGGCATCGACACCAAGACGCAGACGGAGCTGGTCCAGCGGCTGGAGCTGGTGGAGCCGGAGATGCGCGGCTTCGCCTACGAGGGCGCGACGATGGCGGTCACGGTGCTCGACGCGATGGCCGGCGGTCGCGGCCACCGGGCCCGTGACCTGCTGTCCGGGCCGGCGGTGCCGCACACGTTCCTGACCTACATCGGCATCGGCTTCGCCATGGCCCGGCTGCCGCGGCCGCTGTGGAAGAAGATCCTGCCGGACCTCACCGGCACCCCGTACTACCCGACGATGAGCTGGCTCGCCGTCGACGGCTACGGCTTCGACCGCGCCTACTTCCAGACCGAGCGGTGGGTGGACCGGCAGGAGCGACTGGCGGCCTACCCGTGGCAGGGCCGTGCCGACTACTTCCAGCGCGCCTGCGACCAGGGCATCGGCCGGGCGCTGTGGTTCATCCACGGCGGGCAGGTGCCCGGCGTGGCGGCCGCGGTGGGCCGCTTCGCCGCCGACCGGCAGGCCGACCTGTGGAGCGGCGTCGGGCTGGCGGCGACGTTCGCCGGCGGCAGCGACGCGGCCGGGCTCGCCGCGCTGCGCCGCGAGTCGGGGGAGCACTGGACCCACGTCGCGCAGGGCTCGGTCTTCGCGGCCAAGGCCCGCGTCTTCTCCGGCTTCGAGCCCGAGCACACCGCGGTGGCGGTGGCGGCGCTGACCGACCTGACCGTCGCCCGGGCCGCGGAGCTCGCCGACGACGTGGCGGTGGGCGGCACCACCGTCGAGGGGGAGCTGGACTACGAGGCGTGGCGCCGCAAGATCCGCGAGGCCATCGCCGTGCCGGCCGCGTCCGTGCGGTAGGAACCGGCACTCGCCGCGTTCAGGGAATGCAACGGTCGCAATGGCGGAGATGACGTCACCTATATAGGTCGACGACAATTTGTTGAAACGGTCTATCTGGGGGAACCCGAAATGACGATGTTTCAATCTCTCCGCCGGCGCGTCCTGACGCCAAACGTCTCGGAAACCAAAATGGATGTCCGGGGCTTTCACGTGAAGAACGCCGAGGCGCGCGACCGGCTGGAGAACGTCGGCCGTCAGTTCCTCGCCGGGTACGCGATCGCCGCCGAGGTCGGGCAGCCGGCCGAGGCGGACGCGCGGCTCGCCGACATCCCGCACGCCTACCGCGGCTTCGCCTACGAGGGCGCGGCCATGGCCTTCGGCGTCCGCGACGGGCTCCCCGTCGGCGGCCGCCGGCACGTCGAGGACTTCCTCGCCGGCCCCGCCGACGACCACATCTACATGGTGTACGTCGGCGTGGGCTGGGCGATGGCCCGGATCCCGAAGTTCCGCTGGAACACGCTGCACGCGCCGGACCCGCTGCTGCGCTGGCTGGTGCTGGACGGCTACGGCTTCCACCAGGCCTACTTCAAGACCCAGCGCTACGTGCACGAGTGCTACCAGGACGAGTCCTTCCCGTGGCCGGCCGATGGGCCGTCCTGGTACGCCGCCCGCGCCACCGACCAGGGGGTCGGACGGGCCACCTGGTTCGTGTGCGGCACCGACCCGCGGCGCGTCGTCGCCGCGTTCGACAAGTTCGACGAGCGCCGCCGCGCCGACCTGTACGCCGGCGCCGGCCTGGCCGCCACGTACGCCGGCGGCGCCGACGAGGCCGAGCTGACCTGGTTCCGCGACGCCGCCGGCCAGTACGCCGCGGACGTGGCGCAGGGCTCGGCGTTCGCGGCCGGCGCCCGGGTCCGGGCCGGGCTCGTCGTGGCGCACAACGAGGTCGCGACCCGGGTCTTCTGCGAGCAGTCCACCGCCGCCGCGGCCAAGGTGACCGACGAGGCGCTCATCGGGCTGCCCTTCGACGACGAGATCCCCGCCTACGAGATCTGGCGGCAGCGCATCAAGCACGCGCTCGTGCCGGCCACGGAAAGGTGACCTGACATGACCAACATCGCCGTGGTGGGCATGGCGTGCCGATACCCGGACGCCACGTCCCCCCGGGAGCTGTGGGAGAACGCGCTCGCGGGGCGCCGCGCGTTCCGCCAGCTGCCCGACGAACGCATGCGGCTGGACGACTACTACGACGCCGACCCCAAGGCCCGGGACCGCTTCTACGCCCGGCTCGCCGCCGTCATCGACGGCTACGAGTTCGACCGGATCGCCTACAAGATCGCCGGCAGCACGTACCGCGCGACCGACCTCACCCACTGGCTCGCCCTGGACATCGCCGCGCTCGCGCTCGCCGACGCCGGCTTCCCGATGGCGGAGGGCCTGCCGCGCGAGCGCACCGCCGTCATCGTCGGCAACAGCCTCACCGGCGAGTTCGCCCGTGCCAACCAGATGCGGCTGCGCTGGCCGTACGTGAGCCGCATGGTGACCGCCGCGCTCAAGGCCCAGGACTGGGACGACGACCAGCTGCAGAACTTCCTGGCCGACTTCGAGGACGCGTACAAGTCGCCGTTCCCGGAGATCGACGAGGACACCCTCGCCGGCGCGCTGTCCAACACGATCGCCGGCCGGATCTGCAACCACTTCGACCTCAAGGGCGGCGGGTACACCGTCGACGGGGCCTGCTCCTCGTCGCTGCTGTCCGTCGCGACCGCGTGCAAGGCGCTCATCGACGGCGAGGCCGACGTCGCCGTCGCCGGCGGGGTCGACCTGTCCATCGACCCGTTCGAGATCATCGGCTTCGCCAAGACGGGCGCGCTCGCCACCGGCGAGATGCGGGTCTACGACCGCGGCTCCAACGGCTTCTGGCCGGGCGAGGGCTGCGGCATGGTCGTGCTCATGCGCGAGCCGGAGGCGGTCGCCGCCGGGCACCGCATCTACGCGTCCATCGCCGGCTGGGGCATCTCCTCCGACGGCAAGGGCGGCATGACCCGGCCGGAGGCCAACGGCTACAAGCTGGCCCTGCGCCGCGCGTACGAGCGGGCCGGCTTCGGCATCGAGACCGTCGCGCTGTTCGAGGGGCACGGCACCGGCACGAAGGTCGGCGACGCCACCGAGCTCACCGCCCTGTCGGAGGCCCGCCGCGAGGCGGACCCGGACGGCACGCCGGCCGCGATCAGCTCGATCAAGGGCATGATCGGCCACACCAAGGCCGCCGCCGGCGTCGCCGGGCTCATCAAGGCGTCCCTGGCCGCGTACCACCAGGTGCTGCCGCCGGCGATCGGCACCCGCGACCCGCACGAGGTGCTCACCGGCGACGCGCCGGCCCTGCGGGTGCTGCGCAAGGCCGAGGCGTGGCCGCGGGAGACGCCGGTGCGCGTCGGCGTCACCGCCATGGGCTTCGGCGGGATCAACACCCACATCGTGCTGGAGAACGCCGCGCCGCGCCGCCGGGTGCCGATGGACAGCCGCACCAAGGCGCTCGCGTCCTCGCTGCAGGACGTCGAGCTGCTGCTGGCCGACGCGGCCTCCGCGCAGGAGCTGCGGGAGAAGCTCGACGAGCTCGTGCACTTCGTGCCGAAGCTCTCCTACGCGCAGCTGTCGGACCTGTCCGCCACGCTGCACAACGGGCTGCGCGACCTGCCCTACCGCGCCGCCGTCATCGCCTCCTCGCCTGACAACGCCGTGCAGAGCCTGCGCCGGCTGTGTGAGGTCCTCGACGCGGGGGAGACCACCCACTTCGCCGCCGACGGCCGCAGCTTCCTCGGCCACGCCAGCGGGCCCGGCAAGATCGGGTTCCTGTTCCCCGGCCAGGGCTCCGGCCGCGGCGTCTCCGGCGGGGCGCTGCGCCGCCGGTTCGCCGAGGCGGAGGAGGTGTACGTGGACGCGGCGCTGCCGGTGACCGGCGACGTCGTCGCCACCGAGGTGGCCCAGCCGCGCATCGTCACCGGCTCGATGGCCGGCCTGCGGGTCATGTCGACGCTGGGCATCGAGGCGACCGTCGCCGTCGGGCACAGCCTCGGCGAGCTCGCCGCGCTGCAGTGGGCCGGCGTGATGGACGAGGCCGCGCTGCTGCGCGTCGCCGCCCTGCGCGGGCGCACCATGTCGCAGCACAGCGCGTCGGGCACGATGGCCGGCATCGCCGCCGGGCCGGAGGCCGTCGAGACCCTCGTCGCCGGGCTGCCGGTCGTCATCGCCGGCTACAACGGGCCCAACCAGACCGTCGTCGCCGGGCCGGTCGACGCGGTGCAGACCGTGTGCGAGCGGGCCGCGGCCGCCGGCGTGCAGTGGTCCCGGCTGCACGTGTCGCACGCCTTCCACTCCCCGCTGGTCGCCCCGGCCGCGGCGGCGTTCGGCGCCGCCCTGGCCGAGGAGGACTTCTCCCCGGTCGGCCGGCGGGTCGTCTCCACCGTGACCGGCGACGTGCTCACCCGCGACACCGACGTCGCCACGCTGCTGCACCGCCAGATCACCGACCCGGTGCTGTTCAACCAGGCGGTCGAGCTGGCCGCCAAGGACATCGACCTGTTCATCGAGGTCGGCCCCGGCCGGGTGCTCAGCCAGCTGGCGGCGTCGGTGACCGACGTGCCGACCGTGGCGCTGGACACCGACGACGAGTCCCTCGCGGGCGTGCTGCGGGCCGTCGCGGCCGCGTACATCGTGGGCGCCGCACCGGTCGACAGCGCGCTGTTCCACGGCCGGCTCATCCGGCCGGTCTCGGTCGGCGCGACGTTCTCGTTCTTCGCCAGCCCCTGCGAGCAGGCGCCGACGGCGCCGGTGGTCCGCCGCAGGGTCGCCCTCACGGTGGTGCCGCAGCCGGCGGCCGATCCGGTCACGCCGGCCGGCGGCGACGTGCGGGCCCCCGAGGACCGGCCGGCGGAGTCCAGCGTCGAGCTGCTGCGGCGCTTCGCCGCCGACCGGGCCGAGCTGCCGATCGAGCTGGTCGGCACGAGCAGCCGGCTGCTGGACGACCTGCACCTGAGCTCGATCACCGTCGGCCAGGTGCTCAACCAGGTCGCCCAGCAGATGAACCTGCCGGTGGCGCAGCTGCCGACGAACCTCGCCACCGCGACCATCGAGGAGCTGGCCGAGGCGCTCGACACGCTCGCCGCGACCGCGCAGAACGGCGACGGCGCCGCGTCCGCGGCCGCCCAGGTGGCCGGTGCGGCACCGTGGGCCCGGCCGTGGTCGCTGGACCTCGACGAGCTGCCGCTGCCGCCGCGCACCGCGCCGCAGGACAACGGCGCCTGGCAGGTCTACGCCGACGCCGGCAACCCGCTCGCCGAGCCGCTGCGCCGCGAGCTGGAGCGCGCCGGGGTCGGCGCCGGGCTGCTGGTCTGCCTGCCCGAGCAGTGCACCGAGGAGCAGCTGCAGTTCGCGCTGCACGGCGCCAAGGCGGCGGTGACCGGCCGGGACCAGGGTCAGGGCACGGCCAAGCGGTTCGTGCTCGTGCAGCACGGCCGCGGCGCGGCCGGCCTGGCCAAGACGGTCCGGCTGGAGGCGCCGCACCTCACCACGACGGTCGTGCACGTGCCGGCGGTCCCCACCGCGGTCGGCTGGGTCGTCGCCGAGGTCGCCGCGACGAACGGCTTCGCGGAGGCGTACTACGACCTCGGCGGCGTGCGGCGGGTGCCGACGCTGCGGGCGATGCCGGTCGAGCCGGCCATCACGCACGTGCCCCTCGCGCGCACCGACGTGCTGCTCGTCACCGGTGGCGGCAAGGGCATCACCGCCGAGTGCGCCCTCGCCATGGCCAGCGACAGCGGGGCCGCGCTGGCCCTGCTCGGCCGGTCCGACCCGGCGCAGGACGCGGAGCTGTCGGCGAACCTGCGCCGCATGACCGAGCACGGCATCACCGTCCGGTACGCGCAGGCCGACGTCACCGACGCCGCCGCGGTCCGCCGGGCCGTCGCCGAGCTCACCGCGGAGCTGGGCCCGGTCACCGCCGTGCTGCACGGCGCCGGGCGCAACGAGCCCGCCTCGGTGACCAGCCTCGACATGGCCGCGTTCCGGCGCACGTTCGCCCCGAAGATCGACGGGCTGCGCGCGGTCCTCGACGCGGTCGACCCGTCCGGGCTGAAGCTGCTGGTGACGCTCGGCAGCATCATCGGCCGGGCCGGCCTGCGCGGCGAGGCGCACTACGCCACCGCCAACGAGTGGCTCGCCGACCTCACCGTGCAGACCGGCCGGGACTTCCCGAACTGCCGCAGCATCTGCATGGAGTGGTCGGTGTGGTCCGGCGTCGGCATGGGCGAGCGCCTGTCGGTGGTGGAGTCGCTGACCCGCGAGGGCGTCGTCCCCGTCACCCCCGACCAGGGCATCGCCATCCTGCGCCGGCTCCTCGCCGACCCGGAGGCCCCGTCGGTCGTCGTCATCAGCGGCCGTACGACGGGCATCGACACGGTCCGCTACGACAAGCCGGAGCTGCCGCTGCTGCGCTTCGTGGACCGGCCGCTGGTGCGCTACCACGGCGTCGAGCTGGTCTGCGAGACCGAGCTGAGCGCCGGCAGCGACCTGTACCTCGCCGACCACCTCCTCGACGGCAACCTGCTCTTCCCGGCGGTGTTCGGCATGGAGGCGATGGCCCAGGTCGCGGCCGCCGTCACCGGCCACGAGGGCGGGCCCGTCATCGAGGACGCGCGCTTCCTGCGGCCGATCGTGGTGCCGCCGGACGGCAGCACGGTCATCCGGGTCGCCGCGGTCGTCACCGCCGACGACACCGTCGAGGTCGTCATCCGCAGCGCCGAGACACAGTTCGCCGCCGAGCACTTCCGGGCGCGGCTGCGGCTGGACCGCGGCGACGCCCCCGACGGCCCGCCCGTGCAGGCCGACGCCATGCCGGCGGTGCCGCTGGACCCGCGCACCGAGCTCTACGACGGGGTGCTGTTCCAGGGCGGCCGGTTCCAGCGGCTGCGCTCCTACCACCGGGTCGCGGCCCGCGACGTCGACGCCGACCTGGCCGCCGACCCGGACACCCGGTGGTTCGCCGGGTACCTGCCGGACCGACTGCTGCTCGGCGACCCCGGCGTGCGGGACGCGCTCATGCACGGCAACCAGGTCTGCGTCCCCGACGCGACCCTGCTGCCGGCGGGCGTGGAGCGCATCTACCCGGCGGGGGAGGGGCTCACGTCGGCGACCGGGCTGCGGTACTGCGCCACCGAGCGCAGCCACGACGGCGACCTGTACATCTACGACATCGCGCTGCGCGACGCCGCCGGCACCGTGGTCGAGCGGTGGGACGGCCTGCACCTGCGGGCCGTGCGCAAGCTGGACGGCCGGGGACCGTGGGTGGCGCCGCTGCTGGGCTCCTACCTGGAGCGCACCCTCGAGGACCTCGTCGGCACCAGGGTCGCGGTCGCGGTCGAGCCGGACGGTCCTGAAGGTGCCGCCGGCGGTGAGGACCACGTCGAGCAGCGGCGGGCCCGCACCGCACTGGCCGCCGGTCGGGTCTTCGGCCGCGCCGTCGAGGTGCGGTACCGGCCCGACGGCAAGCCGGAGGTCGACGACCCGCGCACGGTCTCCGCGGCGCACGGCGCGGGGCTGACGCTCTGCACCGCCGCCACCGGCGTGCTCGGCTGCGACCTCGAGGCGGTCACCGCCCGCACGGCGCAGGAGTGGCGTGGGCTGCTCGGCCAGCACGCCGGGCTGGCGGACCTCGCCGCCGACCTGACCGGCGAGGACGCCGACACCGCGGCGACGCGGGTGTGGGCGGCCGTGGAGTGCGTGCAGAAGGCGGGCCGCTCGACGCTCGGGCCGCTGAGCCTGATGCCGTCGTCGCGGGCCGGCTGGGTCGTCTACTCGGCCGGGGACGCGTGCGTGGCGACCTTCGCCACCACCGTGCGCGGCGTCGACAGGCCGGTCGTCTTCGCGGTACTGACCGGAGGGGAGCAGTGATGGAGTCGTACTTCGAGTACCAGCACACGGTCGGCTTCGAGGAGACCAACCTCGTCGGCAACGTGTACTACGTCAACTACCTGCGCTGGCAGGGGCGCTGCCGGGAGCTGTTCCTCAAGACGAAGGCGCCCGAGGTCCTCGCGGACCTGCAGGACGACCTGAAGCTCTTCACGCTCCGGGTCGGCTGCGAGTTCTTCGCCGAGATCACCGCGTTCGACGATCTGTCGATCCGGATGCGGCTGGTGGAACTGGCGCAGACCCAGATCGAGTTCAGCTTCGACTACGTGCGGGTCGGCGACGGCGGCGAGCTGCTCGTCGCCCGGGGCGGCCAGCGGGTGGCCTGCATGCGCGGGCCGAACACCAGGACGGTGCCGGCCCGTGTGCCGGAGGCGCTCGC
Organism: Dactylosporangium maewongense; assembly: GCF_039531485.1. NCBI lineage: Bacteria > Bacillati > Actinomycetota > Actinomycetes > Micromonosporales > Micromonosporaceae > Dactylosporangium > Dactylosporangium maewongense. The sequence continues at coordinate 59,079 of NZ_BAAAQD010000020.1, read as the reverse complement.
CCGGGCGTTGGAGCCGTACACGTCGATGGCCCGGGTCTGAGGGCCTGCGCGAGCAGGAGGTGCGCGTGGACGTCCAGCCAAGGCCGCCGCTCAACGCGGTGACCGATCCGAAATCGTTGCGGCGGGCCCTGGGGGCGTTCGCCACCGGCGTCACCGTGGTGACCGTCGGCGGCAGCACACCGCACGGCATGACCGCCAACTCCTTCACCCCGGTGTCGCTCGACCCGCCGCTGGTGTCGATCTGCGTCGGGCGGCAGGCGGTCATGCACGGCACGCTCGGCGAGGTCGGCGCGTTCGCCGTGTCGGTGCTCTCCTCGGAGCAGGAGAGCCTGGCCCGGTACTTCGCCGACCGCCGCCGGCCGCTGGGCTGGCAGCAGTTCGACGTCGTCGACTGGGCACCGGCACCGAACACGGGGGCGCCGCTCGTCGGCGGCGCCCTGGCCCACTTCGAGTGCGAGCTGTGGCGCACGTACGACGGCGGGGACCACACCATCTTCATCGGCAAGGTCCTGTCGATGCACCGCAGCGTCGACGACGAGGCCCTGCTGTTCCACTCCGGCAAGTTCCACCACCTGAGCCAGGAGCGCACCGAGGTGACGACGTGACGACGCTCGACCGCCCCCGGCTGCTGGATCCGCCCAGCAGCCCGCGGATCACCGCGATGGGCATGCTCGTGAAGATGACCCGCGACCGGATCGGCATGATGACCGACGCGGCGAAGGACTACGGCGACGCGTCCCGGCTCGCGGTCGGGCACAAGACGCTGTACTTCTTCAACCACCCCGACCACGCCAAGCACGTGCTCGCCGACAACGCCGGCAACTACCAGAAGGGCATCGGCCTGGTCCACGCCCGCCGGGCGCTCGGCGACGGCCTGCTCACCAGCGAGGGCGAGCTGTGGCGCAAGCAGCGCAAGGTGATCCAGCCGGCGTTCCAGAGCCGGCGGATCGCGGCGCAGGCCGGGGCGGTCGCGGAGGAGGGCGCCAAGCTCGTCGAGCGGCTGCGCCGGCGGGCCGGGACCGGTCCGGTCAACGTCCCGGAGGAGATGACCACGCTGACCCTCGGCGTGCTCGGCCGGACGCTGCTGGACGCCGACCTCAGCCGGTTCGGCGGGATCGGTGACTCGTTCGCCGCCGTGCAGGACCAGGCGATGTTCGAGCTGGAGACGCTCAGCGCGGTGCCCACCTGGGTGCCGTTGCCCCGGCAGCTGCGCTTCCGCCGGGCCCGCCGGAGCCTGGAGGCGATCGTCGACGAGCTCGTCGGCGGCCGGCGGGCCCGCACCGAGGACCGCGACGACGTGCTGTCGCGGCTCATCGTCTCGGCGGACGCCGAGCCGGACCCGGCCGTCGGCCGCGAGCGGCTGCGCGACGAGCTCGTCACGCTGCTGCTCGCCGGGCACGAGACGACCGCCAGCACGCTCAGCTGGGCGCTGTACCTCATCGGTGAGCACCCGGAGGTGCGGCAACGGCTGCACGAGGAGGCGGTCGCGGTGCTCGGCGACCGGCTGCCGGTCTTCGAGGACCTGCACCAGCTGCGGTACACCTCGATGGTCCTCGAGGAGGTCATGCGGCTCTACCCGCCGGTGTGGCTGCTGCCGCGCAAGGCCCTCGCGGCCGACGAGGTCGGCGGCTACCGGGTGCCGGCCGGCGCCGACGTGCTCGTGTCCCCGTTCACGCTGCACCGGCACCCGGACTTCTGGCCGGACCCGGAGCGCTTCGACCCGGAGCGGTTCGACCCGCAGCGTCCGACCGGCACGGCGGAGCGGCCCCGGTACGCGTACATCCCGTTCGGCGCCGGGCCACGGTTCTGCGTCGGCAACCACCTCGGCATGATGGAGGCGGCGTTCGTGCTCGCGCTGCTGTGCCGGGACCTGAAGCTGGAGAAGGCGCCCGGCCACCGGGTGGTCCCCGAGCCGATGCTGTCGCTGCGCATCCGCGGCGGCCTGCCGATGACGGTGACCCTCGCCCGCTGACCAATTGTCCAATGTGGACGCCCGCCGGAGTTGTTGCTCCGGCGGGCGTTTCGCTGTGCGCAAGGGGTGCGCCGATAGCGTCCCACTAGGGCGTGGCTAGGGCGAGGGATCGACGAACGCCGTTGAGCACTTGCCGAGAAGACTTTGCTCCGGCCCGCCGCAACGATAGCGATAGTTCGATGGATCGAGCCGCGGGAGCGGTGGTCCTCGACCAGCCTGCGGGATCTCCGCCGGTCAATCAGGCAGGTGTCCGGCCGCGTATCCGCGGGCGACATGCCGTCGACCTCAAGGGGGAACTGTGCCACCGCAACCTGTCGGCGTCCTGCGCCGGCTCATCCCAGGCGCCTTCGTCCTGGTGCTCGTCGCCGCGTTGTACGTGGCGGCCCAGCTGCCCGAGGCGTCGGCGGCGACACGCAACGCCATCGCCAACCGTTACGCGTTCACCGAGCTGCAGGTCGCGCTGCCGCCGGGCCTGCCGCAGCACACGGTGCGCCAGGTCAACCCGAAGTACGAGCACATCAGGGCCTGGATCTCGTCCGTCGGCGCCGCCGTCGCGGTCAACGACATCGACGGCAACGGCCGGTCCAACGACCTGTGTCTCGTCGACACCCGTAGCGACTCGGCGATCGTGACGCCGGCGCCGCAGGGCGGGGCGACCTACGCGCCGTTCGTGCTGAACCCGGCGCCGCTGCCGACCAGCGCCACGATGGCGCCGATGGGCTGCGTGCCCGGCGACTACAACGCCGACGGCTGGACCGACCTGCTCGTCTACTACTGGGGCCGCACGCCGGTGCTGTACATGCACAAGCCCGGTGCCACCGCGCTGGAGATGGCCGCGTTCCGTCCCACCGAGCTGATCGCCGCGTCGAACACCGCGGCCGGCGGCTACGGCGGCCCGCTGTGGAACACCAACGCGGTGAACGTCGCCGACTTCGACGGCGACGGCCACGTGGACATCGGCGTGTTCAACTACTTCCCCGACACCCAGGTCCTCGACCCGCAGGGTGACCCCAACGTGCAGATGAACCACTCGATGTCGCGGGCCGAGAACGCCGGCGGCGCGCACGTGCTGCACTGGGAGGCCGCCAGCAGCGGCGACGAGCCCAGCGTCACGTACGTGGAGCAGAAGGCGATCCCGCCGTCGGCCGCCACCGGCTGGACGCTCGGGGCCGGCTCCGCGGACCTCGACGGCGACCTGCGCCCGGAGCTGTACCTCGCCAACGACTTCGGCCGGGACCGCTTCTTCCGCAACGTCTCCACGCCCGGCCAGATCAAGTTCGCCCTCGCCGAGGGGGAGCGCGGTGCCTTCACGCCGAAGTCCCTCGTCGTCGGGCACGACTCCTTCAAGGGCATGTCGATGGAGTTCAGCGACCTGTCCGGCGACGGGCAGTTCGACATGTTCATCAGCAACATCACCACCAGCTGGGGCCTGGAGGAGAGCAACCTCTACTACCAGAACACCGCGGCGAACCCGGCGAAGGCCGCCGCGGCGCTCAAGGACGGCCGGGCGCCGTTCGAGAACAAGGCCGCCTCGGCGAACATCGCCTGGGTCGGCTGGGGCTGGGACGCCAAGGCCGCCGACTTCGACAACAGCGGCCGCCTGTCGCTGGTGCAGACCGCCGGCTTCGTCAAGGGCAAGATCAACCGCTGGTCGTGGCTGCAGGAGCTGGCGATGACCAACGACCTGCTGCTGCAGGAGCCGCAGATGTGGCCGAACGCGAAGCCCGGTGACGACATCGCCGGCTCGCAGCCGTTCGCGTTCTGGGCCAAGGAGCCCAACGGCCGCTACGTCAACGTCGCCAAAGAGCTCGGCATGACCTCCGACATCCCGAGCCGCGGCGTCGCGGTCGCCGACGTCGACGGCGACGGCGCCCAGGACTTCGCCATCGCCCGGCAGTGGGGCGCCCCGTCCTACTACCGCAACACCAAGGCCGGCGCCGGCGAGTACCTCACCCTCAACCTGTACCGCCCGGCGACCGGCGGCGTCTCCGCGACCGGCGGCCTGCCCGGCGCGCCCGCCTACGGCGCCCAGGTGCGCGTCACCACCGCCGACGGCCGCACCCAGGTGTCGCAGCTCGACGGCGGCGGCGGACACTCCGGCAAGCGCGGCTTCCAGCAGCACTTCGGGCTCGGCGCCAACCAGGGCAAGCCGGTCTCGGCCGAGGTGTGCTGGCTCGACAACACCGGCGCCATGCACATGCAGACGCTGCAGCTGAGCCCCGGCCAGCACACCCTCATGTTGACCACGCAAGCCCAGGAGGTGCAGCCGTCATGACCGACGTGCAGCCCCGCGTCAAGCTCCCGACCGAGGCGCCGGTCTCGCCGGCCGTAGCGGTTCCCACCAAGGCGACGGTGACGGTGTCGACCCCGTCGGGCGCGCCGCCGCGCGTGGACGGTCGCGACCCGCGGTATCTCGCACTGCGCAACTTCGCGATCTCCATGAGCATCTTCAACATCCTCGGCTACACCGTGCTCGGCTTCGAGCAGCCGTGGACGTGGCCGCTGTTCTCCCTCGCCATCGGCTACTCGACGGAGCTCGTCGTGGAGTGGATCGCGGCGAAGGCCGAGCGGCGCGCCCCCGGCTACTCCGGCCACGGCGGCTGGGGGCTGTACACGTTCCTGCTGCCGTCGCACATCACCGCGCTCGCGGCGAACATGCTGCTGTACGCCAACGACGTGTACTGGCCGATCGCCTTCGCCGTCGTCGTGGCCGTCGGGCAGAAGGTGCTGTTCCGGGCCCCGATCAAGGGCCGGCTGCGGCACTTCATGAACCCGTCGAACTTCGGCATCACCGTCACGCTGGTGCTGTTCGGCTGGGTCAACGTGGCGCCGCCGTACCACTTCACCGAGCACGTCCCGGACGTGATCCGCATCGTGGTGCCGACCGTCATCCTCACCGCCGGCACGATCCTCAACGCGCTGCTGACCAAGCGGGTCGCGCTCATCGTCGGCTGGGTCGGCGCGTTCGTCATCCAGGCGCTGATCCGCCACTACGTGTGGGACGTCGCGCTGTGGGCGGCGCTCGGCCCGATGACGGGCGTCGCGTTCATCCTCTTCACCAACTACATGATCACCGACCCGGGCACCACCCCGACGTCGGGCAAGGCGCAGTTCATGTTCGGCTCCAGCGTCGCGTTCGTCTACGGCGCGCTGCTGCTGGCCAACGTGGTCTACACGCTGTTCTTCGCCGTCACCATCGTCTGTGCCGCCCGCGGTTTGTTCTGGTGGGCGAAGTGGCTGAAGGACCGTCGGACGACCGTGATCACCACCTGAGGCACCACGCCGGTCGGCGCGGGGACAACGCCGTCCCCGCGCCGGCCGCGTTCCTTGTCATCCACAGTGGAGGGTACGTGACATCCACCCAGCTGCGGACCGGCGTCACGCCGGGCCCGCACCTCGCTCCCCGACGCGCCCGCAACGGCCGGGTCGTCCTGTTCAGTGTCCTGGCCGGCATCGCGCTGGCGGTGCTCTGGTCCTACGAGTTCGTCGACTCGGTCATCGGCGACAACGTCGCCAACAACCTGCTCGGCCACGACGCGAAGAAGACCGCCATCGCCGGCACCACCGCCGGCCTGGTCTTCGCGTTCGTGTCCGGGCTCGCCGGCACCTTCACCGCCTGCAACATCGCGATGGCGGCGTCCGTCGGTCCGCTGTCACAGGCCGGTGCCGGCCAGCGCGGCGGCCCGCTGCGGCGGCTGCTGCGCCCGCTCGGGTGGCTCACCGTCGGCATGGTGGCGGTGTCGGCGGTGTACGGCTTCGTCGGGGTCCTGCTCGGCGACCGGTTGCCGCAGCTGTCCACGGACAAGGTCGGCGACGTGCCGGTCCGGCTCCTGCAGTCCTCGGTCGTCTTCGGCCTCATCGGCCTCGCCCTGATCTACCTCGGCCTGGCCGCGCTCGGCGTCCTGCCGGACCTGTTCCGCGACCGGCCCACCGCCCGCGTCGTCGTCCTCGGCGGCCTCGTCGGCGGCTTCCTCATCGGCCGGCCGTACCCGTTGTTCAACAAGCTCTTCCACTACGCGGCGGACACCGACAACCCGCTCTACGGCTCGCTCGCCTTCGTGCTGCAGTCGGTGGGCAACGTCGTGTTCGTCGCGGCCGTCTTCGCCGTCGTCGTGCTCCTCACCAGGGGGCGGTTCCTGTCGTGGCTTGGTGCGAGCCCGCGGCGGGCCGCCGTGGTGACGGGCAGCCTGCTCGTCGCGCTCGGCGTGTTCAACGTCGTCTACTGGGACGTCCGCCTGCCGGCGATGTTCGGCATCGGATGGTTCCCCACCATGTGGTACAACGCCTGACCTCTCACGTTCCTTCGTGCACTCGGGGTCGCGTCCGCGGCCCCGAATACGACTTCCGCGGATGGTGACCCATGACCGTCGTCGTGCTCCAGGACCGCTGGCAGCAGACCCGCGCCGCCGTCACGGACACGGGCCGGCGCTTCGAGTCGCTGGTCAACTGGGCTCCCGACACCGCGGCGATGGCGACCGCGGAGTGGTCGATCGCCGACTCCGCCGCCCACGTGCTGTCCATCGCCAAGCTGTGCCTGCTGCTGCTGGACCCCGACGCGCCGCCGCCGCCCGTGCCGGGCCTGCGCGAGCTGCTCTCCGGCACCAACGTGGACACCGTGGCGGACACCAACTCCCACGTCATGCGCCACCTCACCGAGCGCGACCCGAGGGTCGTCACGCGCGACCTGCGCGCCGCGATCGAGCGCATCCTGCTCGTCACCCGCGACGCCGACCCGGCCTCGACCGTCACATGGCTGGGCGACGCCCAGGTCACCGTCGCCGGCGTGCTCGCCCACCTCGTCAACGAGATGCTGGTGCACGGCTGGGACATGGCGCGCGCGGCCCGCCTGCCGTGGCCGATGCCCGACGCCGACGCCGCCCTGTTCTTCGAGCTGTTCCTCGTCGACATGATCCGCAACTCGTACGGCGCGCTGCTCAACGAGGCGGTCCGCATGCCACGGCACCGCATCGCCGTCGAGTTCCGCTCGGTGCACACCCCGACGGCCATCCTGCAGCTGCACGAGGGCCGGGTCAGCGTCGCGCCGCCCGGCGACCCCTACGACGTCAGCCTCACCTTCCGCCCGGCGCGGTTCAACCTCATGCTCTTCGGCCGCATCAGCGCCCTGCGCGCCGCCGCCGGCCGGGACGTCGTCGTCGGCGGCCCGCGCCCCTGGCGGCTGCGGTCGTTCCTGCGCGTCGTACACATGCCGAACAACGCCAAACCGTGAGGCTCAGGTCCGCACAGCAGCGGAAGCCAGCGTGACCCCGGAATCGAAGAATAGGTGCAGATCCGCTCATCCACGGAGGTTGCAATGGCATTCGAACAGGACCGGACGCAGACCCACGCCGGGTGGAGTCAGGACCACACCGAGATCTACGATCTCGTCTTCCGCAGCCGCGGCAAGAGCTTCGAGGCCGAGGCCGACGACATCGCCGCGCACGTGCGCGCCCGCCACCCGGGCGCCACCACCCTGCTCGACGTCGCCAGCGGCACCGGCTCGCACCTGGTGCGCTACGCCCAGCTGTTCGAGCACGTCGAGGGCGTCGAGCTGGCCCCCGCGATGCGCGTCGTCGCCCAGCGCAAGCTGCCCGGCGTCGCGGTGCACGCCGGCGACATGCGCGACTTCGACCTCGGCCGCACGTTCGACGCGGTCGTGTGCCTCGGCAACTCGGTCGCCTGCATGGCCTCCACCGCCGAGCTCGACACCGCGATCGCCCGCATGGCCGCGCACGTGGCGCCCGGCGGGGTCCTGATCGTGGAGCCCGGCTGGTTCCCCGAGCAGTTCCTCGACGGCTACGTCGGCGGGCACCTGGTCCGCGAGCCCGGCCGGGTCATCTCCCGGGTCACCCACTCGACCCGCGAGGGCCTCGCCACCCGGGTCGAGATCCGCTTCACCGTCGCCACGTCCGAGGGCGGCATCAAGGAGTGGACCGACTACTTCTACATGAACCTGTTCACCCGCGAGGAGTACACCGCCGCGTTCGAGAAGGCGGGCTGCGCGGTGGAGTTCCTCGACATCCCGTGGCGGCTCGGCACCGACCCGCACAACGCGCCCGGCCTCTTCGCCGGCGTGCGCAAGTAGGGGCACCGGCATGACCTTCGTCGCCCCACTCACCTCGCACCTGATGGTGGGGTTCATCGTCGGGCTGGGGGTGCTGCTGCTGACGGCATGGCTGCTCGGCCGGCTCGCCGAGCGGTGCCGGATGCCGGCGGTGGTCGGTGAGCTCACCGCCGGCGTCCTCATCGGCCCGTCGGTGCTCGGCCACCTCGCGCCGGGCGTCACCGAGCGGCTCTTCACCGGCTCGCCGGAGCAGATGCACCTCATCGACGCCGTCGGCCAGGTCGGCGTGCTGCTGCTCGTCGCCGTCACCGGCACGCACCTGGACCCGTCGCTGCTGCGCCGGGTCCGCGCCACGGCCGCCACCGTCAGCCTCGGCGGGCTGCTGCTCCCCCTCGCCGCCGGCATCGCGCTCGGGTACGTGCTGCCGGTGCCCGTCGTGCCGGGCGGCCCCGGCGACCGCACCGTGTTCGCGCTGTTCCTCGGCGTCGCGATGTGCGTGTCGGCCATCCCGGTGATCGCCAAGACCCTCACCGACATGCGCCTGCTGCACCGCAACATCGGACAGCTCACGCTCGCCGCCGCGTTCATCGACGACGCCCTCGGCTGGCTGCTGCTGTCGGTGGTCGCGGCCGCCGCGACGGCCGGGGTCAGCGCCGGCACCGTGACGGCCTCGGTGCTGTACCTGGTGGGCTTCCTCCTCTTCGCCGCGACCCTCGGCCGGGTGATGGTGCGCAAGGTGATGACGGCCGTCGCGGACCGGCCGGCGGACGCCCCGGCGGTCGCGACGGCGGTCATCCTCGTGCTGTTCGGCGCCGCGACCACCCTCGCCCTGGGCATGGAGCCGGTCTTCGGGGCGTTCGTGGCCGGCCTGCTGATCACCGGCGCCCGCACCGCCCAGCCGAAGCTGGCCGGGCTGCGCACCGTCGTCACCGGGGTCCTCGCCCCGCTGTTCCTGGCCACCGCGGGGCTGCGGATGGACCTGACGGCGCTGGCCCGCCCGCAGGTGGCCCTGACGGCCGCGGTGGTGCTGGCGGTGGCGATCGTGGGCAAGTTCGCCGGTGCGTACCTCGGTGCGCGGCTGCGGAAGCTCACCCGCTGGGAGGCCCTCGCCCTCGGCGCCGGGATGAACTCCCGCGGCGTCATCGAGGTGATCGTGGCGCTGACCGGGCTGCGCCTCAAGGTGCTCGACACGGCCGGGTACACGGTGATCGTGCTGGTCGCGATCGTCACGTCGGTCGTCGCGCCGCCGCTGTTGCGGCACGCCATGAACCGCATCGCCGGCACCGACGACGAGCGCCTGCGCGAGATCGACCACGACACGTGGAACGGCCTCACCCCGGTCAACGCCTCGAGGTCCGCCCCATCACAGTCCACTGTGGAGCGACACAAGAACGACTAGTGTCCACAAAGGACCGCACAGCCAAGGATGCGGCCACGGACCTGGACGCCGGACGATGGTTGGCATGACCACCGGGATCCAGGACACCAAGCATCTGCTCGCCGGTCAGGACGTCGGCGACTACGTGGCGGCCTGCACGACACCGCCGGGGCAGGCCGTCACCGGGCTCATCGCCCGCGCCGGTGAGCTCGGCGACGAGGCCGGGATGATGGCGACCGCCGCGCAGGCGACGCTCCTGACGATGCTCGCCCGGCTGGTGCCGGCGCGGCTGGCCGTCGACATCGGCACCTTCACCGGGCTGTCAGCGCTCGCCCTCGCCGAAGGTGTCGGCGCCGGCGGCCGGGTCGTCACCTGCGACGTGTCCGACCGGTGGCTGCCCCTGGCGCGCGAACACTGGGAGAAGGCCGGGGTCGCGGACCGCATCGACTTCCGGCTCGGCGCCGCCGGGCGGACCCTCGCCGGGTTCGAGCCCGGCAGCGTCGACCTCGTCTTCGTCGACGCGGACAAGATGAGCTACCCGCGCTACCACGCGCTCGCGGTGCCTCTGCTGCGCCCGGGCGGGCTGCTCGTCGCCGACAACGTGCTGCTCGACGGCTGGGTCGTCGACCCGTCCCGGGCCGACACTCCCGCGCAACGGCGGTGCGCCGAGACCCTTCGCGCCTTCAACGCCGCACTCGCCGCCGACGAGCGCCTCGACGCCGTGATGCTGCCGCTCGCCGACGGGCTGACGATCGCGCGCAAGCGGTAGCGGGACGACGAACGGCGTGCACACCCCGGGGTGTGCACGCCGTTTCGTGTCGCCGTCCGCGTCTGTCGCCTGTGGACGCCGCTCAGCTCGTCAGCGCGACGACGGCCTTCGTGAACGTGGCCAGGTCCGGGTCCTCGAACAGCAGCCCGAAGTCGACGGTGACGCCGAGCTCGTCCTCCAGCCGGCCGACGATGCGGACCGCCGAGATGGACTGGCCGTGCAGCTCGAAGAAGGTCAGGTGCTGCCCGCCCTCGGGCATGCCGAGAACGTCCCGCCACACCTCTTCGACGCGCTGCTCGACGACGGACGGATCTGCCGCGCCAGTGTTCTGCACCATGGGACGTGCTCCTTCCAGGCAGGTGACTCCCCGCTCATCGTCGGCACCGCGGCCATCGACGCGCATCCTTCGAAATGCGCTGTGTGCGCCGCATTCCTTGAGAAGCAATCGATGTCCGCTGCGTGTGACGATTCGTCCGTCGTAAGGAGGACGCGATGAACGGATCGCCTGCCCGCTGGTGGGTGCTGGAGCACCTCGCGCCGGGCACCGCCGCACCGCGCGTCTGCCGCGGCTTCGACGTGAGCGGGCCCGTGGACGTCGACGCGCTGCGCGCGGCCTGGCTCGCGGTGTTGTCCGCGCACGAGCCGTTGCGCACCACCGTGACCGATGTCGATGCGTCGCCGGCACCGGTGACCGCGGCCGCCGACCCCGCCTCGTTCGCGGTGCTCGAAGCGCCCGCAACGCCTGCCTGGGACGGACTCCCGGCCCGCCTGACCCTGACACGCACCGCGCCGGACCTGCACCGCGTGACGGTCGTGCTGCACCGCACGGTCGCCGACGACGACACGATGGACCTCGTCGTCGAGGAGCTGTCGCAGCGCTGCGCCGGCCTGGTGCCGCCCCCGCCGCCGGCGCCGTCAGCGCTGTTCGGCGACCCCGATCCCCGCCGGGACGCCGAACTGCTGCGCTGGTGGCAGGGCGCGGTCCGCCCCACGCCGCCGGTGAGCCACCCGCTCGGACCGGACCGCGACACCACCCCGGTCGTGCCGGGCGGCGCCGCCGGCTTCGACTGGGGGCCGGAGGCCGCGGCCGCCGTCACGGGGTTCGCCCGCGACACCGGCACCACCCCGTTCGCCGTGCTCCTCGCGGCGCTGCAGTCGCTGCTGTGCCGCTACGACGGCGGCGCCCTGGTCACGGTCGGCACCCCGGTCAGCGTCCGCCCCGCCGGTGCCCCGCGGGTCGCCGGCGCCTTCGACAACCTGCTCGTGCTCCCCGGCGACCTGGCCGGCGCGGACACCTTCCGGGCGCGGGTCCTGCGCGCCGCCGCCACCACGGACGCCTGCCTGGCGCACCGCGAGCTGCCCTACGGCGAGCTGCTGCGGGCCCTGGACGCCTACGGCGACGCCCGTCCCGTGCCGCTGTGCGACGCGGTCCTGGCCGTGCGGGAGGCACCGGAGGCGGTGCTGCGCCTGCCCGGCGCCGAGGTCCGCCCCGCGCCGGCGGACACCGGCTGGGCGACGTGCGACCTGACGCTGACCGCGACCGTCGACCCGGCCACCGGGCTCGCCGGCACGCTCGGCTTCCGCGGCGAGGAGCAGCGGCCCGCCGCGACCGCGGTGCTCGAGCAGCTGCGCACCCTGCTGCTGGCCGCGATCGCGGACCCCGACGCCGACGCCGCGGCCCTGCCGATGGACGCCGCGACGCCCGGCCCGCTCGCCTCGCCGGCGGCGTCAGACCCGCTCGCGGTGCCCGGTCCGGCGGCGGTGCCCGGCGCGCCGGCCCCGGCCGACCGGCTCGCGGAGGCGCCGTTCGTGCACGAGGCGGTGCGCGCCGTCTCGGACCGCATCCCGGCCACGGTCCCGGTCGCCACCGAGGGCTCGTCCCTCGGGTACGGCGACCTGGAGCGCTCCGTCGCCGTCGTCGCGGCGCACCTGCGCGCGGCCGGGGCCGGCGGGCGGGCCGTCGCGGTGCGCATGGCGCCCGGCCCGCGCCAGATCGTCGCGTCGCTCGCCGCGCTGCGCGCCGGAGGGCACCTGCTGTGGTTCGGGACCGGCGACGCGGGCGAGCGCGGCCGCACCGCGCTGCGCGAGCTGCGCCCCGCGTGCCTGCTGGTCGACGGCGGCGCCGAGACCGACGCCCTCGCCGGCTGGTACCGCGCCGAGATCCACGGCCTCGTCCTGGACGTCGGCTCCCTGACGGCGGACCCGCCGCCCGGCGCCCCCGCCGCCCCGGTGGTGCGGCGGGAGGCGATCGCCTACGTCGCCTACACGTCGGGATCCACCGGCAAGCCGAAGGGCATCGCGCAGACACACGGCGCGTTCGCGCAGTTCGCCGCGTGGATGGCCACGACGTTCGACCTGCGCCCCGGTGCCCGGGTCGCGCACTGGGTGGCCCCGGAGCACGACCCGAGCCTCTACGAGGCGTTCGCCACGCTGACCGCCGGCGCCACCCTGTGCCCCGTGCCGCAGCGGGTCCGCGTGCACCCCGAACGGTTCACCGACTGGCTCGCCACCGAGCGGATCACGTTCCTGCAGACGGTGCCGAGCTTCGCCAAGGAGCTGCTGGCGCCGATGACCGCCGCGGCCGGGCGGCTCGGGGCGCTGCGGCACCTGGTGCTCATGGGCGAGGCGCTGCCGGCCGCCCTCGCCGACGGGCTGCGCGCCGCGCTGCCCGGGCTGCGTCTGTCCAATGTGTACGGACCGACGGAGACGGTCGCGGCGACGTGGGCGGCGATCGACGCGCCGGTCCGCGGCATGGCCCCGATCGGGCGGGCCATCCCCGGCCGCGAGGTGCTGGTGCTCGACGAGGCCGACCGGCCCTGCCCGGACGGCGTCACCGGCGAGGTCGTGATCCGCAGCCCATACGTGGCTGACGGCTACGTCGGTCTGCCGCCGGGCCCGGCGTTCCGCCCGCTGGAGGGGACGGATTCCGGGACCGGGGTGTACCGGACCGGCGACCTCGCCCGGCGCCGGCACGACGGGCGGCTGGAGTTCCGCGGCCGCAAGGACTTCCAGGTGAAGCTGCTCGGCAACCGGATCGAGGTGGCCGAGGTCGAGGAGGCCCTGGCCCAGCACGAGTCGGTGGCCGAGTGCGCGGTCGTGCCGGCCACCGACGGCGACGGCCTCGTCGTCGGCCTGGTCGCCCACGTGGTGCCGGCGCCCGGGGCGGACCCGGCCGTCGCCGCCTGGCGCGCGCACCTGCGCCGGCGCTTCGGCGCCGCGCTCGTGCTGGTGCAGTTCGAACCGATGACCGGCCCCCTGCCGCGCAACGTCGCCGGCAAGGTCGACCGGTCCCGGCTGCCCGCCCGGCCCCACTTCCGGCAGGGGCCGGGCGGCCGGGAACCAGCCGCGGACCGCCCGTGGACCTGGGCGGAGACCGCGGTGGCGCAGCTGTGGCAGGACGTGCTCGGGGCGCCGCCCGCCGGCCCCGGCGCGTCGTTCACCGCCGCCGGCGCCGGCTCCCTGGACGCGCTGCGGCTCGCCGGGCTGATCCGCAAGCGGTTCGGCGCCGACGTGCCGCTGCAACAGTGCCTCACCAATCCCACGCTGACCGGACTGGCCACCGCGATCGTGGCCGCTGGCGCCCGCCAGGACGTCGCGGCCGGGCACCTGCCGCCGCGGCCACACCGAACCGAAGGAGAGTGCGTTGAATCAGCAGACTGAACAGGCCGTCGTGTTCGACGGCGAGACCCTCGACATCCCGGGTGTCAGGCGGGTCGCCGAGGAGCACGCGCCGGTCCAGGTCGCCGCCTCGTCGCTGGAGCGGGCCACCAAGAGCCGCAAGATGTTCGAGGACATCGTCGCGCAGGAGATCCCCATCTACGGGGTGACCACCGGCTACGGCGAGATGATCTACATGCTGGTGTCGACCTCGAACGAGACCGAGCTGCAGACCAACCTGGTGCGCAGCCACAGCGCCGGCGTCGGCCCGCTGTTCGCCGAGGACGAGGCCCGCGCCATCCTCTCCGCCCGGCTCAACGCCCTGGCCAAGGGGTACTCCGCGGTGCGCCCCGACGTGCTGGAGCGGCTCGCGCTGTACCTCAACCTCGGTCTCACGCCGGCGATCCCGGAGATCGGCTCGCTCGGCGCCAGCGGCGACCTGGCGACGCTGTCGCACATCGCGAGCACCGTCATCGGCGAGGGCTACCTGCTGCAGGACGGCAAGAAGGTCCCGACCGGGCCGGTCCTGCGCGAGCACGGGATCGAGCCGCTGCAGCTGCAGTTCAAGGAGGGCCTCGCGCTCATCAACGGCACCTCCGGCATGACCGGCCTCGGCGCGCTCGTCGTGGGCCGGGCGATGACCCAGGTGCGCCAGCACGAGCTGGTGACCGCGCTGGTCATCGAGACGCTGCAGGGCTCCACGAGCCCGTTCCTGCCGGCCGGGCACGACATCGCCCGCCCGCACCAGGGGCAGATCGACACGGCCGCGAACATGCGCGCGCTGATGGCCGGCAGCCGGCTCACCGTCGAGCACGCCGACCTGCGCCGCCAGGTCGCCGACGCGGGCGAGAAGGCCGCCGGCGAGGGCAAGCTGCACACCGACGGGGTGCAGCGCACGAAGATCTACCTGCAGAAGGCGTACTCGCTGCGGGCGATCCCGCAGATCCTCGGCTCGGTGCGCGACACCCTGTACCACGCGACGAACAAGCTGGACATCGAGCTGAACTCGGCGAACGACAACCCGTTGTTCTTCGAGGGTCAGGAGATCTTCCACGGCGCCAACTTCCACGGCCAGCCGATCGCGTTCGTGATGGACTTCGTCACGATCGCGCTCACCCAGCTCGGGGTGCTGTCCGAGCGGCAGTCCAACCGGCTGTTCAACCGGCACCTGTCCTACGGCCTGCCGGAGTTCCTGGTCGCCGGCGACCCGGGGCTCAACAGCGGCTTCGCGGGCGCGCAGTACCCGGCGACCGCGCTCATCGCCGAGAACCGCACCATCGGCCCCGCCAGCACGCAGAGCGTGCCGTCCAACGGCGACAACCAGGACGTCGTCAGCATGGGCCTCATCTCCGCCCGCAACGCCCGCCGGGTGCTGCAGAACAACGAGAAGATCCTGGCCGTGGAGTACCTCGCGGCGGCGCAGGCGGTCGACATCTCCAAGCGCTACGACGGGCTCAGCCCCGCGGCGAAGGCGACCTACGACCACGTCCGCTCGCTGGTGCCGACCCTGGACCACGACCGCTACATGTCCGACGACATCGAGACGGTCGCCGCCGCGCTGGCCCGTGGCGAGTTCGTCGCCGCGGTCGCGGCCGCCGACGTCGAGCTGCGCTAGAAAGGGAACCGGAAGATGACCTCAGAAACCTTCGACGTCGTGGTGGTCGGCGGTGGGCCGTGCGGCTCCACGGTCTCCACCCTGGTGGCGCAGCAGGGCCACCGCGTGCTCGTGCTGGAGCGGGAGCGGTTTCCCCGGTACCAGATCGGCGAGTCGCTGCTGCCCTCGACCGTGCACGGCATCTGCAAGCTGCTCGGGGTGACCGAGGAGCTGGCCGCCGCCGGCTTCCCGATCAAGCACGGCGGGACGTTCCGGTGGGGCAGCAACCCGGAGCCGTGGACGTTCGACTTCTCGCTGTCGCAGAACTTCGCCGGCGAGTCCTCCACCGGCTACCAGGTCGAGCGGATGAAGTTCGACAAGATCCTGCTCGACAACGCCCGGGCCAAGGGCGTCGAGGTGCGCGAGGAGTCGACGGTCGTCGACGTCATCGAGGAGGACGGCCGGGTCTGCGGGGTGCGCTACACCGACGCCGCCGGCGAGCGCCACGAGGTGCGCAGCCGGTACGTGGTGGACGCGTCCGGCAACACCAGCCGGATCCACGGCCACAGCGGCGGCAAGCGGGTCTACTCCGACTTCTTCCGCAACCTGGCGCTGTTCGGCTACTTCGAGGGCGGCAAGCGCCTCGACCCGCCGTACTCGGGCAACATCTTCGCCGTGGCCTTCGAGGCCGGCTGGTTCTGGTACATCCCGCTCAGCGACACCCTGACCAGTGTCGGCGCGGTGCTGCTGCCGGAGGAGCTGGAGCGCGTCCAGGGCGACAAGGAGAAGGCGCTGCTCGGGCTGATCGAGCAGTGCCCGCTCATCGCGGACATGCTCTCCGACGCGACCCGCGTCACGACCGGCGTCTACGGCGACATCCGGGTCCGCAAGGACTACTCCTACCTCCAGGAGCGCTTCTGGAAGCCGGGTCTGGTGCTCGCCGGCGACGCGGCGTGCTTCATCGACCCGGTCTTCTCCCAGGGCGTGCACCTGGCGACGTACGGGGCGCTGCTCGCCGCGAGGTCGCTGAACACGGCGCTGGCCGAGGGGACCGACATCCCCGAGGAGACCGCCTTCAGCGAGTTCGAGCACCGGTACCGCGCCGAGTACGCCCGCTTCCACGACTTCCTGGTCGCGTTCTACGACATGCACCAGGACGAGGAGTCGTACTTCTGGAAGGCGAAGAAGGTGACGTCCGAGACGACGCCGGCGGCGGAGTCGTTCGTCAACCTCGTCGGCGGCGGCGCCTCGCAGGAGGGCGCGCTCGTCGACCCCGAGGCGTACACCGCGCGGGCGACGGCGGCGCAGGAGCTGTCCGCGGCGATCGACCGCAGGGTCGAGGGCGCGGGCAACCAGGAGATCCTCAACACCTCGCTGGTCCGGTCGATCGTCAAGGAGGGCCACCAGATCCAGATCCAGGCGGCGCTCGGCCGCAGCGACCGCCCCACGCCGCCCGTCCGCGACGGCGGGCTGGTGCCGTCGGCGGACGGCATGCACTGGTCGCTGCCGACGCCGAAGGAGGCGTGACGATGACCGGCATCCCCGCAGAAGCCGGCGGTGGCGTCGAGCGCGCGCCGCTGTCGCTGCAGCTGGACTTCCTGCGCCTCATGGACGGCGGTGGGGGATGGGGCCCGTTCGGCCCCCGCTTCACCGTCGTGGCCGGGTGGCGGGTCGAGGGTGAGATCGACCTCGACACGCTGCACGGTGCGATGCGCGACGTGGTCGCCCGGCACGAGACGCTGCGCACCAGGCTGGTGCTCGACCCCGACGACCCGCACCAGGAGATCCACCCGCCGTCGGCGCCGCGGCTCGTGATCAGCGACCTGGACCCCTCGGCCGAGGACCGTGACGCCGTCGCCGAGGCGTTCATCAACGCCATCGAGGAGGACGACGGGCTCGGCATCGACGAGATCCCGGGGCTTCGGGTGTACCTGGGCCGCTTCGACGCCAAGGACTCGGTGCTGGCCTACATGGCGCACCACACCGCGGTGGACGGCTACTCGGTGCACCTGGTGATGCGGGACCTCGCCGCGTTCTACGCCGCCCGCAAGGAGGGCCGGCCGGTCGACCTGCCGCCGGCCCGCCAGTACCGCGAGTTCGTCGCCCACCAGCTCGAGCACGCCGACGACGCCCAGTCGCGGGCGGCGCGGGCGTTCTGGCGGGAGGAGCTGGCGGGCGCGCGGATGACCCCGCTGGCCAACGACCGGCCCCGGGCCACCGGCGCGTACACCACCGGCTGGCACCGGTACATGTTCGAGGACGAGCTCGACACGGCGGTGCAGGAGTTCGCGCGGACCAGCCGCAGCTCCCCGTTCATGGTGCTGATGGCGGCGTTCCTGACGGTGCTGCGCGAGCGGACCGGCGAGACCGACCTGGTGGTGCCGACGTTCATGCCGGGCCGCGGGCCGGCGTGGACCGCCGACGTCATCGGCACGTTCTACAACTTCACCCCGCTGCGGGTCGACCTGTCCGGCTGCGAGACGTTCACCGACGCGGTCGGCGCGGTCCGCCGCTCCTGCCTCGCCGCGTACCGGCACGAGCTGCCGTTCCTGCAGCTGGCCGGGGAGGCGCCGGAGCTGATGGCCTCGGTCGTCACGCCCCGGGCCGCGCCCGTGGTCTTCCAGGTCATCCAGTCGCCCTTCATGCGCGGCGAGGACGAGGTCGCCGACCTGCGCTTCGCGGCGATCCGCCGGCGCACGATCAGCTCGGCGGCCGGGTCGCAGATCCCCGACGGGATGCTCGTCTCCGCGGAGCTGCACCCGGCGGGCGGCATCGGCGGCCGGGTCGGCTACACCGACATGTTCGACGAGTCGACCGTCGTGGACATCATGACGCGGCTCCGTGAGGTGCTGCGGACCGAGGTCGAGCGGGGCTGAACACACAGACAAGGGCCGCTGCGGATCCCGCAGCGGCCCTCGTTCATGCCCGGACGGTCCTGCCGAACTTGACGAGGCCGCGGATCAGGCCGCGGACCCACATGACGACGCCGACGCCGTACACCCCCAGCATCAGCACCAGGATCAGCACGAAGTCGAGCGGTGTGAGGTGGCTCCGCCCGCCGGACGTCCAGGTGATGAACTCGGTGACGACGGTGGCCATGATGGGCACGAAGACGGTCAGCAGCGTCATGACGGCGAAGCCGCGGCCGACGATGTAGAAGACCGAGTAGGTGCGGATCGCGGTGCGCTCGCGCCGGGAGATCCCGGACTGGTCGGTCACGTGCGCGCGCTTGCCGATGAGCCGCAGGACGCCGTTGCGCAGCATCGTCTCGGTGTCCGACATGAGGTTGCGGCAGTTGAGCGCGGTGGACACCAGGTAGTACAGGTCGGTGCGCAGGTAGAAGAAGCACTGGAAGAAGACCCGGAAGACGTAGCTCAGCAGCAGCGCGCCGACGAACTCGCGCCCGACGGGCGCCATCGCGATGACCCCGTGCCGATCCGCGAACAGCGTCAGCACCAGCAACGACGCGGAGACCAGGTCGACGATCGACCCGGCGAGGAAGGCCAGGAACAGCCGGCCCTTCGACGCCATCCGCAGCCCGCTGATGTCGGTCTGGGCCACCATCACGTACATCAGGTTGCTGATGCCGAGCGTCACGGGCACGCCGGCGGCGCGGGCGACGGTCGCGTGGGCGAGCTCGTGCAGGAACGTGGCGCCGAGCGTGAGCGCGAGCACGGTGAGGCTCAGCACGGCGAAGTTGCCGTGCGGGTACAGCAGCACCTCGGTGCTCGGGAACAGCGACAGGTCGGCCAGCATGATCGCCGTCGCGCCGCCGATGAGCAGCAGGCAGGCCGCCAGGACCGGCGCGCTGGTCAGCCGCCGGGCGACGGCCGGTGAGATCCAGTCGAGGCTGACCTTGCGCAGCCGGCGCCCCTTCGGCCCGTGGTGGTGCGGCTCCTCCCGCGGGCGGTCGCCGGCGATGAACCCCTCCGCGGTCATGACGGCGAGGAAGTCCTCCATGTCCGGGGTCTCGTGGTAGCGGGACTCGTAGCGGCGGGCCGCCTCGCCGACCGTGTCGCCGGCGGCGAGCCAGTCGAGCAGGTCGACCCCGTCTTTCGGCAGTGCGAGAAACGCGCCGCGGGACGGGTCGCCGATGACGATCTCGTCCCCTTCCGGGCGGCGCTGGAACGGCAGGACAGCGACGGTCGTGTCGGCGTTGTAAGGGGCGCGGAGCTGGGTCACTGGTCACTCCAATCTTGCGACTACTTTTCAGCACACCAATAGTGGGGAACCGGAACTTTCCCGGTCCCCCACTTGGTTTGATGCCGTTACCGTCCTGCTCAGACGGGGTCCGTGCCGGGGCACGCGGCGTTCGCGGTGATGTTGGCGCTGGTCTTGATCTCCTCCAGCTTGCGAACCTCGATCTTCTTCATTCTATTCACCTCCGTCCATTTCTCTGTTGGTTCAATACTGGCACTCCAGCGACGCTCCAGCTTCTTTCAAAATGCTCTCGTAGTCATTCGGTCACGCTGTGTGGTAATTGCCGATGGTGAATGTCCGCTTCCCAATTTCCGCACACGAGAACGCCCCGCCCCTCGGAGGAGAGGGGCGGGGCGCGGGAGGAGGATCAGATGTTGAGGCCGCCGTAGGAGAGCTTGCGCAGCTCGTCGAAGGAGGCGAGGTCCGGCGCGGTCCAGCCGTCGAGGTCGTACTCGCGCAGGCAGGCGTCGGCGAAGGCCTTGTACTGCTCGGTCTGGCCGCCGGCGATCTGCCCGTTGAGCAGCTCCACCCTGGTGTTCTCGTGGTTGCCGGAGTAGTTGCGCTCGTAGAGCTCGTGCCGGCCGCCGAACTCGGAGCCGAACGCGTCCCACAGCAGCTTCATCACCTTCACCCGGTCGACGGCGTCGACGCCCTTCGAACCGCGCAGGTACTTGTCCAGGTAGGGGCGCACGGCCGGGTTCTTGAAGTCCTCGGCGCTGGAGTTGACGTAGATGAGCCCGCTGGCGATGTCCTGCAGCGCGATCTCGCGGATGCGCGGGTAGCCGATCTGCATGAACCAGCGGTACGCCATGCCGTACTGGGGATTCGGCTGCACCGCGCCGTCCTTCCACGGCACCGGGTTACGGGCGGCGGCGTCCGACAGCCCCCAGAAGAGGTTGCGCCAGGCGAGGACCTCGCCGAGGCGGCTCTGCACGCCGCGGAAGCTGTCGGTGCCGGTGATCTCGACGGCCTTGAGCAGCAGGCCGGCGAGGAACTCGAGCTTGACCGCCAGGCGGGTGCAGCCGTGGAACGTGAAGCGTTCGGTGAACCCGGACTGGCCGGAGAACATCTGGACCTTGCCGAGGTCGCCGTAGACGAACACGTTCTCCCACGGGATCAGGACCTTGTCCAGGACCAGGATCGTGTCGTTCTCGTCGAGACGGGAGGACAGCGGGTAGTCGAACGGGCTGCCCATCACCGCCGCCATCGCCGCGTAGGACGGACGGCACAGCAGCTTCATGCCGGGCGCGTCCATCGGCACCGTCGCGATGAGCGCGAACTCCTTCTTGCGCACCGGCACCCCGTAGTGCGCGAGGAAGTTGTAGTGCGTCAGCGCCGACGCGGTCGCGACCACCTTCGCGCCGGACACCACGAGACCGGCGTCGGTCTCCCGCTCCACGTGCACGAAGACGTCCTCGACCTCGTCCGGCGGGCGGGACCGGTCGACCGGCGGGTGCACGATCGCGTGGTTCCAGTACAGGACCTTCTCCTGCGACTCGCGGTACCAGCGCCGGGCGTTGTCGCCGAACGGCTCGTAGTAGTCGGCGTTGGCGCCGAGGGTGCCGAGGAACGACGCCTTGTAGTCGGGGCTGCGGCCCATCCAGCCGTAGCTCAGCCTGGCCCACGCGGCGATCGCCTGCTGGTCGGCGACGAGGTCCTCCGCGCTGCGCGGCGTCCGGAAGAAGCGGTGGGTGTAGCCCCGGCTGCCGGTGTCGGTCGGCGCGGTGAGCACGTCGTGCGTCGCGGGGTCGTGCAGGGCGTCGTAGAGCCGCGCCGTCATCCGGACCGGGTTGCGGAACGCGGGATGCCGGGTCACGTCGGCGACGCGCTCGCCGTACAGGTACACCTCCCGGCCGTCACGCAGCGACTCGATGTACTCGTCGCCGGTGAACGGCCGGGTCACGCGGGCGTCGGTGGCTGGCTCCATGGTGCAGGCCCCTTACCAGGTGACGGGGAACGACGTCAGGCGCGAGACGGTGAAGTCGAAGTACCAGGGGATCTCGGCCGTCGGCACCGCCGGGCGCAGCTTCGGCACGCGGTCGGCGAGGGTCCGCAGGACCACCTCGAGCTCCAGGCGCGCCAGGTTGTGCCCCATGCAGTGGTGCAGCCCGTAGCTGAAGGCGAGGGCGCCGGTCGGCGGGCGGGTGATGTCGAACTCGTCGGGGTGCGAGGTGACGCTCGGGTCGAGGTTGGCCGCGGCGCAGCTGAGCAGGATGCCGTCACCGGCCTTGATGGTGACGCCGCCGATCTCGACGTCGGCGGTCGCGACCCGCGACAGCTGCTCGACGAGGTTGACCGTGCGCAGGATCTCCTCGATCGCCCCCGGGACCAGGCTCGGGTCGGCGACCAGCGCCTCGTACTGGCCCTCGTGGTCGAGCAGGGCGAGCGTGCCGAGCGCGATGGCGCTGGTGGTCGTGACCGTCCCGGCCATGAGGATGGCCATCGCGAACGCGACCAGCTCGTCGCGGGACAGCTCGCCGCTGCGCACGTGGCTCGCGATGAGGTCGTCGATGAGGCCCTCGCCGGGCTCGGTCATCTTCTTGTCGACGAGCCGCTCCAGGTAGACGGTGAACTCCTCCCACGCCGCCTCGGCCTTCTCCGGCACCACCAGGTCGTGCATGGGCCCTTCGAAGAAGTCCCGCTCGGCGTAGGGCACGCCCAGGAACAGGCACACCACCATCATCGGCACCGGCGCGGCGAAGTCGGCGAGGAAGTCCGCCGGCTGGGGCTTGGCGAGCATCGCGTCGAGGCGCTCGTCGACGATGCGCTGGATGATCGGGCGCAGCGTCTGCACCTTGCGGTTGGTGAAGCTCGGCAGCAGCATCTTGCGCTGGCGGGTGTGCACCGGCGGGTCCACCCCGAACAGCACCTCCGGGAAGCCGCCCTCGACCTCCTGCGCCATCTCCTTGCTGGCCCGCATGTGCAGGTGGCTCTCGTCGATGACCGGGTAGTCATCCCAGGTCGCCATGCTCGACATCGCCGGGTCGGCGAGCAGCGCGCGGACCTCGGCGGGGCCGGTCACCAGCCAGGCGGTGCGGCCGTTGTACAGCCGGACCCGGATGATCGGGCCGGGCTCGCGCAGCTTCGCCGTGCCGGCCGACGGCTTGTACGGGCATTCGCGCTGCAGCGGATACGCCGGCGCCGCATCGGGCGCGACATCGGTCTCGGTCGAATGGGTCACCGTCATGGCATCACTGTCGTCCGAGGCCACGGCGGCGTGCATCTCATGCCGTGCGCACCGGACGCACCTGGGCACAACAGGAGATGGGGCAGCCGGGGCCCGGGTGCGACGCTACGGACAACAGCAGGAGATCACACCGAGTTGAGGTGGTGCGCCGATGCGACCGTTCCAGGTTGACATACCCGAGTCCGAGCTGGACGACCTGCGCGGCCGGCTGGCCGCCACCCGGTGGCCCGACGCCGGGCCCGGCCCCGGCTGGTCGCGCGGCGTCCCGCTGGCATACCTGCAGGAGCTCGCCGAGTACTGGCGGACCGGCTTCGACTGGCGGGCCGCGGAGGCGAAGCTCAACGCGCACCCGCAGTTCGTCACCGAGATCGACGGCGCCACGGTGCACTTCATCCACGTGCGGTCCCGGCACGCCGACGCGACGCCCATCATCCTGACCCACGGCTGGCCGGGGTCGGTGCTGGAGTTCCTCGACCTCATCGGGCCGCTCACCGACCCGGAGGCGCACGGCGGGACCGCCGAGGACGCGTTCCACGTGGTCATCCCGACCATCCCCGGGTTCGGCTTCTCGGGCCCGACCGGCCAGCCCGGCTGGAGCGTCGCCCGGGTCGCCCGCGCGTGGGCCGACCTCATGCGCTCGCTCGGCTACGACCAGTACATCGCGCAGGGCGGCGACTGGGGCAAGGTCATCTCGCTGCAGCTCGGGCTCGCCGACGCGGAGCACGCCGCCGGGGTGCACATCAACATGCTCGTGACCTTCCCGCCGGACCCCGCCGCCGTCGCGTCGCTGGACGCCGACGACCTGGAGCGGCTCGGCCACGGCGCGCACTTCGCCGAGGACGGCATCGGCTGGCAGAAGATCCAGTCGACCCGGCCGCAGACCCTGGCGTACGCGCTGACCGACTCCCCGGTGGGCCAGCTCGCCTGGATCGTCGAGAAGTTCTACGAGTGGACCGGCGCGGGCGAGCGGCCGGAGGAGGTGATCGACCGGGACACGATCCTGTCGATCGTCACCCTGTACTGGCTGACCGCGACCGCCGGGTCGTCGGCGCAGATCTACTACGAGACCACGCCGACCACCGGCGACTTCGTGGCGACCTGGGGCGGCCCGTGGAACCTGGCGATGCCGGTCGCCGTCGCGGTGTTCCCGCACGACGCGACCCGCCCGATCAAGACCTTCGCGGAGAAGGCCCTGCCGACGCTGACCCAGTGGACGGAGCACCCGGACGGCGGGCACTTCGCGGCGCTGGAGCAGCCGGAGGCGCTCGTCGCGGACATCCGCACGTTCGCCCGGACCCTGCGGTGACATCTCGCTGAGACTCGGTGGGCCGGTCGGCCTCGGCGGCCGGTGCCACCTGAAGGTTCGTGCCCCGGCCCGAAGACGGGCCGGGGCACGAACGGTGTGTGGGTCAGGCCGCGACGGGCAGCGCCGCCTCGTCCCACTGGTGCGAGTAGAACTCGAACACGAGCGCCTGCCCCTCCAGGGCGACCTGGAGCTCGGCGACGGCGCGGCGCACCGCGGCCCGCACCGCCGGCACGTCGACCTCGGCGAGACCGTGCAGGGTCCGGTAGCACTCCAGCAGCTGCTGCTCCTGCGGTCCGGTCAGTTCACCGCTCATCGTGGAACCTCGCTCCCTTCAGCTCGAACCGCGGCAGGCTGCCGGGCTCGACGATCTCGACATCGGGCCGGATGCTGCACTCGCGCTTGACGGTGTCGGCGATGCGCGCGGCCAGGTCGTCTGCCGGCGTGCCGACCGGCTCGACCCGCAGGACGACGGTGTCGAGCCCGCGGACGGTGCGCAGCACCGTCTGGAACTCCCCGACCTCGTCGAAGCGCCGCAGCACCTCCTCGAACATGACCGGCTCGACCGACACACCGCGGATCTTGCGCATGTCGTCGGCGCGGCCGAGGATGCCGCCGTCGAACCAGTCCCAGCTGCGCCCGCAGGCGCACTCGTGCCACGGCCGGCGGATCACCAGGTCCTCGGTCCAGTGCCGGAACAGCTGCATGCCCTCCCGGCCGATCCCGGTCGACACCCGGACCCCCTGCTCGCCGTACGCGACGGGCTGCTTCGTCACCGGGTCGAGCACCTCGTCGATGACGGTCGACTCCATGCTGTGGCAGCCGCCGCGGTTGGCCCGGCACTCGAACATGTTGGTGGTGCCGAGCTCCGTGGTGCCGGCGGCGTTGAACACCTCGGCGCCGAAGCCGTGCGCGATCGCCTGGGTCGTCGCCTTGGACCGGGCCTCGCCGCCCGCCATGATGATCTCCACGTTGGCATCGCGGGCCAGGTCGACGCCCATCTCCTTGGCCGTCTCGATCAGCCGCAGCGCGTAGCTGGGGGTGCAGCCCAGCACCGACACCCGCTGGTCGATCATCAGCTTGATGCGGGCCTGCGAGTCGAAGCCGCCGGCCGGGATGACCGTGGCCCCGATCCGCTCCAGGGCGTAGTGCATGCCCCAGAACCCGACGAACATGCCGTAGCCGAACGCGACCATGCCGCGGTGGTGCTCGCGGACCCCGAGCGCGTACAGCGCCGTGGCGTACACGTCCGCGCACCAGGTCCAGTCGCGGATCGTGTCGAACGAGCGCACCGGCGGGTTGCCGCTGGTGCCACTCGTCTGGTGGTGCCGGATCGCCAACGCCGGGTCGGTCGACGGCAGCGTCCCGTACGGCGGCGCCACCTCCTGCGCGGCGATGAGGTCCTTCTTGTACGTCAGCGGCATCCGCGCGAAGTAGTCGTCGAGCGAGCCGATGCCCGCCGGGATCCGCTCACTCCAGAACTCCGAGCGCTGGGCGTGCTGCAGGGCGACCTGCAGCTTGCGCCACTGCCACTCCCGCAGCTGCGGCCGGGGCATCGTCTCGGTCCTGCGGTTCCAGTATTCGCCTCCCATGGGTGGCTCCCTCGCCCTCGATTGATCTTCATCGTTCATCGTTGGGCGCGGCGCCGGGCCGTGCATCTTGCTGCGTGCGCGCCTTGCCGCGGGGGCGCGCGCATCTCGCTGCGTGCCGCGTTCGCCGCGGGGCCGTCTCCGGCGGACGCCGGCGGCTTGACGATCACCGCACGTTGCAAGATGCGGCGGCGGGCGGCCCCGAACGACGCTCGAAGCCACGTCCCGTGCCACTTCGAGGAGGCGCCACCCATGGAGCCGAAGATCGTCGCGATCAACGGATCGGAGCGCGACGGCAACACCGCCGGCGTCCTGCGCCACGCGGCCGCGGTGGCCGCGAACCGCGGCGCGGCGTTCGAGACGATCGACCTGCGCGACCTGCGGATGCTGCGGTGCGGCCCGTGCGGCGACTGCAACGACCGGCCGATCCGCTGCGAGCAGACCGACGACATCCCGGCCGTCGTGGACAAGATGATCGCCGCCGACGGGATCATCTACGCCGCGCCCGTGCACGGGTTCGGCACCTCCAGCCTCATGCAGACCTTCATCGAGCGGGCCGGCGTGGGCTACCTGCGCTTCGACCGCCCGCTGTCGAACAAGGTCGCGGGCGTCATCGCCGTCGCCCGCCGGTACAACAACAGCGACGTGACCGGTCAGCTCATGGCCAACGTCCTGCTCAACCGGATGATCATCGTCGGCAGCGGGTTCCCCGCCGAGGTGCAGGCGCTGCACAAGGGCGACTACGCCAACGACGAGGAGGGCCTGACCAACGTCACCCGCATGGTCGAGCGGATGGTCGACATGATCGAGCTGCTGAACAACTATCGCGAGCTCACCGGCCGGGCCGACGTGCTCGACGTCGGCGACCGCAACGAGCGGGTCGGACTGGCCCTCGACGAGCTCAGGGCGAGCCTGTGACCGCCGCGACCACCACCGCAGGGGTCCGGCTGCCGGCCGGCTTCCGGGCCCGCTACGACGACCTGTCCGTGCGGTACTACGCCGGCGCGCTGTCCGAGACGGACCTGCGTGCCTGGCACGACGAGCGGTTGACGACCGTGCTCAAGCACGTCACGACCCGCTCGCCGTTCTACCGCAGGCACCTCGCCGGGATCGTCGTCGACGCCGTCACCACCTCGACCCTCGCCGCGCTGCCCTTCACCACGAAGGAGGACCTGCGCCGGGAGATGTACGGGGTGCTGTCGGGTCCGATGTCCGAGGCCGCCATCTACTACGAGACGACGGGCACGACCGGCGCCTCGACGCCCTGCCCGCGCGGCCCGAAGGACATCCTGACCAGCAACCGCGCCGTCGAGCAGTCGTGGCGCCGGCTGCTGCGCCACCGCTTCGGCGACCGCATGCCGGTCATCGGGCTCATGGGGCCGTCGGAGCTGTACGCGTTCGGCGACGTGTTCACCGCTGTCGCGGAGTCCGTCGGTGCCTGCCACGTCAAGATCTGGCCGGAGTCGCCGCGGGTCGGGTTCCGCAAGGCGCTGCGGCTCATCGAGGAGCTCGGCGTCGAGGTCGTCGTCTGCGCGCCGGCGCTGTGCCTGAGCCTGGCGAAGGCCGCCCTGCACTACGGGTACGACCTGCGCCGCCTGCCGATCAAGATGTTCCTCGTGCTCGGCGAGATCTGCACGCCGCAGCTGCGGGCGAACGTGTCGTCGCTGTGGCCGGACGCGACCGTGTACCCGACGCTGTACGGCTCCCAGGAGGCGCTGTGCATCGCGACCGGGGCGCACACCGGCGAGATGCACCTGGCCGGGCTCAACTACATCGCCGAGGTCGTCGACCCGCGGACCGGCGCCTCGCGGGGTCCGTTCGGCGAGGGCGAGCTCGTGCTGACCATGCTGGTCGACGGGATCAAGCCGCTCATCCGGTACCGCACCGGCGACCTCGTCAGGGTCCGGCCCGGCCGGCCGGACGCGCCGCTGCCGGGTCCGGTGGTGGAGGTGCTCGGCCGCGCCGCCGACCGGATCCGGGTCGGCGCCGCGGACCTGCAGCCCGCCGAGCTGGAGGCGCTCGTCCTCGAGGACGTCCGGGGCTGCCTCGGCTACCAGATCGTGCTCGACAACGACGGCACCCAGGACACCGTCACCGTCCGGCTGGACCTGGTGCCAGCGCTCGCCGGCGAGGCCCCGGCGATCGGCGCGGCCGTCGCCGCCCGGCTGCGGGAGCGCACCGGCGTGCGGGCCGGCCTCACCGTGGAGGCCGACCTCGACCCGGTCACCAGCACCGGCTCGTTCGTGAGCTGGAAGGCGGCACGGATCCTGGACAACCGCACGGCACCGGACGCCGCGGTGCTGGCCGCCCGGGAGGTTGCGCACCGCTACGCGATCACGACGTGAACGGGGACTTCGATGCCTTCTTTGTCTGATCAGGTACGCGTACACACCCGGCGGCACCGGATCCCGAGGCCCGGCGCGCTGCCCGCGTGGTCCGCGCTCGCGGCGCGCTTCGGTCCCGGCGAGGTCTACCTGCTGGAGTCGGCGACGGGCCCGGGACAGGACGCCCGGCACGAGTTCATCGGCTTCGGCGAGCTGCTCACCGTCTCGGTGACCCGCGGCGCCGTCCACGTCGGCGGCGTCCCGGCGCTGCGCGACGCGGTGCTGGACCGCACGCGCGGCCTGCTGGTCGCCGACGGCGACACCCTGCGGCTGCCCGCCATGACCGACCTGTGGCCGGTTCTGCGCGCGGTGCAGGGGACGTTCGACGCGGAGGGCTCAGCCTCGCGGTTCAGCTTCGGGTTCCTCGCCTACTTCGGCTACGACGCGGTGCGGTACATCGAGGAGCTGCCGTACCTGATCGAGCAGGAGCCGTCGCTGCCGGACGTCCACCTCGTGCTGTACCGCGGCTGCCTCACCCACGAGGTCGGCGCCGCCGAGTCCGAGCTGCTGCTGTTCGACAGCGACGCCTGGCCGGCGCTCCCCGACGACATCGTCGGGCTGCTGGCCGGCGCCCCGCCGGTGGACCCGCCCCGGCTCGCCGAGGTGACCGGGTGGAGCGACGACACCGCCCGCGAGGACTACCTCACGACCGTCGAGGCGTGCCTCAAGCACATCGCGATCGGCGACATCTACCAGGTGCAGATCGGCCACGAGCTGACGGTCCGCACGCCGACCCCGCCGCTGGACGCCTACCAGCGGCTGCGGGAGCGCAACGCGTCGCCGTTCATGTACCTGACGGCGCTCGGCGGGCACACCCTCGTCGGCGCGAGCCCGGAGCTCTTCGTGCGGGTCGAGGACGGCAACGTGCTGATGCGGCCGATCGCCGGCACCGTCCCGCGCGGCGGCCCCGACGGCGACGAGGCGGCGGCCCGGCGGCTGCTCGCCGACCCCAAGGAGCTCGCCGAGCACACGATGCTGGTGGACCTGTGCCGCAACGACGTCGGCCGGATCTGCCGGCGCGACACCCTGGACGTGCCGGAGCACTTCAGCATCGAGCGGTACTCCCACGTGCAACACCTGGTGTCCACCGTCTCCGGGCAGGCGGAGGAGCAGGTCGACAGCTACGACATCATCCCGGCGCTGTTCCCCGCCGGCACGATGACCGGCGCGCCGAAGATCCGCGCCATGGAGATCATCGAGGCGATGGAGCACAGCCGGCGCGGCCTGTACGGGGGAGCCCTCGGCCTGATCGACGTGGGCGGCTACCTGAACATGGCCCTGTGCATCCGCACGCTGATCCACCACGACGGTGAGTACCGCACCCGGGCCTCGGCGGGTGTCGTCGCCGACTCCGACGCCGGGCGGGAGTGGACCGAGACGCTGGCGAAGCTCAGCGCCGCCTTCTGGGCGGTCACCGGCCGCGAACTGTTACAGGAGGACTGACATCGTGCGGGTGCTCGTCGTCGACGCGTTCGACAGCTTCGTCTACATCATCCGGCAGTACCTCATGTCGGCCGGCGCCGAGCCGATCATGGTGCGCTCCAACGCGCTGCGGCTCGACGAGGTGCGTGAGGTGCGGCCCGACTCGATCCTGCTCGGTCCGGGGCCCGGCAGCCCCGACGACTCGGGGCACGTGGACATCGTGCGGGCCTTCGCCGGGGAGGTCCCGATCCTCGGCGTCTGCCTGGGGCACCAGGCGATCGGCCGTGCCTACGGCGCCACGGTCGTGCCCGCCGAGCACCTCATGCACGGCAAGACCAGCCGGATCCGGCACGACGGGCGGCGGCTCTTCCGCGGCATGGCCGACGACTTCCACGCCACGCGGTACCACTCGCTGGTGGTCGTCGAGGAGACGGTGCCCTCCTGCCTGGAGGTCAGCGCGCGGTCCCTCGACGACGGCTACATCATGGCGATGCGGCACCGGTGGCTGCCGGTCGAGTCGGTGCAGTTCCACCCCGAGAGCATCTGCACGCAGAACGGGGCGCACCTGCTGAACAACTTCGTGAAGTTCTGCTCGACGTTCCCTTCCTGGCGGTACGACGTGGCCCGCCAGCTGGAAGCCGCGGCGTAGAGAGCGCATTTGTGAAGATGTCCGGTCCATGTGCCCCCCGAACAATGGCTGCGAGGGCCTCGTCGTTGCGGTGACGCGGCTTCGAACGAGGAGGGGACATGGCAACACATACGCAAGGCCCGGAGGTGAAGGCGACCCGGCGCGAGTGGCTCGGGCTCGCCGTCCTCGGGTTCCCGTCGATGCTCGGCATGATCGACATCAGCGTGCTCTTCCTGGCGCTGCCGAACCTGACGGCCGACCTCGACGCGAGCGCCAGCCAGCAGCTGTGGATCGGTGACATCTACGGCTTCCTCAGCGCCGGGTTCCTGGTCACCATGGGCACGCTCGGCGACCGTATCGGCCGCCGAAAACTGCTCGTCATCGGCGCCACCGCGTTCGGCCTGGTGTCGGCCGTGGCGGCGTTCGCCACCACGCCGGAGATGCTCATCGTCTGCCGCGCGCTGCTGGGCATCGCCGGTGCGACGCTCATCCCGTCGACGCTCGCGCTGATCACCCAGATGTTCAAGAACCCGAAAGAGATGGGCATCGCGATCGCGGTGTGGGCGTCGGCGCTGACGCTCGGCGTCGCCCTCGGCCCCGTCGTCGGCGGCATCCTGCTGCAGTGGTTCTGGTGGGGCTCGGTGTTCCTGATCGGCCCGCCGGTCATGCTGCTGGTCGTCGCGACCGCCCGGGTGCTGCTGCCGGAGTTCAAGGACCCGAACGCGGGCCGGCTCGACCTCTTCAGCGTCGCGCTCTCGCTGCTGGCGATCCTGCCGGTCATCTACGCGTTCAAGGAGCTGGCCGCGAACGGCTGGACCGCCGTCGCCGTGGTCACGCTCGTCGGTGGCCTCGCCTTCGGCACCCTGTTCGTCCAGCGCCAGCGCAAGCTCGCCGACCCCCTGCTCGACATCCGCCTGTTCAAGATCAAGGCGGTCAGCGGCGCGCTGGTCCTGGCCCTGCTCATCGGCGCCGTCCAGGGCGGCGCCGGCTTCTTCCTGGCCCAGTTCCTGCAGGTCGTGGAGGGCCGCAGCCCGCTCAGCAGCGGTCTGTGGATCCTGGTGCCGACCTTCGCGCTGCTGATCGGCATCGGCATGAGCCAGGGCATCGCGCAGAAGGTCCGCCCCGCGTACGTCGTCGCCGGCGGCGCGGTCATCGCTGCCATCGGCATGACGGTGCTCAGCCAGCTCACCGTCGCGGCCGGCCTGGCCATGCTCATCGTCGGCTTCAGCATCGTCTTCTTCGGGGTCAGCCCGGTCGGCCCGGTGGTCAGCCAGCTGGTCGTGCCGGCCGCCCCGCCGGAGAAGGCCGGCTCGGCGTCCTCCCTGCAGACCACCAGCGGCGACCTGGGCGTCGCGGTCGGCATCGCCACCATGGGCAGCATCGGCGCGGCCGTCTACTCCCGCGAGATGGTCGTCCCGCCGGAGATCGTCGGCACCCCCGCCGGCGACGCCGCGGCGGAGACCGCGGACGGCGCGCTCTTCGTCGCGCAGTCCCTGCCGGGCGCGGTCGGCGACGCACTGGTCGCCGCGGCCCGCACGGCCTTCACGACGGAGCTCAACACGGTGGCCGCGGTCTGCGGCGTCGTCTTCCTCGGCCTGGCGGTCCTGTCGGTGGCCACCCTGCGCGGCGTGCCCCCGATGGCAGGCCAGGGCGGCGGCCACGGCCACGGAGCCGCAGCCGACACGGCCGACACGGCCGAGGACACCCCCGCCCCCGACACCGAGAAGGTCCAGCCCGTCTGACCCGCTTCTTGGTTCCCGAAGGCGGGCCGGCACCCCAGGTGCCGGGCCGCCTTCCACTGCGACGGTCCCGCGCACCTCACCCCCCGACGCTCCGCTCCGGCTCCGCTTCCGCGGCCGTGATCCAAGTCGCGTCACGGCCGCCCGGACGACCAGGGCTGTCCTTCGATCTTCGCGGTTCGCAACCCGCTCGGTTGCACGGTCGCGCTCCGTGCCGTGGTCGCGGTGATGTTCCCCGGCCGCCGTCCTCGCATGGGTCCAGCGCCGTCGAGGGCGTCATCCGGTGCTTCCACGCCGTCGCTGGGTTTCACAACCGATGCGCATCACTCCGGTCGCCGACGCCGCGCTCGGCGTCGTGGTGCACAACCATCCCTGCCGTCGTGGGTCGCCGTCGCCGCCGCCGGCGTGATCCAAGTCGTGTGGTGGTCGTCCGGGCGGCCAGGACCGTCCTTCGATCAAGCCGGGCGGGGCAGGGCCAGGCACACCGTGGCAGGGTCGTGGACGGGAAGGCATGCGAAGCCGCCCCGCCTGGGGGGAGGCGGGGCGGCTTCGGGGGGAGGGGGAGGAGCGGTCAGGCGGCCAGGCGTTGGCGGAGCGGGAGGCAGGCGGTGCGGATGATGTCGCAGATGCCGGCGATCTCCGCCGGGCCGATCGAGGTGCCGGTGGGCAGGGACAGGACGCGGTCGCACAGTGCCTCGGTCCGCGGGAGCGGCAGGGGCGTGTGGCGGGCCCGCTTCGAGCGGTACGGCTCGATGTCGTGGCAGCCGGGGTAGAAGTACTTGCGGGACAGGACGTTGTGCTCCAGCAGCAGGTCGTGCACGGCGTCGCGGGCGTCGGTCTCGATGACCACGTACTGGTGGTTGGCCCGCTCGCCGGGGGCCTGCCGGCGCAGCGTGACGCCGGGGACGCCGGCCAGGCCGTCCTGGTAGAGCATGGCATTGCGGCGGTTCACGTCGATGAAGTCCTGCATCGACTCCAGGGACGTGAGGCCCATCGCGGCCGACGCCTCCGTCATGCGCCCGTTGATGCCGAGGTACGTCTGCTCGCGGTGCTCGTCCAGCCCCAGGTTGCGCATCGCCCGGGCGGCCTCGGCCAGGTCGGGGTCGTTGGTGACGATGGCGCCGCCCTCGAAGCTGTTGAGGTACTTCGTGGCGTGGAAGCTGAAGATCTCCGCGTCGCCGAAGCCGCCGATCGGCCGGCCGTGGTAGGTGCAGCCGAGCGCCTGCGCGGCGTCGAACAGCAGGATCAGGCCGTGCTGGTCGGCCAGGGCGCTGAGCTCGTCGATGTGGCAGGGGCGGCCGAAGACGTGCACGCCGATGATGGCCTTGGTGCGCGGGGTGATGAGCCGCTCGACGTGGTGCGGGTCGAGGGTCACGGTCTCGGTGTCGACGTCGGCGAAGATGGGCACCGCGCCGATCCACTCCATGGCGTGCGGGGTGGCCGGAGAGGTGAACGACGGCACGATCACCTCGTCGCCGGGCCCGATCCCGGCCGCCTTCGCCGCGATCTGGAGGCCGACGGTCGCGTTGGCGACCGGGACGCAGTAGCGGGCCTGTGCGACGGCCGCGACCCGCGCCTCGAACTCCTGCACGAGCGGCCCGTTGTTGGCCAGCCAGAGGCGGTCCAGGGCGCCGTTGATCCGGTCGAGGAAGCGACCGCGGTCACCGACGTTCGGCCGGCCCACGTGGAGGTGCTCAGCGAACAGCGGCTGCATCGCTCACCGGCCCTTTCGGAAGGAAACGAGGCCCTCGAAGATCTTGACGACCTGCGCGGGCGCGGGGGTGGCGAGCCAGGTCTCGTAGATGTCGTTGGCGCCGTCCTGGTAGACGCCCTCGCCGGCGACCTGGAGGATCAGCTTGCCGATCTCCTCGACCGTCAGCGTGCGGTGGTTGAGCCGGGCCCCGGCGTGGTTGGTGATGACGTACTCCGACGTCCAGGTCGCCTCCAGCTTCTTCGCCGGCACGATCCACTGGGTCGTCTCGACCTCGGTCTCCTCGCGCACGCCGAACTCCCGGCCGATCGTGTACGTGGGCGCCTCGACCTTCTCCTGCCGCATCAGCACGGACTCCTCGGTGTCGCAGACGAGCTGCGGCACCCGGAAGGCGCGGCTGGCCGCGAAGGTGCCCATGCCGCCGTGGTGGATGATCGCGGAGCAGGTCGGCAGGAGCTGGGTCAGCGGCAGCCAGTCGACCACCACGACGTTGTCCGGGATGGACTCCAGGCCCTGCAGCTGCAGGGAGTTGAGGGTGGCGATGACCTCGATGTCCAGGCCGGCGACCGCCTCGAGGATCTTCGGGGTGCGGTCCCAGTCGCCGGGGACGAAGCGGCGCGTCGACTCGCCGAGGGTCAGCGCGACCCGCGGGCGGCGTGGCGGCTCGTTCAGCCACGCCGGCACGGTCTGCGCGCCGCTGTAGGGCTCGTACCGCATCCGCACGACCTTCTCGGTGGTCGGCGGCCCGAAGCGCTCCGGCATCGGGTCGAGCGTCCACTGGCCCAGCATCAGCTCCCGGTCGACCTCGAGCCCGTAGATCTCGGCGATCGGGCGCATGACGTCGGCGAGCGGGTTGGCCGACAGGCCGGCCGCCACGAGCTCCGCGGCGTGCTCCTCCAGCCGGTCGACGCTCCACGCGATCTCGTCCGGGCCGAGCATGAAGCGGGCGTGCGCGGCGCCGCTGGCGGCCGCCGCCACCGGGCCGGCGTAGAACAGCTCGTCCCACAGCACCAGGTCGGGCTTCCACGCGCGGGCGAAGGCGACCAGGTCGGCGCACTCCGGCAGGTCGGTGCGCACGTAGTCGGCGATCGGGTTGAGCAGGTACTGGTAGAAGGTGATCCAGTGTTCGCGCTCGACGGCGTCCAGGCCCATGACGTCGGCGTAGCGCAGCACCTCGGCGGCCTCGGCCGGCCGGCGTGCGTCGTCGCGCAGCCGGGCCTCGTGCGAGTCAGGGTCGCCGAGCGGCACGGGGGTCAGGCCGGTCGCCGCGATCTGCGGCATGAAGCCGGCATGCGACGCCACCCGGACCTCGTGCCCGGCGCTCTGGAACGCCCATGCCAGCGGCACGATCGGCAGCAGGTGCGCGACCGAGGGGTACGGGGTGAACAGGACTCGCATCGGAAACTCCTTCATGGGGCTAGGCGGGAGCGTCAGGCGGCGCGGGCGGGCCTGGGCGCGCCCAGGACGCGGCGCATCATGGCGGGGCGCATGAGCGCGGTGGGCGGGTCGACGAGGCCGGCGACCCGGAAGAACGCGGCGGTGACGGTGGGGTCGTTGACGGCCGCGGCGTGCAGCCGGGCCATGTACGCGTTGCCCATCCGGGTCTGGAAGGTGCGCTCGCCCTCGACGCCGGGGAAGCCCAGGTCCGCGCCGGCCGAGATGGTCCAGGACGCGTCGACGACCTTGGCGATCTCGCGGAAGAAGCGGCGCGCGTCGGGCACCGAGCCGTGCGCGAGCATGTTGCGCAGCGTCCACGCCTCCAGCGCGGCGACCGTCATGCCCTGCCCGTAGACGGGGTTGAAGCTGCACACGGCGTCGCCGAGCACGAGCAGGCCGGCGGGGAAGGCGCGCATCAGCTCGTACCGGCGCCGGACGCTGGCGGGGAACTTGAACGTCACCGGGTCGTCGAGCGGCTCGGCGTCCTGGATCGCCTCGTAGATCTCCGGCGCGGCGAGGGTCTTGGCGAACGCCATGAAGCCCTCGGGGTCGGTCGGCGGGTGGTCGCCGAGGATGCCGGTGAGCGACAGCTGTGACGAGCCGTCGGCCAGCTTCGGGAAGAACGCGCCACGCGGGTTCGCCGGGCTGGCGACCGGGTTGATGGACAGGTCGGTGCCGTAGGGGTCGTTCTTCAGGCGGAAGTGCCGGGTGGTGTACGCGAGGTCCACCTTGACCTTGTCCTCGGCCGGCCGCCCGTAGCCGAGCTCCTCCAGCCACGCCGGGGTCCGCGAGCCGCGGCCGGTGCTGTCCACGACGAGGTCGGCGTCGAGCGTCGCCGCGATGCCGAAGTCGTCGCTCTGCACCCGCACCCCGGTGACGCGGCCGCCGGCGCCGGTGACGAGCCCGTTGATGGAGAAGCGCTCCATGAAGTCCACATTGGACAGCTCGGCGACCCGCGCCCGGACGTGCGCCTCCAGCTGCGGCCGGGTCGCCGACACGCTCAGCAGGTCGGCGCTGCCCGGGGCGAGCCGGCGCCCGTTGAAGTACCAGCGAAGGTTGCCGGCGATGTCGCCGGCCGGGATGCCCGCGTCGATCAGTTCCTGGCGCAGCCCCGGGAACAGCTCCTCCAGGATCTGCTGCCCACGGGCCAGCAGCGCGTGTGCGTGCCGCGCGTGGGGCACGCCGCGGCGCGGCCGGTCCACGCCCACGAGCGCGTCACGGTCCACAATGGACACCTGACTGAACGACTCGGCCAGGACGCGGGCGGTGAGCAGCCCGCCCATGCCTCCGCCCAGCACCACGGCACGGCCTCCGACATGATCGGCCACAGCGGGTCACCTCCTGCAATCGCCGGGCAATTTTGTCCAAGTAGCGTCACACCGCCGCGCGGCGGGCCGCATCTCCTGAAATGCGTGCCGCCGGGGCCGTCGCGGGTCGGCACGGCGGGAGATGCGGGCTGCCCCCGCTGCGGCGACAGTGCGGTGTGAGCGGTGCAGCGGTGACGGAGGGTCCCGGGCTCGCCCTGGTGTGCGTCTATGAAAGGAGATCGACGATGACCATCTCCGAAGCGGCCTCGGAACAGACCGGCGTTGCCGCCGTCCCCGCGCTGGAGGAGCCGACCCGTCGCGTCACCGGACGGTGGATCCTGCTGTGGTCACTGGCCAACTTCATGCTGTCCGGCCTCGTGTACGGCGCTGCCTCGGTCGTCGGCCCGCAGCTGGCCGAGCGGGTCGACCCGGCCGGCAAGGTCGGCATGTTCGCCCTCGCGGGAGTGCTGACGGGGCTCGTCGCCCTGCTCCTCAGCCCGCTGTTCGGGGCGCTGTCGGACCGCACCACGGCCCGCTCCGGCCGCCGGCACCCGTGGATCCTGGCCGGCGCACTGGGCACCGGCGCGGTCTTCGCCGTGCAGGCGTTCCAGACCACGGTCGCCGGCTACCTGCTGACGGCCGTCGCCGCGGGCGTGGCGATCGCGGTGCTCAGCACGAGCCTCGTCGCGGTCGTGCCCGACGACGTGCCGGTCCGGCAGCGGGCGACCGTGTCGGCCTGGGGCGGCGGCGTCGGCGGCTCGCTGGGCCTGCTGGTGTGCATCTCGCTGGTCGCGGTGGCGGTCACCGGCGTCACCGCCGGCTACGTGACGATGGGCGTGCTGATGGTGCTGGGCGTGCTGCCCTTCGCGCTGTTCACCCGGGGCACGGCGCTGCCGCGCGCGCAGCGGGCGCCGTTCACGTGGCGGGCGCTCACCGGCTCGCTGTGGGTCAGCCCGCGGCAGCACCCCGACTTCTGGTGGGCGATGAGCGGGCGCTTCCTGTTCTTCCTCGCCAACGGGCTGTTCTCCGGTTATCTGTACTTCTTCCTGCAGGACGAGATCCACTACGCCGACCCCGCCGTCGGTGTCCTGCTGCTCAACACCGTGTACGTCATCGTCGCGTCGCTCGCCAGCGTGCCGATGGGGCGGATCTCGGACCGCCGGCTGCGGCGCAAGAACCTGACGATCGTCAGCGCCGCGCTCCAGGCGGCCGCGTGCGCCACCCTGGCCGTGTCGCTGACGTGGACGGCGGCGCTGATCGCCGCGGTGCTGCTCGGCCTCGGCTTCGGCGTCTACATGTCGGTCGACCAGGCGCTGGTCACCGAGGTGCTGCCGGAGGCGGCCGGGCGGGGCAAGGACATGGGCCTGATCAACCTGGCCGTCACGCTCGCCGGGCTGCTCGCCCCGGCGCTGTCCGGCCCGGTGATCCTGCACCTCGGCGGCTACTCGACGCTGTTCTGGCTGGCCGCCGTCGTCGGCGTCGGCTCGGCCGTGCTCGTGCGCCCCATCCGCGGCGTCAGGTAAGGGATCGACCGCGGATCGAGCGGCTCTGGAGCGCCGGTCCAAGCGGGCGAGGCCGCACGTGACAAGAACTCGATGCCCGTTGATGCAGTGAAGACTCGGGTACGTCCGGACGCCGGCACGCCGAAGCGGTCCTCAGCGGTGAGGGTCCGATGTGGACCGTGGTGCCGGGCGCCAACCGTGCATCTGAGAGGGGAGAGCCATGGTTCAGTCCAGTCGCGCCCGCGGGCAGCGGATCCGCCGAGGAGGTGCGTTGGTCCTCGCGTTCGTGACCGCGAGCGTCATGGGCACCGGCGCGTCGGCCGAGGCCGCCGCGCCCGGCGGCGGCATCTTCGGCATCGTCGAGGCGCAGGGCCTCGACGGCGGGACCAACAACCGGTCGCACCCCGAGTGGGGACGGACGAACACCATCTACCCGCGGGTCGGCGACCACCACTACGCCGACGGGGTCAACCAGGCGCAGGGCGGCCCGAACACGCGGTACATCAGCAACCGCGTCATCAACGGCGGCTCGCAGCAGCTGTACTCGGAGCGCGGGGTCAGCCAGTGGGGCTTCGTCTGGGGCCAGTTCCTGGACCACACCATCGCCCAGCGGGTCGGCCGGCGCCAGACCGGTCCGTCCGGCGAGGAGGCGAACATCCCGTTCAACAACGCCGACCCGCTGGAGTCGTCCCGCAACGACCTCGGGTTCCTGTTCTTCGAGCGCTCCATCGCCGAGGAGGGCACCGGCGTCACGGTGCCGCGCGAGCAGATCAACGCGATCAGCTCCTACATCGACGCGGCGACCGTCTACAGCAACGCCGACGCCCGCCTGGACTGGATGCGCGAGGGCACCGTCGACGGCAACCCGGCCAACAACGGGGCGCGCCTGCTCATGCCGGGCGGCTACCTGCCCCGCGCCGCCAGCCGCGGCAACTGGGAGACGGCGCCGCCGATGGTCGTCGGGTCGCTGTTCGCCACCCCGGAGGTCGTCGCGGTCGCCGGTGACCAGCGCGCCAACGAGAACCCGGGGCTGCTGGCCACCCACACGCTGTTCAACCGCGAGCACAACCGGATCGTGTCGAAGCTGCCGTCGTGGATGTCGGAGCAGGACAAGTTCCAGGTCGCCCGCGCGGTGCTCATCGCCGAGCTGCAGTACATCACCTACCAGGAGTTCCTGCCGTCGCTCGGCGTGCGGCTGCCCGCCTACAGCGGCTACAAGGCGGACGTCGACGCCGGGGTCACCAACGAGTTCGCCACCGTCGGGTACCGCGCGCACAGCATGATCGGCACGCACTACACGATGAAGGGCGAGCCCGGCCGGTGGAGCCAGGCGGACCTCGACTACTTCGCCTCCGTCGGCGTCACCGTCAAGAAGACCGGCAACCAGGTCGTGCTGTCGGTGCCGATCGGCGAGGAGACGTTCTTCAACCCGGACCTGCTCGAGCGGCTCCAGCTCGGCCCGGTGCTGCGCGGGGTGAGCTCGATCCCGCAGAACAAGAACGACGAGATCATCAACGACCTGATGCGCAACGGCAGGTTCGACTTCTCCGGCAACCCCGGCTGCGCCGAGGACCCGTCCGGCCCGACCTGCATCGCCGGCGTCAACGACCTCGCCGCGGTGGACATCGAGCGCGGCCGCGACCACGGCCTGGGCACCTACAACCAGCTGCGGGCCGCGTACGGGCTGCCGCCGAAGACGTCGTTCACCGCCATCACCGGCGAGGCGACGCAGGAGTTCCCGGCCGACCCGCTGCTCACCGCCGGCAACGAGATCAACGACCCGAACATCATGGACTACACCGCCCTGTACGACATCAACGGCCACGCCACGACCGCCCAGGCCGACAACGCGGTCCGCGGCGTGCGGCGCACCACCACGGCGGCGCGGCTCAAGGCGATCTACGGCACGGTCGACCAGGTCGACGCGTTCACCGGGCTGATCGCCGAGAAGCACGTGCCCGGCACCGAGTTCGGCGAGCTGCAGCTGGCGATCTGGAAGCACCAGTTCCAGGCGCTGCGCGACGGCGACCGGTTCTTCTTCGCCAACGACCCGCTGCTGCCGCTGGTGCGCAACCTCTTCGGCATCGACTACCGGGTGAGCCTGGGCGACGTCATCGCCCGCAACACCGACATCCCGCGCAGCCAGCTGGCCCGCAACGTCTTCCTCACCCCCGACCAGCAGCGCAGCGCCCAGCTGCCGTCCGCGCCCGGTGAGCGGCTGCTGCCCGGCCCGAACACCCGGCAGCTCACCGTCGGCTGGAGCCTCACCTCGACCGGCCCCCGCCGCAACGAGCTGAACCCCTGACCCGCAACCCCAGAGAGGACGCAGACATGTTCACCTACCGTGGCGTCGCCTACGACGTCGGCTCCAACTTCGCGACCGGGCAGGGGGAACTGTCGCGGACCGTCGGCGACGACGAGATCCGCGCCCAGATCGCGATGATCGCGCAAGCGCTCAACGCGAACGCGGTCACCGTCTACGGCACCGACCTCGGCCGCCTCGAGACCGCGGCCCGGGCGGCGATCGGGCACGGCCTGCACGTCCTGCTGGACCCGCGGCTGGTCGACCACCCGCGCGAGGAGATCCTGGCGCACCTGGCCGACGTCGGCCGACTCGCGGAGACCCTGCGCCTGGAGGGTGCGAGCGTCGCGCTGACCGTCGGCGCCGCGCACACCATCTTCACCGGCGGCATCACCCCCGGCGAGCACTACCACCAGCGCATGGCGAACATCTACTCCGACAACGACCACTACCTGCTGAGCCCGCAGAGCGCCGCCGACCTCGCCGACGCCGCGCCGCGGCTCAACGCCTTCCTCTCCGAGGCGGCCACGGTGGCCCGCGGCGTCTTCAACGGCGAGATCAGCTACTCGGCGGCGCCCTTCGAGCAGGTCGACT
This sequence comes from Dactylosporangium maewongense, assembly GCF_039531485.1. Classification (NCBI taxonomy): domain Bacteria; kingdom Bacillati; phylum Actinomycetota; class Actinomycetes; order Micromonosporales; family Micromonosporaceae; genus Dactylosporangium; species Dactylosporangium maewongense. The sequence continues at coordinate 18,343 of NZ_BAAAQD010000020.1, read as the reverse complement.
GGACGCCGTTCGACGCGATCGGGCTCATGTACTACTACCAGCCGCGGTACCTGACGCCGGAGCAGCACGCGGCGGAGATCGACCGGTACCGCAGCTGGGGCAAGCCGATCGACATCGCCGGCTTCGGCACCGCCACCTACCGCGGCGCGGAGGAGAAGGCGTTCTTCTTCTGGGACGTGGTGGACCGCAGCGACTTCGACGAGCTGAAGATCCTCGACGGGATCGTGCGGGACGAGGAGGCGCAGGCGGCCTTCCACACCAAGATGTTCGGCATCTTCGACGAGGCCGGCATCCGCGGGGTGTCGGTCACCGACTTCATCCACCCGACGCACCCGCACTCGCCGGACGACCCGCGGCTGGACCTGGACACGGCGAGCCTGTGCATCGTCAAGACGATCCGGGAGCGCATCGCCGACCCCGCGTCGCCGTACACGTACGAGCCGAAGGCGTCGTTCCACGCGATCGCCGGCTACTACGGCTCGTTCAAGGCCGCGGCCGTCGCCTGAGACGGACACGACGACGGGCCGGGTGCGCGCACCCGGCCCGTCCCTGGTTTCCGCGCCCTACTTGACCTTCGTCATGTTGGACGTGTAACCGCCGCCGCCCGGGTAGACCCAGGCACCCTCGTTCTTGGTGCCGGTCTTGTCGAAGGTCCCCTGGAAGTACGCGGGGGAGTCGCGGACCCCACCCCAGATCGTGAGCGTGCTGCCGTCCTCGCTCACCTCGTAGACATAGTCGTAGGTCTCGCCGTCGGAGCCGTAGAAGCGGGACATGATCTCCTCACTCGGCTCCTCCGCGCCGAACGGGAGCAGCCGCCCGATGACCTCCAGCCCGACGATGTGGTGATCGTTGAGCGTGATGTCGACGTGCTGCAGCACGAACTTCTCGCCCGGGCCCCACTCGTAGGTCACCGTGCCGGTCGCGTCGCCGCTCACCTCCCAGGTGCCGAGGAGCTTCTCGAGCCGGCGCAGCGCGGCGTCCTGCTTGGTCTCGGTCTTGGTTTCAGTCATGGATCTCCCCTGTTCGCGGATTCCGGTAGCCCTCGCGGCATGACGATGATCGACCGCATTTCCGGGCCCGGCCAGCATAGTCCGATGCGCGTGACGGCCGCACCGAGAGCGCGGCAGCCGGGTCGAACTGCGCAATCTTGAATACGTCCCGTCATCCGTAGGAGTGAGATTCTGCAAGCGAGGAAGGGGCGCGCACGGCCCCTTTCGCCACTGGACGCCGGTGTGACCGGCGGGGATATCCGAGCGTTGCGACGGCGATTCTCGACGATTAACCGGCCGCATTTCCGCTGCTGTGCCGATGAACAGATGAGGAGCGAGAATGACGGCACCTATCGCCGCCGGCGTGCGCACCGAGAACGCCGGCGAGACCAAGCGTGACCACAAGCTGGAGGGCTTACGCGGCTACCTGGCGCTCGGCGTCGTGGTCTACCATGTCGCGTTCTACGCCGGACTGACCAGCTTCCTGGACCTGCCGACGCACGGCATCTGGACGGTTCTCGCCGACGGTCTGTCCGTCTGCCTGGCGCCGTTCTTCGTGCTCTCGGCATTCTTCCTCTACCGGCCCTTCGCCCGTGCCGTGCTCGCCGGCACCAAGCACCCGCCGGCGCGGCCCTTCTGGTGGCGGCGGTTCCTGCGGCTGATCCCGGCCTACTGGGTGGTGGTCACGTTCGCGCTGCTCGTCTTCGACATCAACAAGATCGACGGGTTCTGGTACGCGGCGCGGCCCTACCTGCTGATGCACTTCTACTGGCCGAACGCGCCGTGGATCACCGGTCTCGTGCCGACCTGGACGGTGCCGGCGGAGATGCTGTTCTACCTGATCCTGCCGGGCATCGCCGTGCTCATCGGCCGGTACGCGCGCAAGGCCGCGACGCTGGAGGCGAAGCGGCGGCGGATGCTGGTGCCGCTGACGCTCTTCGCGGTGATCGGCTTCGCGTGGACGGTCTACACCAACGTGCCGTCGCAGCTGGACACCGCGGTCGTCTACAACCTCTGGTACTGGCCGTTCGGTTACTACGACGCGTTCGCCATCGGCATGCTGCTGGCGACGGTGTCGGCGTACCACCAGGTGAGCGGCAAGACCCCGCGCAGCTACGCGTTCGTGGCCAAGCACCCCAACGTGCTGTGGGCGCTGGCGCTGGTCGTCTTCGTGGTGAACCTGAACCGGTTCTTCGGCAAGCTCGGCATGGGCGACTGGGCGTCGTTCAACCAGGAGCTGGTCATCCACGCCCTGGTGCTGCTCTTCGCGGGCCTGATCGTGGCGCCGCTGACGGTCCCCGGGGTGCGCTCGCGGCTGATGGACATCACCCTGAACCCGCGGCCGATCCGGTTCGTGGGGCGGATCTCGTACGGCGTCTACCTGTGGCACATGGTGGTGGTCTCGCTGCTGCTGAAGCAGGGGCCGCTCTTCGGCAACACGCCGGGCTTCGGTCCGGAGCTCTACGGCGCGGCGAACTTCTGGTGGCTGCTGACGTGGACCACCGTGGGCACCATCGCGGTGTCCGCCGTCAGCTACTACCTGCTGGAGCAGCCGCTGTCGAAGCTGGGCCGGCGCAAGCCCGACCCGGCCCCGCCGGCGGCGGAGCCCGCGGTCAAGACGGGCCAGGCGGTCGAGGTGCCGGCCGCACCGTGACGCCCCGCGCATGAGGAGGGCCGGTCCGATCGGACCGGCCCTCCTTGCTGTCACGTGCTTCCGGCCGCGTGTGCGGCTTTCCTGCACGTGCATCTCCTGCTGCCGCACGCTTCCAGCTGCGCGTCCTTCTCTGGCTGCACGTGCATCTCTTGCTGGCGCGGGGTTCCCGCCACCGCGCGGCTTGCCGTGTTGCCCGTGCTTCTTGCAGGGCCGGACGCGACGACGGCCGGATCCCGTGGAGGGATCCGCCCGTCGCGCCGCCGCGAGGAGGGTCGAGGGGTTTCTCGCGGCAGGTCCGTCAGGCCTGCGTACCGGGGGTGGGCAGGCTCTTGAAGGCCGGGCTGTTCTGGTAGGCGGCCAGGCGCCACGCACCGTCCTGCTTGACGGCCAGCCAGGTGGCCCGGATCGCCTGGTCGTCGGAGACCTCGGACTCGCCGGCCGCGAGCACGCCGCCCTGCGTCTGGAGCACCACGACGCTGTCGCCGAGGAACCGCATGTCGATCGGCTTACCGGTGACCTGGGTGTTCTTGTACTGGTTGGCGAACGCGTCCTTGAGGTACGCGCGGATCTCCTCGCGGCCCTTGCGGTACATGCCGGGCAGGATCATCGTGCCGTCCTCGGTGAAGACGTCGGCGAAGCCGTCGCCGTCACCGTAGGCCCAGGCGGCGATGACACGCTGGGTGAGGCCGGCCACGGCGACCTGGTCCGCGGCCGGGCCCTGGGTGGTGCTCTGGGTGGTGCTCGTCATGCCGTTCTCCCTTCAGATGTAGAGCGTGTTGGGTTCGAGGCCGCACAGGACCCGGCCGTACAGCTCGGCGTTGGTGTTCGGGTTCATCAGCGCGTGCAGGTTGATGGTGTGCAGGTCGTGCGCGATGCGCTGGATCGGCACGTCCTGGTACACCGACGAGCCGCCGCTGGCCGACGCCAGGATGTCGACGGCCTCCTTCGCCAGGCGGACGGCGGTGCCCATGTCGTGCCGGGCGCGGGCCCGCTCCTCCAGCTTCCAGGGCAGGCCGGCGGCCGCCTTCCCGTCGACGGTGGTGGCGAGCCGGTGGGCGTGGAACGCCGCCTGGTCGCTCTTCGTCGCGGCCTCGGCGACCTGGAAGTGGGTGAGGGGCGCGTCGCGCTGCGAGTCGTAGCCGGTGTACGTGATCTTCCGGTTGGGCAGGCGCTTGAAGAAGCTCTCCTTCGCCGCGCGGGTCATGCCCAGCACGGTGCCGACCGACGACGCCGAGGCGACCGGCAGCAGCGGCACCTGGTGCATGGCCTCGGCGCCGGCGCCGGCGCCGGCCGCGGAGCCCTGCAGCACCGCCGGCAGCGGCACGACCCGCTCCTGCGGGATGAACAGCTCCTGCGCGACGGTGGAGACGCTGCCGGTGCCGCGCAGCCCCGACGTGTGCCAGTCGTCGACGACCAGCAGGTCGCTCATCGGCACGAGCGCCATCACCGGGTACGGCTCACCGTTCTCCGGCGCCAGGATGGCGATGATCTCCTGCCAGTGCGCGTGGTGCGCGCCGCTGATGAAGCCCCACTTGCCGTTGACGACGATGCCGCCGTCGGCGGAGCGGGCCAGCGCGCTGGGGCTCAGCGTCCCGCAGATGCGCACGTCCGGGGTCGAGAACACCTCGTCCTGGACGGCCTGCGGGAACAGCCCCGCCATCCAGGTGGGGATCCAGTAGACCGCGGTGACCCACGAGGTCGAGCTGTCGGCGTGGCCGAGCTCGGTGGCGACGTCGACGAGGGTCGTGGCGTCCGCCGCGTAGCCGCCGTACCGCTTCGGCGTGCGCAGCTTGAACAGCCCGGCATCCGCGAGGGCCTCGATGGTCTCGTCGTGCAGGCGGCGGTGCTCCTCCGCCCAGCCCGTGCGGGCGCGCAGGGTCGGCCGGAGGGCGGCCGCCCGGCGGACGAGCTCCTCGCGGTCGGGGACTTCGGAAGTGGTCACCATCTCCTCCTAGGCACAGCTGCTGCGGGACGCTCCGACCGTCGCATCGCGCCCGGTGGCGGTGCATCTCCTGCCGTGCGCGAAGGGACACGCACGGTGTGCGACGGCTCGATGGAAGAAGACGGCGCCGTGCCACGCGGGGATGCTGACCGGTATGCGCGTGCTGTTCACGTCCGTCGCTCTTTCCGGGCACCTGTTCCCGCTGGTGCCGCTCGCCTGGAGCTGCCGCACGTTCGGGCACGAGGTCCTCGTCGCGACGTCCGACAACTTCCTGCCCGAGGTGACGAGATCCGGGCTGCCGGTCGCGTCGTGCGGCCCGGCGATCGACTTCGTCGAGCTGACCACGGCGGCGGGCATCCCCGAGGACCTGCAACAGCGGCGGCTCGCCAACGGGCACGCGTTCGGGCGGATCGCGGCGTCCGCGCTGCCCGGGATGCTGGACCTCGTCCGCGCCTGGCGGCCCGACGTGATCGTCAGCGAGCGGGCCGAGTTCGCGGGGCCGGTCGCCGCCGCGGTGTGCGGGGTGCCGCAGGTCGAGCTGCAGTGGGGGGTCGCGCGGCTGGCGGAGTACCGGGCGGGGGCCGCGGTGCAGCTCGCGGAGGGTCTCGAACGGCACGGCCTGGCCGCGCTGCCCGCCCCGCGCGAGGTGCTCAACCCGTGGCCGCCGAGCCTGCGCCTGCGGCATGCCGCGTCCCACCACGGGATCTGCTGCGTGCCGTACAACGGCGCCGCGCGCGTGCCGTCGTGGCTGTGGGCGCCGCCGCGCCGGCCGCGGATCTGCCTGACCCTCGGCACGGTGCTGCCGCGGCTCGGCGCCGACGGCGTCACCGACGTCGTGGTGCCGCTGCTGGAGCGGCTCGGGCGGCTGGACGTGGAGGTGGTCGTCGCCGTCGACGACGCGGTCGCCGCGACCTGGCCGCCGCTTCCGGCGGTCGCCCGTCAGGTCGGGCGGATGCCGCTGTGGCAGGTGCTGCAGACCTGCGACCTGGCCGTGCACCACGGCGGGCAGGGCACCGCGTTGACCGCGTTCATGGCCGGCGTCCCGCAGCTGGTGATCCCGGTCTTCGACGACCAGGTCGACAACGCCGAGGCGGTCGCCCGCTCCGGCGCCGGTGCCTGCATCCTGCCCGACGAGCTGACCGTGCCCGACGCCGTGGCGGCCTGCGCCGCGCTGCTCGGCGACCGGCGGCACGGGGCGGCGGCCCGCGCCGTCGCCGCGGAGATCGCCCGCCAGCCGTCCCCGGCGACGGTCGTCGAGCTGCTGGGCGCCGTCGCACGCGGCGTGCCCGCCACCATCAGGCCGCGCCGGCGGGCGGATGTGGCCTGATGGGAATCAGCCTGCCGGGCCGCGCCGCGCGGCCCGGCCGCCGTGACCAGACCGCGCCGGCACACCGCCCGCCGGGCGGTCAGGCCGCGGCGACGGGTGGGCGGGGCTTGATGGGGAACAGCTCCGCGAACCGCGCGAACAGCGTCTCGTCACCCGTGAGAGTGACATCGCCACCCGCGACGGCGTCGTCGGCGGCGACCTCGCCGGCCATCACCGCCCGCAGGACCGGCCCGGCCTCGATGACGAGGTCGGGCGTGTCGGGCCCGCCCGGGTGCACCTCGAGGCGCCCGTCGTCGATGTGGGCGTGCACCACGACCTCGCCGAAGCGCAGCTCCAGGACGGCGTGCACACCCACGGCGGCGGTCGGCTCGAACGTCGTGCGCAGGGCCATGACCAGTGAGTCCGGCGTGACGACCTCGTCGGGCCCAGGGTCGGTGAGGGCGCCGGCCCCCCACTTGCCCAGCTGGAGCACGGCCGGCTCGAGCTGGCGGCCGTAGTCCGTCAGCTCGTAGACGACCGCGCCACCGGGCCGGGCCTGCAGGCTGCGGCGGACGAGATCGTTGCGCTCAAGGTCCTTGAGCCGGTCGGACAGGACGTTGGTCGGGATGCCGGGCAGGCCGATCCGCAGGTCGGTGTAGCGGCGCGGGCCGACGAGGAGGTCTCGGACGATGAGCAACGTCCAGCGTTCCCCGATCAGCTCGAGCGCGCGTGAGATGCCGCAGAACTGCCCATACGCTCGCTTGCTCATCACCCGATCGTACTGCGTGATGCGCTTGACGCCGTATGCTTGTTTCTAGCAAGCTGGCTTTTAGAAATGAACTAGTACCGATGTACGGTGCCGGACCCAACCAAGGAAGCCAACCGAGGTCGTGCAGACCGGGGGAGGGGAGTCATGGAGCGTGTAGCTGGAGTCGCGAGACTCATCAGCGGGCGCCGGACGAAGTGGATCGTGCTCGGCGTGTGGCTGGTGCTGTTCATGGGCCTGTCGCCACTGTCGGGTGAGCTCACGGGCGTGCAGAAGAACGACATCGCCCAGTGGCTCCCCGGCAGCGCCGAGTCGACCCAGGTCGTCGAGCTGCAGAAGCAGTTCCAGCCGACCGAGGTTGCACCGGCGGTCGTCGTCTACGAGCGCCCGTCCGGGACGACCCCCGTCGACCTGGAGAAGGTCAAGGCCGACGTGGCGAAGTTCGCCGGCGTGGACGGCATCGCGGGGGAGGTCTCCCCGCCCGTAGAGGCCAAGGACGGCCAGGCGCTGCAGGTCGTGGTGCCGGTGAAGGTCACCACCGACGACCCGGCGAAGGCGCTCGACCGGGTCAAGGCGATCCGGGCCATCGCGTCCGCCGGCGACACCGGACTCACGGTGCACATCGCCGGGCCGCTCGCCTTCACCGCCGACAACGTGAGTGCGTTCGAGGGCGCCGACTTCACCCTGATGTTCGCCACCGTCCTGGTCGTGGTGGTGCTGCTGCTGGTCATCTACCGCAGCCCGGTGCTGTGGCTGCTGCCGGTGATCAGCGCGATGATCGCGCTCGTCACGTCGGAGGCGGTGATCTACCTGCTGGCGAAGAACGCCGGCGTAACCGCGACCGGTGAGAGCTCCTCGATCCTCACCGTGCTCGTCTTCGGTGCCACCACGGACTACGCGTTGCTGCTCATCGCGCGGTATCGCGAGGCGCTGCGCCGGCACGAGGACCGGCACGCCGCGATGGCCGTCGCCCTGCGCCGCGCGGCACCGGCCATCGTGGCCAGCGCGGCCACGGTCGCGATCGGCATGCTGTGCCTGCTGTTCGCGGACATGAACTCCACCAGCGGCCTCGGCCCGGTCGCCGCGGTCGGCATCGCCGTCGGCCTGCTCGTCGCGGTGACCCTGCTCCCGGCGCTGCTGGTGATCTGCGGCCGCTGGCTGTTCTGGCCGAAGAAGCCGCAGGTCGGCTCGGCCGAGCCCAGCGTGCACGGCATCTGGGCCCGGCTCGGCGAGCGGATCGCCCGCCGCCCGCGCACCGTCTGGATCGGCACCGCGCTCGTGCTCGGTGTCATGGCGCTCGGCCTCACCCAGCTCAACGTCAGGATCCTGTCCGCCGAGGACACGTTCGTGACGGAGCAGCCGTCGATCAGCGCGATGAAGGTCCTGTCCAAGCACTTCCCGGCGGGCTCCGGCGAGCCGGTCGTGGTGGTGGGCAAGGCCGACAGCGCCGCGGCGCTGAAGGCGGGCATCAGCGGCACGGCCGGCGTCGTGGACGTCACCGAGCCGGTGGTCAAGAACGGGCTCGCCCTGATCGAGGGCACGCTGCAGGCCCAGCCGGGCAGCGCCGCCGCCGACGACACGATCGTGCGGCTGCGCGCGGCGGTGCACGCGGTCGCCGGCGCCGACGCGAAGGTCGGCGGGCCGACGGCGATGAGCCTGGACATGGACCGGGCCACCAAGCACGACAACCGGCTGATCATCCCGCTGGTGCTCGTGGTGGTGCTGCTCATCCTGTGCGTGCTGCTGCGGTCGATCGTCGCGCCGCTGCTGCTGATGGCGACGGTGGTGCTGTCCTTCGGGGCGGCGCTGGGCATCAGCACGCTGGTCTTCGAGCACGTGTTCGGCTTCAACGGCGTCGACAGCAGCTTCCCGCTGTACGTCTTCGTCTTCCTGGTGGCGCTGGGCATCGACTACAACATCTTCCTGGTCACCCGGGTCCGGGAGGAGGCGCTGCGGATCGGGACGCGGCGCGGCGCGCTGGTCGGCCTGGCCGTCACCGGCGGCGTGATCACCTCCGCCGGCCTGGTCCTCGCCGCGACCTTCGGCGTGCTGGCCAGCCTGCCGCTGGTCTTCCTCGCCGAGATGGGCTTCGCGGTGGCGCTGGGCGTCCTGCTCGACACGTTCATCGTGCGCTCGGTGCTCGTCACCGCGCTGAGCCTGGACGCCGGGCGGCACCTCTGGTGGCCCTCGAAGCTGGCGGCCAAGGCCGACGTGCCCGAGGACGCCGACCCGGTGCCCGCGCAGGCCGACGGCCAGGGCACACCGCGGCAGCCGGACCTGGTTTCCTGATCCGCACCGCCGGCCCGGCGCCCCGCAGCAGCGGCGGCGCCGGGTCAGCGCGTGATCTGCTCCGCCTCCAGGGCGGCCCGGGTCGTCTCCAGCTGCACCAGCAGGTAGGCGGCGTCGCGGGAGGTCACGTCGGTGAGCACCCCCTTGGCCTGCTCGATCTCGACCTGGGCGAGCTCGAACTCGCCCTGGTTGCGGTGCACCTCGGCGAGGAGGCTGAGTGTCTTGCCGTGCCACATCGCCGAGTCGAGCTCGTCGAGCAGGTGGGCGGCGTCGAGCAGATGGGCGGCGGCGGCGGAGTAGGCACCCCTGGCGAGCACGATCTCGCCGAGTGCGTAGAGCGCCTTGGCCTCGACCATCCGCTCACCCAGTTCACGAGCAAGGGAGAGCGCGTGCTGCAACGTCGTCTGCGCCTGGTCGAGGCGGCCCTCCTGGTGCCGCACGACGCCCAGCCCGTAGAGCGTGTAGCACTCGCCGATCCGGTCGCCGAGGTCACGCACGATGAGCAGGGCCCGGTGCAGCGACTGCCGGGCCAGCTCCACCTGGTCGGTGCGCAGGTACAGCTCGGCGAAGCGGTGCATCACCTGCGCCTCGCCCCGCAGGTGCCGGGCCGTGAGGCACAGCTCCAGCGCCCGGGTCAGGTGCTCGTGCGCCTGCACGGTGTCGCCCTCCTCGACCCAGTAGCCGGCGAGGCTCTGCAGCACGTGCGCCTCGCCGGTGGCGTCGCCGACGTGCTGCAGCAGCCGCCGCGCCTGCTGGAACTTGTCGAGCATCTCGGCGAACCGGCCCTGGTGCCGGTCGACGATGCCCGACTCGCGCAGCACCAGCGCGCAGCCGTGCACGTGGTTCCCGCCGCGGAAGATGCCCAGCGCGGTGTCGAAGCAGTGCCTCGCCTCGGCGAGCCGCTTCTGCACCATGTGCAGGCAGCCCAGCGAGTACAGCATGGCGGCCCGGCCGATCCGGTTGCCGGCCAGCTCGGCGGCGGCCAGGCCCAGCTCGGTGGTCTCCTGCCAGTCGCTGAAGTAGCCCTTCACCTCGAACAGGCCGGCCGAGGTGAGCGCGATGTCCCAGCACAGCTCGTCCAGCCCGGTCGCGGCCGCCTGGCGCACCGCGGCGACCAGGGCGCGGCGCTCGGTCTCCCACCACTCCAGGGGGCTGCCGATGATGTCGAGCTCGACGCCCTCGATCCGCCAGCGGGGTGCGGTGCCGTGCAGGATGTTGAAGTCGCCGCCGTGGTCCTTGCGGTAGGCGTCCTCGGCGAGGCCGAGCCAGGCGCCGAGGACCCGGCACAGCGCGTCGTCGCGCTCCTGCGCCGGCTCCTGCTCGGCCAGCTTCTCCAGGGCGTAGGCGCGGATGAGGGTGTGGAAGCGGTACCGGATCCGCTCGCCCGGGTACTCGACGGTGTCCAGCAGCTGCGCGTCGACGAGCTGCTCCAGCACGTCCTCCGCCTCGCGCAGCGGGCTGTCGAGCAGCGCCGCGGCGGTCCAGCCGGGGAAGTCGGGCGCCTCGATCAGCGCGAACAGCCGGAACAGCCGCTGGCAGCGCGGGCTGAGCACGCGGTAGGTCAGCCCGATGGTGGAGCGCAGCTCGAGCCCGCGGTGGCTGAACTCGTCGAGGCGGTGCGCCTCGTCGTCGAGCCGGGCGACCACCGTCTCCAGCCGCCAGTGCCGCTTGAAGGCCAGCCGGGCGCCGGCGATGCGCAGCGCCAGCGGCAGGCCGTCGCAGAAGTCGATCAGTGCGAGCGCCGACTGCTCCTCGGCCTCGACCCTGATCGGCCCTATGATCTTGGAGAGCATCCGCATCGAGTTGGCGGTGTCGAACACGTCGACGTCCACGAGGTGCGCGCCGGGCAGCCCGGACAGGCGCATCCGGCTCGTCGCGATCACCGCGCAGGTCGGGCTGCCGGGCAGCAGTCGCTGCATCTGCTCCTCCGCGGACACGTCGTCGAGGACGACCAGCACCCGGCGGTGCGCGAGGCGGCTGCGGTACAGCTCGGCCCGCTCCTCGACGTCGTCGGGGATCGCGGAGCCGGGCACGCCGAGCGCCCGCAGGAAGCGGGTCAGCAGCGCCCCGGTCAGGTCCTCGTCGGCGGGGTGCTGGAGGTCGGCGTAGAGCAGCCCGTCGGGGAAGCGGTCGCTGAGCTCGTGGGCGACCCGCACCGCGAGGCACGACTTGCCGACGCCGCCCTTCCCGGCGAGGGCCACGATCGGCATGGCGTAGCGCGCGTCGCCCTGCCCGGGCGCGTCGGTGAGGATGCGGGTGATCTCGGCGATCTCGGCCTCGCGCCCGGTGAAGTCGGCGATGCTGCGCGGCAGCTGGTTGGGCACCAGCACGGTGAGCTCGGGTCCCGCGCGCCGGGGTGCCGCCGGCGCGGTGCTCTGCTCGGCGGGCGGGGCGCCGGCGTGGGCCTCCAGCGCCGGGTCGCGGTTGAGGATGGCCCGCTCGAGGTGCTGCAGGGCGGCGCCCGGCTCGATCCCGAGCTCGTCGATGAGGGTGGCCCGGGCGCGGCGGCTCACCTCGAGGGCCTCGGCCTGCCGGCCGGACCGGTACAGCGCGAGCATGAGCAGCTCGTAGAGCCGTTCGCGCAGCGGATGCTCGGCGACCAGGGTCGCGAGCGCGCCGCCGATCTCGTGGTGGCGGCCCAGCTCCAGGTCGAGACGGGCCAGCTCCTGGATCGCCGAGAGCCGGTCCTCCTCCAGCTGGGCGGCGCCGCGCTGCACCAGCGGGCTGTCCACATCGGACAGTGCGTTGCCCCGCCAGAGCGCCAGCGCCTGCTGCAGCGCGGTCGAGGCCTCCGCCAGCCGGCCGGCGTCGGCGTGCTTGCGGGCCTCCTGCACCCGCACGGCGAACTCGGTGCGGTCCAGGTCGGCGTCGGGGATCTCCAGCATGTAGCCGCCCGGGCGGGTGCGGATCGTCGCCGTGCCGTTGGCGCCGGTGACGTGTTTGCGCAGCGCCGAGATGCAGATCTGGATCTGCGCGCGGGCGGTGGTCGGCTCGTCCTGCTCCCAGACGGCCTCGATGAGGGAGTTGACAGGTGTCACCCGGTTGGCGTTCAGCGCCAGCATCGCCAGCACCACCCGCAGGCGGGGGCCGCCGATGTTCACCACGTCACCGCCGCACACCAGCTCCAGCGGGCCGAGGATCCTGAACTTCATCCGGTTTCCCGATCGGCCGATGAAGACGACCTTCGCAACCGTGCCACCTGGCATGACCCCCCGTTCGATATGCTCTGTGCGGCCTGGTGCGCGTTCGTCGGGGTCGACGGCCGGGGCCGTCGCGGTGCTCCAGCATCGCATGCTGGCGCCACGGGCAGATCTTCCCGGCTTGCGCCGATCCGAAATGCAATTCGCCTACATCGATTGAAGCATATTTTGCGGGCGAGTTCTGGCAATCTTCGATCCGGACCGCGCGTTCCGCGTAATACGCTACTTGATGTCCCTTCGGTGGAATTCTGTATGGCTGTTCGGTGGATGGCTGATTCGCCGGTTCGGTGTAGTGAGGTATCGCCGGTTCGGCCGGGGTCCGGGCGCGCCGAAACGGCCCGGCCGCCGATGATCTCGGTCGGCCGGGCCGCTCGTGGCGGGTGCCGGGTTCGCTGGGCGGTCACTGGCCGATCGGGGGATCGGGTCCGGCCGTCGTGTCGACGCCTTCGTGGACCTGTCGTCGCGCGTGGTCGCCCGACCGTCACCTGCGAGTGCGGCGCCGCCACGGAGATGCCGCCCGCCGCGTCAGTGCCACGGCTCGAAGGCCGTGGCCACCGGTGCCGCGATCGTGTTGACCAGTGCGACCGCCGTGGCCGCAGCGAGGAAGAGCCTGCCGATGAACCTACGATTCGTGAACATTACATTTCCTCCCCATGTTCATTTCTTTTCAGCGCCGCCGTCGGCGTCTGGGAAGGAGTCCATCGGGTCGTGCATTCGGTGAAGCATCTATCGACAATCAATGGCCTTCTCGACCGTGATAGCGGATGGATGGCAGACGGAAAGCGAAATCGTGCAGGCTCGGTGCGCAAAATCACGGCACGCATGAGAAGCGGTGCACATGGCTGATCCGATCCTCCTGTTCACCGGCGAGGAGCTGCGGCGCGCCGGCGCGATGATGAACCCGCTGGACATCCTGGCGGAGGAGCTCGTCGCGCGCGGTGGTCCCGGCGCGGCCGCCTACCGGTGCACCCTGACGCCGTGGACGCCGGCGGACGCCGGTACCGACGCCGGCGACGTCACCGAGACGCTCGTGCTGTGCGAGCTGTCCGGCACCGGCGACCGCAGCCTCATGCCGGCGGAGATGCTCCGCCTGCTCGGCGCGGCGGCGCTGACCGCCCTGGCCGTGCGGGAGCTGCTGGGCCCGGGCCTCATCACCGCGTGCGTGCTCGGCTCCGGCCTCGCCGCCGAGGTGCAGCTGGCGACCAACGCCCAGCACGCGCCCGACATCAGCCATGTCGCCGTCTGGCCGGGCGGCACCGCCGAGGCGGCCCCGCTCGACCCGCGCGTGCTCGACCAGCTCGAGCTCGCCGGTGCGAGGCTGACCTCGACGGCGAGCGTCGGGCAGGCGCTGTTCGGCGCCAACCTGGTGATCGTCACCGAGGACGTGGGTGACGCCCCGGCCGGCACGCACCTGGCCAAGGGTGCCCTGGTCGTCAACGCGGCAGGCACCGAGCTGCCGGCCGGCTTCGCCGACGGCGCCCAGGTCCACCTCGTCGACGACGCCCGCCTGCTCACGGGCGTCCCGGACCCGCAGATGTACCTCGACCTCGGCGCCACGGCGGCGGGCGGGCACGACGCCCGCCCGGTGGACGCCGATCTCGGCCAGGTCCTCACCGGCCTGCACCGTGGCCGGCCGCATCTCGACGCGATCGTCGTCGTCGAGCTGCTCAGCGCCGGCCTGCTGATCCTGCCGCTGGCGGGGCGGCTGCACCAACTCGCGCGCCGGCTCGGCCTCGGCCGGCCGGTCGGATGAGAGGACCGTCATGCCCGGCACCACCACACGAGGGAAGAAGTAGCCATGCGAGTCGACATCAAGGTCCTCGGTCCGCTGGAGGTCTCGGTCGCCGGCGCCTCCGTGGTGCCGACGGCCAACAAACCCAGCCAGTTACTGGCCATGCTGGCCCTCAACGCGGGGCACGTGGTCACCATCTCCACGCTGCTGGAGGAGATCTGGGGCAGCTGTCCGCCGCGCAGCGCGGTACCGACGCTGCATACCTACGTGCTCCAGCTGCGAAAAAAGATCCAGCAGGCCCTCGAAGCCGGCGGGCACCGCTCGCCGCGCGACGTGCTCATCACCCGCCGGTGCGGCTACGTGCTGGACGTCGCCCCTGACGACGTGGACGCCACCCGCTACCTGGAGCTGTCGGCGCAGGGGCACGAGGCGGCCGACCGCGAGGACCACCAGGAGGCCGCGGCCAAGCTCGCCGCCGCCCTGCGGCTGTGGCGCGGGCAGGCGTTCGCCGACATCGCCGCCGGCTCGCAGCTGCGGCTCGAGACGACGCGCCTGGAGGAGATCCGCCTCAGCGACCTGGACCTGCGCATCGAGACGGACCTGCGGCTCGGCCGGCACCACCAGCTGATCGGCGAGCTGGCCACGCTGTGCGCGCGCTACCCGCTGCACGAGCACTTCTACTCCCTCTACATGCTGGCCCTGTACCGGGCCGGCCGGCAGGGCCAGGCACTGGAGGCCTACCAGCGGGTGCGGACCCTGACGGTGGCCAACCTGGGGGTGGACCCCTCGCCGCCGCTGCGTCGCCTCCAGCGGGCGATCCTGCGCGGCGACCCGGCGGTCGAGGACCCGAACTTCACCACGTCGTCCGCCTGGCAGCAGCCGACCACCCTCGCCGGCTGAGCGTCGCGCCGGCACGACCCCGCAGACCGCCGCCCCACGCCGCACGGCGGGGCGGCCGTGTGCGTGTCCACGGCTGTTCTCGACGGTGTCCTTACGGGCGCGCACGACACACGGCCGGGGGGTCGAGCCCACCCGGCCGCGCGACGTGCGCGCCCGTCGCGGATCGAGGTCCGGACGGGCGCGCATTGGGGAAGCCATCCTCATGCGGCCGCCGGCATGACCACATCGGCGTTCAGCGGCAGGTGCTGGACGTTCAGCGCCCGCGAGTTGAGCGGGGCGGTGAGGATCGGCGGGTCGAAGACCGACCTGGGGCGCAGGCACAGGTTCGCCAGCAGCCGGTCGCCGTCGTGGTGCACGACGATCGGGCCCTCGATGCCGACCAGCATCGGCGACCCGCCCACCGGCTCCGAGTGGGCCATCATGTGCCAGGTGCCGGCGGGCACGTGCTCCATGACGAACCGGCCGGGGCCGCGCCGGGTCGCGCACCGCGTCGGGCGGCCCTGCGGGATCCGGTCCGGGAACAGGCCGATGAAGAGGACGCCGATCTCGCGGTCGCCGGCCGGCATCACCTGACCGTGGATGGTGGCGCCGCCCGGGCGGTCGTAGGGGGAGCGCGGCGAGCGGACGTCCCGGCCGCCGAGGCGGCGGTACTCCGTCGGCGACACCCCGACGCTGCTCTTGAAGCGTGAGCTGAACGTGCCGATGCTGTTGTAGCCGACCCGGTGGCTGATGTCGGCGACCGTCCACGGCGTCGACACGAGGAGCTTCTTCGCCTCCTCCAGCCGCAGCGCCGACAGGAAGCGGCCCGGGGACACCCCGGTGACGCGCTGGAACACCCGCGTGAAGTGGAACTTGCTGAACATCGCACTCGCGGCCATGTCGTCGATCGTGAGTGGCTCGCCCAGATTGGCCACCATCACGTCGATCGCTCGCCCGACGGCCCGTTCCGAAACACTGTCCATGGCTCTCTCCATTCGGCGGTGGTTCGCAACGACCGAACGTGTGCTGCGTTCTGTGACCGTATGACTGCCGGATCGACACCGGCAACGTCCGGCAAGCGGCGCTCGAAAGGCCCCACAGGCTGCGAATACGCAGAGTCCAGCGACGCTCCAGCGAGACTTCAGCGGGGCTCCAGCGGCGGTGCGGCGGCAGGCGCGCTGGCAGGCCCGCGAACCGGCCCGTGGAACGGCACGGTCGCCACACGGCACAGGCGGAGAAGACACGGCGCCCCGCCCGCCGCAGGCTTGATTCGTCCATCCGACCCGCTCCCGCGTACCCACTCGACCGGAGGCTGAACCGTGACCGCACAGGACGTGATCGCCGACCTCACCGCCGACGCCGAGGCCGTCGACCGCATGGTCGCCGACCTCGACGAGTCCCAGTGGACACTGCCGACTCCCGCCGAAGGCTGGACCGTGGCCCACCAGGTCGGCCACCTCGCATTCGTCTTCCGCATCGCGGGCCTGGCGGCCGGCACCCCGGAGGCGTTCACCGCGCTGACCCAGCGGATCGGCACCGGCTTCGGCGCCTTCGACAAGGCCGTCAACGCCGCGCTGGAGGAGTACCTCGTGCTGCCCCGCGAGGCGCTGGTCGCCCGCTGGCGGGCCGAGCGTGACGCCGGCACCGCCGCGCTCGCCGGCGTCGCCGACGGCACCCTCGTGCCGTGGCTCGTCCGGCCCATCCCCGCCCCCGTGCTGTGCGCGGCCGGCATGACCGAGCTCTTCGCCCACGGCCAGGACATCGCCGACGGGCTCGGGGTCCAGCGGCAGCACACCGACCGCCTCAAGCGGGTCGTCGGCTTCGTCGTGCACACCTGGGAGTTCGGCTACCAGTCCAACGACATGACTCCGCCGGCCGGGCAGTTCCGCTTCGAGGTCACCGCGCCCTCCGGCGCCCAGTGGGTGTTC
Source organism: Dactylosporangium maewongense (assembly GCF_039531485.1). NCBI lineage: Bacteria > Bacillati > Actinomycetota > Actinomycetes > Micromonosporales > Micromonosporaceae > Dactylosporangium > Dactylosporangium maewongense. The sequence continues at coordinate 1,658 of NZ_BAAAQD010000020.1, read as the reverse complement.
GGGCCGGACGACGCGACCCAGACGATCACCGGCCCCGCCGTCGACCTGTGCCTCCTCGCGACCCGCCGCCGGCACCACGCCGACCTCGACCTCGTCGCCACCGGCGCCGACGCGCAGGCGTGGCTCGAGGTGGCCCAGGCCTACCGCGGCCCGGCCGGCAAGGGCCGCGCGCCCGGACAGTTCGCGAAGCCCCACCAGCTCGCCTGACGACCCGCCCGCACCGCCGGGCGCCGTGCCCGGCGGTGCGCGCCGACGAGAGGAATGTCGCTGATGGTCATCGTGATGTCCCCGGACGCGACCGCCGACGACGTGGACGCCGTCGTCGCGGCCGTCGAGTCGGCGGGCGGCGAAGCGAGCGTGGGCCGCCTCAGCGTCGCCGGTGGGTCCGGGCGGACCTTCATCGGCGTCACCGGCGACCTGGCGCTCATCGACGCGCTCCGCATCGACGAGATGCGCGGGGTCGGCCGGGTCCGGCGGGTCTCCACCTCCTACAAGCTGGTCAGCCGCGAACACCGCACGGAACGCTCCACCGTCGAGGTCGGCGGCGTGACGATCGGCCCCGGCACGTTCACCCTCATCGCCGGCCCCTGCGCCGTCGAGTCGGCGGCGCAGACGACCGAGGCGGCGCAGATCGCCCGGTCGGCCGGCGCGACCATGCTGCGCGGCGGGGCCTTCAAGCCGCGCACGTCGCCGTACGCCTTCCAGGGCCTCGGCGAGGCGGGCCTGAAGATCCTCGCCGACGTCCGCGACCGCACCGGGCTTCCGGTCGTCACCGAGGTGCTGAGCGTCCGCGACGTCGAGCTGGTCGCCAGCTACGCCGACATGCTGCAGATCGGCACGCGCAGCATGCAGAACTTCCCGCTGCTGCAGGCGGTCGGTGCGGCCGGCCGGCCGGTGCTGCTCAAGCGCGGCATGATGAACACGATCGAGGAGTGGCTGATGGCCGCGGAGTACATCGCGCGCGCCGGCACCCTCGACATCGTGCTGTGCGAGCGCGGGATCCGGACCTTCGAGCCGGCGACCAGGAACACCCTCGACATCGCCGCGGTCCCGCTGGCGCAGCACCTGTCGCACCTGCCGGTCATCGTCGACCCGTCGCACTCCGGCGGCCGCCGCGACCTGGTCGCGCCGCTGAGCCGCGCCGCGGTGGCGGCCGGCGCCGACGGCGTCATCATCGACGTGCACCCGCGCCCCGAGCAGGCCCGCTGCGACGGGGGCCAGGCCCTGACCGGTCCCGAGCTGCTGCCGCTCGCCCGGCAGCTCGACGACCTCACCACCGTGCTGGGCCGCACCACCGCCGCCCCGCGCTACCGGCTCGCCGGCTGACCACCGCTACGGATGAGGAAGCCCATGCCCAGTGCGATGCGCATCTCCGAACTCAGCCGTCGCAGCGGTGTCCCGGTGCCGACGATCAAGTTCTACCTGCGGGAGCGCCTGCTGCCGCCGGGCACCCCCACCGCGCGCAACCAGGCCGTGTACGGCCACGCGCACCTGGCCCGGCTCCGGCTGATCCGGGTGCTGACCGGCATGGGCCAGCTCAGCATCGCCGCGGCCGGTGAGGTGCTGCAGGCCCTCGACAACCCGGCGGTCCCCACCGCGGAGCTCTACGGCGTCCTCGGCCGGGCGCGCGGCGTCCGGCCGCCGGCGACCGAGACGCC